>URFP01000217.1:0-2009 GCA_900547235.1 uncultured Collinsella sp. | reverse complement strand
GATGTTCAACCGCATGCAGGACCTGCCGATCCGCTACTTCGACACGCACCAGCGCGGCGATATCATGAGCCACTACACCAACGACATCGACACGCTGCGTCAGATGATCAGCCAGTCGCTGCCCAACCTGCTCATGACGATCATCATCATCGTCACGGTGTTCTTTATCATGCTGTACTACAGCGTGTGGATGTGCTTGGTCATCATCGCCGGCGTCGCCTTTATGACCTTTATGACCAAGCTGCTCGGATCCAACTCCGCGCGCTTCTTCATTGCGCAGCAGACCGAGCTTGGCGTGGTCGAGGGCCATATCGAGGAGGTCATGAACGGCCAGAAGGTCGTCAAGGCGTTCTGCCACGAGTCTGCCGCCGAGGCCGATTTTGACGAGCACAACGAAAAGCTCTTCGAGGTCTCCCAGAAGGCCAACATGTACGCCAACATCCTCATGCCCATCCTTATGAACCTGGGCAACCTGCTCTACGTGCTGGTGGCCCTTGCCGGCGGCATTTTCCTGGCGCTGGGCGTGCCCAACCTGAGCATCTCGGGCATGGCGCTGTCCATCGCCGTCGTGGTGCCGTTCCTCAACATGACCAAGCAGTTCTGCGGACAGATCGGCCAGATCTCGCAGCAGATCAACGCCGTGGTCATGGGCCTCGCCGGCGCCGACCGCATCTTTGAGCTCATCGACGAGAAGCCCGAGGCCGACGAAGGCTATGTGACGCTCGTCAACGCGCAGGTCAACCCCGATACCTGGCAGCTCGAGGAGGCTGACCACCACACCGGCATGTGGGCGTGGAAACATCCGCACCGCGCAACCGGCGAGATCGAGTACGTGCCGCTGCGCGGCGACCTGGTCATGGACAACGTCGACTTTGGCTACACGCCCGACCACGAGGTGCTGCACGGCGTGTCCGTGTTTGCCAAGCCGGGCCAGAAAGTCGCGTTTGTCGGCGCCACCGGTGCGGGCAAGACGACCATCACCAACCTCATCAACCGCTTCTATGACATTGCCGACGGCAAGATTCGCTACGACGGCATCAACGTCAACAAGATCCGCAAGGCCGACCTGCGCCGAAGCCTGGGCGTCGTGCTGCAGGACGTGAACCTGTTCACCGGCACCGTGATGGACAACATCCGCTACGGCAACCTGGACGCCACCGACGAGGAGTGCATCGCAGCGGCCAAGCTCGCGGGCGCAGACGACTTTATCACCCGCCTGCCCGACGGCTACGACACCATGCTTACCGGCAACGGTGCCCAGCTGTCGCAAGGCCAGCGCCAGCTGATCTCAATCGCACGCGCCGCCGTGGCCGATCCGCCGGCGATGATTCTGGACGAGGCCACGTCGAGCATCGACACCCGCACCGAGGCCATCGTGCAGGCCGGCATGGACAAGCTCATGGAGGGCCGCACGACGTTTGTCATCGCGCACCGCCTTTCCACCGTGCGCAACTCCGACGCGATCATCTGTCTGGATCACGGCCGCATCATCGAGCGCGGCAACCACGACGAGCTGATCGCCAAGCGCGGGTACTACTACCAGCTCTATACCGGAGCGTTTGAGCTCGAGTAGAACTGGTTACTGACGGAGGGTGCCCCGGGGGCGGCGGGGTAATTCCTCCGTGCTCAAACATTCTCGCTGCGCTGCGAAACTGCGCGCGGAGGAAACACCCCGCCACCCTCGGGGCACCCTCCTACGCGCAATCAGCCCGTCGTTTAGAACGGAATAAAAGTTGGTGAGGCCCTGGCCGTTTGGCCAGGGCCTCGTTTTGTTAGTCTCTTTGGGACGGGGCTTTTTGACTACTTTGAGGGTGCGCAGGCAGGGCGGCGAAAGTAGCTAAAAAAGCCCCGTCCCAAAAAGACTACCCGCGCCAAATGAGCTAGTTGAGGAGTTGGGCCATGGCGTTGATGAATTTTTGGACTTGGAGGGTGGGCTCGAGCGGGTAGTGCAAATAGACCGGCACCTCGCGACCGCATAGAAACGGTACGCCCACAAAGGCCGGGTGCAC
>URFP01000216.1:0-2069 GCA_900547235.1 uncultured Collinsella sp. | reverse complement strand
CCCTCGCCCGCAGGCGCACCGGCGCCCGCAGCGGCGCCCACCACGTTGCCCACCGTCGGCAGGTGATCGTCGGCAAGAGCCGAGGCACCCACGTACGGAATCTGCTTGGTACCGCCCATGGCGTTGACCTTGAGCGCCAGCAGCTTGTTCTTCTCGTCCATAAGATCGAGCACCTGCTTGTTCAGGCGGCCGATCTCGCGATAGAGCGCTTTGTTGGACGTGTCGTCGCGATGCAGGCGGCGGTTGATGCGGTAGCGATGGACCAGGATGGCCACGATCAGCACGGGGACCGCGATGAGCATGGCAAACAGGATGACTGCGCCGATCTTGCCCACCAGGTCAAACGTGGTGAAGTAGGTCATAAAGATGTTGAAGTACTCAACCCAGCCAAACACCAGCAGGTTAAGGATAGAGCTCACGACGGCAACGACGTTGTAGACGACCTTTGCCAGCAGCTCCCAGGCAAATCCCAGAAACTCACTCACCGTCGGTATCCTCCTGCTTGGTCGCGTTCATCGCCGCCTCGGCCTCGGCCTTCAGACGACGGGCTTCCTCGAGCTTGGCCTCGGCCTGGGCAAGCTGCTCGGCGGCGTTATCGGCCGTGACGGTGGTGTCGCCCTTGCCCTCGGCGTCCACGATGGCAGCCGCGGCGGTCAGGCGGTCCTCCTCGGCCATAGCGCGCTTAAGGTTCATGCCCACCACGATGAGGTGATACACCTGGTAGATAAAGAACAGCAGCATGGGCAGCACGATCACAATGAGGAAGCCCATGGAGCTAGACAGGAAGTCCATGACCTTGCCCATCTGCGGCAACGCGAACAGGTACTTACCAACGATGTCTCCGTCGCTGATGATGTGCGTATCGGCCACGTCGTTGTTATCGCCCTTGGTGGTAAAGCTGCGCATGCCGTTGACCTCGTCGATGGCGGCGATACGGTGCGTGTTGAGCGCGTACTCGTTGTCGATAATGGTGTGGAACGTCACGATGTCGCCCACCTCGAGCTTGGAGGTGTCGCACTTTTGGATGACGATGAGGTCGCCCTTGTTAAACGTGGGCGCCATGGAGTCGGACTGCACGGCGAGCGGGGTGAAGCCGGCGATGTCCGAGACGCTGCCGTCCTCGCGCGTGGCGAGCGTGGTGAACGCGTACAGGGCCGCTACCAGGATGATGATCCACATGACGACGCTCAGTGCGATGGATGCGGCTTTTTTAACAGATTGCATGATGTCCCTTACTACCGTGTCTGACTAGGTCGTGCGCGGCCCGGTGGCCGCCGTGCATATCTACTGTTCTTCGATGCCCTCAAAGCGCATCGAAACCGAATAGTTAGCTCCCTTTAGCATATTAGTGCAATTTGGGTCCGTTCCCTCGAGCCATATGCGAACGGTTACCGGCTTATCCGTATCTTTTATGAGGTCGAACATGTCGCTGGCCGCGTTCGCTGCTCCCGAGTCGAGCCCAAAGACGGCGGCCGCACCAGACGAGCCCCCGCCTCCGTTGGGGTTATAGACCCAGGTGTGACCGTCGGCGGTAAAGCTCATGCGCATGGCGCTGGCCATGCCCTGCGTGTCGGAGCTAAACCGCGTGCCGGATGCGCCGTTGTCACCGTCCTGCCCGGTCAGGCGCACGCGCAGGTCCGTGCTGCTCATAAAGTGCAGCGTAAACTCCAGGTAGGCGCCGGTCGCGGGATCGGCGGTGGAGCCGTCCTCGAAGGTAAAGGTCTGGTAGTCGCTCGTGGTGACGGGCTTGAGCTTGGACGCGTCGATGTCCACGCCCTTTTCGCTGGCGATGCGCGCCGAGATCTGGTCGAAGCCCAGGCTGTGGACATACTCTTCGAAGGTGGCATGCTCGTCCAGGTCAAAACGCAGCGAGCCGTCGGCGTTGGCGTCGATCATGAGCATGCGGGTTTTGGCGCTATCGGCGATGGAGAACCAGGCAAAGGTTGCCATGGCTATCGCCACCAGGGCAAACAGCACCAGCACCACGGTGGTGGTGAGCTTGCGGCGCAAGTCGGTGTCGGCAGGCGCGGCGGCGCCGGCGGGCTTGCGGCGCAAGTCGGTGTCGGCAG
>URFP01000215.1:0-2071 GCA_900547235.1 uncultured Collinsella sp. | reverse complement strand
TTAACATGCGTCCGACGATAGCGGGCCTCGGCGCGGGATGTATTTCTGCCCGGGCTGGCATTCACGCTATTCAGATCTCGCAAGGGTGAAGGTGATCCTGTGGCAAGGCGTCCGTCCAACGATACAGGTACGCGTCCGGTTTCCATGGCCGACGTCGCCCGCGCTGCCGGTGTTTCGCAGCAGACGGTTTCGCGCGTTGCCAACGGCCTCCCTAACGTCAACGAGCAGACGCGCCAGCGCGTGCAGGCCGCTATGCAAGAGCTCGGCTTTCGTCCGAGTTATGCCGGTCGCTCGCTGCGCGATGGCCGTTACCATTCGGTCGGCCTGTGCATCAACGATGTCACCAAGTTTGGCAACCTCTCAATGATCGACGGCATCGCCAGCGCTGCTCGCGAGCATAATTGTGCCATCACGCTGGTCGAGATGTCCAAGACCGAGGAATTCTCGCTTGCCGAGGCAACGCGTCGTATGGCTGCGCTGCCCGTGGACGGCATCATCATCGGCATGAGCCGTATGGCGCCCGATTTTGAGACGTTTGATCCACTGCCGGGCATTGGCACGGTCATCGTTACCATGTACGCGCATCCGCGCGTGACCACGGTCGATTCCGACCATTACGGCTGCTCGTTATTGCTTATGGATCACCTGTTTGAGCTGGGGCACGAGCAGATTCGCTATATTGGCGGCCCGTCCTTCTCGGTCGACGAGCAATTTCGTCGCGCCGGTTGGCAGGATGCGCTCGAGCGTAAACACATCGAGCCGGCAGAGCCGCTCGAGGGCGACTGGTCTGCCAACAGCGGCTACGAGGCCGGCAGATATCTGGCCGAGCACGATCGCACCATGACAGCGATTTATGCGGCAAACGACCAGATGGCAAACGGGGCCATCGCCGCGCTGCGCGATAGTGGCCTGCGCGTGCCCGAGGATGTGAGCGTAGTGGGCGTCGACGATTCACTCGATGATTTTGTGGCACACAACGAGCTCACGACCGTGCGATTCGATCTACATCAGCGCGGACGCGAGGTGTTTGAGCATGCGGTTCCCGAGGCGGGTACGGCGGGCAAAACTGTTGCCATTCGTATTCCCGGTCAGCTCATCGTTCGACATAGTACGGCGGCACCGCGTGCATAGTTTCTGCAGGTCAACGGTGATATGTTGAACATCAATAACAATCGGTAAGGATGCCGGCAGATAACAGTTGGGATACTACCGAGTGTTATGATAGACGGGTTCTTTTGTCTATCTAGGAGGCTTTGCCTGATGGAGATCACCAAGGATATCCGCTACATCGGTGTCGACGATCACGACATTGACCTGTTCGAGGGCCAGTACGACGTGTCCGAGAATGGCATGGCATACAACAGCTATGTTATCTTGGGCGATAAAATCGCTGTCGCCGATTCGGTTGACGCTGGCTTTGTCGACGAATGGCTCGGCAACCTCGAGGCCGCGCTCGACGGCCGTACGCCCGACTACCTGGTCGTTCATCATATGGAGCCCGACCACTCCGCTGGCATCGCCGCCTTTATGGAGCGCTATCCCCAGGCCCAGATCGTGGCCAGCATGGGCGCCTTCCGCATGATGGTCAACTTCTTTGGCACCGATTTCCCCGAGCGCAAGATGGTCGTCAAAGAGGGCGACGTGCTCGACCTGGGTGGCCACAGCCTAACGTTTGTCGGCGCCCCCAACGTGCACTGGCCCGAGGTGCTCTTCTCCTATGAGGCTACCGACAAGGTACTCTTTAGTGCCGACGGCTTTGGCAAGTTTGGCGCTAACGACATCGAGGATCCGGAGGGCTGGGCCTGCGAGGCGCGTCGTTACTACTTTGGTATCGTGGGCAAGTTCGGCAAGTTCGTGCAGGCCGTGCTTAAGAAGGCCGCCAATCTGGACATCCAGATCATTTGCCCGCTTCACGGCCCCGTGCTGACCGAGAACCTGGGCTATTACCTTGACACCTACAACACCTGGTCGAGCTACCAGCCCGAGGACGAGGGCATTACGATTGCCTATGCAAGCGTGTATGGCCATCTGAAGGCTGCCGTTGAGGAGCTTGCATCTGCGCTCGAGGCCC
>URFP01000214.1:0-2106 GCA_900547235.1 uncultured Collinsella sp. | reverse complement strand
ATCTGCGGGCCCACCTTGGAGCGGATGCGTCGGATGTGCACGTCGACGGTGCGCGTGCCGCCGCAGTACTCAAAGCCCCACACGCGGTGCAGCAGCACCTCGCGGCTGTAGGCGCGATTGGGATGCGTCGCCAAAAAGCTCAGCAGCGAGTACTCCATCAGCGTCAGGTCGATGGGCTCGTTATCGAGTGTCACCTGGTAGGTAGCCAGATTAATCTCGAGGTTATCGATGTTGAGCACATCGTCGGCGGTGACGGTCTCCTCCTCGCCCATCAGGCGCTGCGCGCGAGCCTTAAGCTCGTTGGGCGTCGCCGTGGGGCACACAAAGTCGGCATGCGCGTGATTCGGCAGGCGCAGGGTACCGAGCGCCTCATCGTCGACGATCACCAACATGGGGACACCGCCGCGATCGTCAAGCCACTTGGCAATCTGATCGATGCGGTCGCTGCGGATGCCGTCGGAATCGAGGATCAGCAGGTCAAAGTCGTGCGCCGCAGTTGGCGAATCAGGGGTTGCCAGGCTCACCTCGACACCCAGGGTAGTCGTCAAGCTGCGGGCAAACTCGTGGAAGCGCGTCGTGCGCGCCATGAACAGGGCACTCTTTTCGGACATATCGGCCTCCAAAGAAATGAGCTCAATCGTACTGGAACAAGCCAGCGCGATTAGGAGTTCGCCAGGTAGTGCTTGATCTCCCACTCGGTGATCGTAGACTCAAACTTATGCCACTCGTCGCGCTTCTTTTTGAGGAAGAAGCTGTGAATGTGCTCGCCGAGGGCATCCTTCATAAACTGCGAGTCCTCAAACACATCGAGCGCCTCTTTGAGCGAGCGCGGCAGCGGCGCGTAGCCGGCCTCGACCATCTGACGGTCGGTAAGCTTGAGCGTCTCGGCCGTGGCCTCGGGCGGGAGTTCCAGCTTGCGCTCGATGCCGTCCAGACCAGCCGCCAGCGTGACGGCGTTGACCAGGTACGGGTTGGCCATGGGGTCGGGACTGCGCAGCTCGATGCGCGTGGACAGCGGCTTGCCGGGCTTGTAGACCGGGATGCGGACCATACTCGCGCGGTTGCGCAGGCCCCACGTGGCGTACTGCGGCACGGAGTCGCCACCCGTGGTGATGCGCTTGTACGAGTTGACCGTGGGGTTGGTGATGGCGCTGATCTCGCGCGCGTGCGCCAAGATGCCGGCCATGTAGTGCTTGGCGATTTCGGAGAGGTGGTACTTCTCGTCGTCCTCGCCCCAAAAGACGTTGTTGCCGTCGTGGTCGAACAGCGACTGATGCAAAAACATGGCGCTGCCGTCCTCGCCCGCCAACGGCTTGGGCATAAAGGAAGCGTGGCAACCGCTCTCGTAGGCCTGCTGCTTAATGATGAGCTTGGCCGTGGTGATGGCGTCGGACATGCTCAGGGCCTCGGCGTGGCGCAGGCTCATGCCGTGCTGCGAGCGACCGGCGGCGTGGAAGGTGTACTCCACGGGCACGGACATCTTCTCGAGCGTGAGGACCGTGTTGCGGCGCAGGTCGCGGGCGGCATCGCTCACCGAAAGATCGAAGTAGCCCACGTTGTCGAGCGGCTCGGGGGTGTGCTCGTCGGGGAAGTAGTAATACTCCAGCTCGGCACCCACGTTGAGCAGATAGCCAGCCTTCTCGGCCTTGCGAAACATGCGGCGCAGGGCGTCGCGCGGGTCGCCGGCGAAGGGCTTGCGATCGGGAGTGCACACGTCGCAGAACACGCGGGCGACGCCGTTGTGGCTCGGGCGCCACGGCAGGATTTGGAAGGTCGAAGCATCGGGGAATGCGAGCATGTCGGCTTCCTCGGGCGTGGCAAAGCCCTCGATAGCGGAGCCGTCAAAGCCAATACCCTCCTCAAAAGCGACCTCGAGGTCCTCGGGGCTAATGGCAAAGTTCTTGAGGCGGCCGAGAATGTCGACAAACCACAGACGCACAAAGCGGATGTCACGCTGCTCTACGGAGCGGAGTACGTAATCGATGTTCTGCTGGTTCATGTCGCTCCCCTTTCTTTCGGGCGGGTTTCGACTGGTCTATATCGCAGATACTATCGCAGAAAAATGTTTCCGCAGGGTTAAAGCGTATCAAGCGCTCAAAAAACGTG
>URFP01000213.1:0-2119 GCA_900547235.1 uncultured Collinsella sp. | reverse complement strand
CCGAAAAGACCGTGAACCTTTTGTGGGACACGCGGCGCCGTGGTACCATAGCCGAGTTTGTTGTCTTGGTCGGAAACCAAGACGCCTTATGCGCTGATCGGTAACCAGCGCCTGACTAATAAGGAGTCCTACCATGAAGCAGGGTATCCATCCCCAGTATGTCGAGTGCACGGTGACGTGCTCCTGCGGCAACACCTTCAAGACGCACGCTACCGTGTCCGAGATGAAGGTCGAGCTTTGCAACGAGTGCCACCCGTTCTACACCGGCCAGCAGAAGTTCGTCGACACCGGTGGACGCGTCCAGCGCTTCGCCGACAAGTTCGGTGGCGCCGCTGCCGCCCAGCTCAAGAAGGCTGAGGAGGCCAAGGCTGCCAAGGCCGCCAAGGCTGCTGAGGCCGAGGCCGCTCGCAAGGCCGCCGCTGAGGCTAAGGCTGCCGAGAAGGCTAAGCGTGCCGCTAAGTTCGCCGAGGAGGCTGCCAAGCAGGCTGCCGAGGCTCCCGCAGAGGCTCCCGTCGAGGAGGCCGCTGCCGAGGCCGAGACCACCGAGGCTGCTGAGTAAATAGCTCGCCGCGGAATCGCTCGCATTCATGGCATAAGGGCCGCGCATCCGTTTGGGTGCGCGGCCCTTTTCTTTTTATTGGTGCAGGCTAACCCGTTCCCATTGCACCAGATTGGCGCGAAGGGGACGGGTTGGTTTGCACCAAATGGCAGAGTGACGGCGTTTTCCCAGATAAAACCTGCCAAAATAAACCAGTCCCTTTTTGGCAGGTCGGTCGGGTCGTAGTTATTACGTGGCGGTCGAGGTCGACCGTATAGGCCGCGTCCTGTTTGGCTAAAGTACATTTATCTGTGTTTAACTCGCCCGAGGCTGCATGGCGTGGGCGATGGCCAAAAAGGAAAACCACATGGGATTCATGTCAAAGCTGCTGTCCTTTGGATCCGATAAGGACCTTAAGCGCTACTACAAGATCGTCGATCAGATCAACGGTCTTGAGCCCCAGTTTGAGAAGATGACCGAGGAAGAGCTCCGCGCCCAGACCGATAAGTTCCGTGAGCGTTACGCCAACGGCGAGTCGCTCGACGACATGCTCCCCGAGGCTTTTGCCACCGTGCGCGAGGCTTCAAAGCGCATCACGGGCATGCGTCACTTTGACGTGCAGCTCATTGGCGCCATGGCACTGCACGAGGGGCATATCGCCGAGATGAAGACCGGCGAAGGCAAGACCCTGGTCTCCACGCTGGCCGGCTACCTCAACGCTATTGCCGGCAAGGGTGTACACGTCGTTACCGTCAACGATTACCTGGCCAAGCGCGACTCCGAGTGGATGGGCCGCATCTACAAGTACCTGGGAATGACCGTCGGTTTGCTCCAGAACAACATGCCGCTCGAGCTCAAGCGTCCGGCCTACCAGGCAGACGTCACCTACGGCACCAACTCCGAGTTCGGTTTCGATTACCTGCGCGACAACATGGTCACTCGCCCCGAGCAGCGCGTGCAGCGCGGCCACCATTACGCCATCGTCGACGAGGTCGACTCCATCCTGATCGACGAGGCACGCACCCCGCTCATCATCTCGGGTGCCGGCACCAAGTCCGCCAGCACCTACAAGGACTTCGCGCGTGCCGTGCGCGGCCTGGAGCGCGGTGAGGACGTGTCGCACGACATGCTCACCGCCACCGAGGACGTCGAGCCCACGGGCGACTTCGTCATGGACGAGGCCAAGCACACCATTGCCGCCACCGAGCGCGGTCTTAAGAAGATCGAGCGCCGCCTGGGCATCGAGGACATCTATGCCGATCTCTCCGGCCAGCTGGTCAACCACCTGCAGCAGGCGCTGAAGGCCCAGTACATGTTCCATCGCGACAAGCAGTACGTGGTCACCAACGGCGAGGTCAAGATCGTCGACGAGTTCACCGGTCGCATCATGGAAGGCCGCCGCTACTCCGAGGGCCTGCACCAGGCCATCGAGGCCAAAGAGGGCGTGCTCGTGCGCGAGGAGAACCAGACGCTGGCCACCATCACCCTTCAGAACTACTTCCGTCTGTACGACAAGCTCTCCGGCATGACTGGTACGGCACTCACCGAGGATGCCGAGTTCCGCGAGATCTACAAGCTGCC
>URFP01000212.1:0-2126 GCA_900547235.1 uncultured Collinsella sp. | reverse complement strand
CCTTGGCCTCGGCGAGCTCAATCTCGGCAGCCTTCTGCTGCTCGGTGATCTCGGCGGCCTTGTTCATGTCGTCGCTCTCGGTGGCCTCCTGCGCGGCGGCTTTGAGCTCCTCGATGCGATGCTCGGCCTCGCGCACCGGCTCGGGCGCGCGATTCGCGGCGATGCGAGCGCGGGCACCGGCCTCGTCGATGAGGTCGATTGCCTTATCGGGCAGGAAACGATCCTGGATGTAGCGGTTGGAGAGGTTCGCGGCGGCCTCGATGGCACCCTGCGTGTAACGCACGTGGTGGTGCTCCTCGTAGCGCGGCTTGAGCGCAGTCAGAATCTTGACGGTGTCCTCGACACTCGGCTCCTCGACATCGATGGTCTGGAAGCGGCGTTCAAAGGCCGGATCCTTAGTGAGGTACTTACGGAACTCCTCGGCCGTGGTGGCACCGATGATCTGGAAAGCGCCGCGTGCGAGCACGGGCTTGAGCATGGAGCTTGCATCGATGGAGCCCTCGGCGGAACCGGCACCGATGATGGTGTGCATCTCGTCGATAAACAAGATAACGTCGTCGGCTTCGGTCGCCTCCTGGATCACGTTCTTGAGGCGCTCCTCAAACTCACCGCGATACTTGGCGCCCGCGACAAGACCCGGCAGGTCGAGCGTCCAGATGTTCTGGTTCATAAGGTTCTCGGGCACGTTGCCGGCAGCGATCTGCTGCGCCAGGCCCTCGACGATGGCCGTCTTGCCCACACCGGGGTCACCCAAGATAAGCGGGTTGTTCTTGGTGCGGCGCGAAAGGATCTCCATCATGCGCTGGACTTCCTTTTCGCGACCGATCACGGGGTCGAGCTCGCCGTCGCGTGCTTTCTGCGTAAGGTTGGTGGCGAACTGCTTGAGTGTATCGGTGCCGCCCCCCTTTTGCTGCGAGGCGTCCGAACCGCTAAAGAACGGCAGGCCCGCACCGGGACGCCCGGCACCGGCGCCGGCGAGCGGACGCTTCTTGTCCTGATCCTTGGCGGTAAGCTTCTCGATAGCCTTTTTGATGGAAGCGGACGACACACCCAGGCGCATGAGGATGTCCATCGCCATGCCGTTGCCCTCTTCGACGATGCCGATGAGCAGGTGCTCGGTCGACACATAGGTCTGGTTGTTCTCACGCGCCACGCGGAATGAACGCTCCATCACGCTAATGACGAGCGGCGTAAAGGCGAGCTTAGCGGCCTCGGTCTCCTCGCTGGGCTCGGGAACGGTAGTCTGGACCTCTTTGAGCGTATCCATGATGTCATCGTAGGAGATGTCGAGCGAACGCAATGCCTCGGCGGCAATGCCCTCGTCCTCCTTGGCAAGCGCGAGCAACAGATGCTCGGTACCCACCTTATTTGAATGAAGATCGAGCGCCTCCTGCTTGGCCATGGACATGACCTTGCGCGCGCGATCGGTAAAACGGTCTAACATGCTAGTTCCTCTTAGACGAGCTAGTTTTTTCAAACGCAAAGCGCCACTCGTGGCGGCGCTTTGGTCTCTTTACCCATATGGAGTATATGTTAACCGCTGGGGCCTTTTCCGCATGCAGCCATACGACAACGTCTACAAAAAAGGAATCGCCGGGTGCGGCGGACGCTCTAGGTTAGAGGCTGTTGCCTAGCAGGCAGGCTCGGCATCCATGCTCTCGGCAACGTCGTTGACGACATCGGCAGCGGGAGCACCCGGCATGCGCACGAGCTCCATGTGCGGTTCGGCAAAGACCGTGCCCATGGGGAAGGCGCGGCGGAATACAAAGCGAGCAACCGGACCAGCCACCAGCAGGTTCCAAGGCAGGGCCATGATAAAGTTGCGCGGAATGTTGACGAGCCACATCATCGGCAGCGCCTGCAAATTGGCAAGCGGGCCGCCGGGCATATGGAACAGGCCTTCGCACGCGCCGTAGAGCGACATGATGATGACCATGGGAACGACCATGCAGGAGCTGACGGCGAGCGTCATGGCAAGCGGCGAGCTCTTGCCCGGCGTGACCAGGAATTTAAATGCGAAACCCTTGGCAAGGGGGCTGGCAACAAACCAGTCGCAGCACATGGCAAATATGTAGGCAACGGGGAAGCCGAGCCACGCGGCGGCAACAACCTCGCCGTTGATGGCC
>URFP01000211.1:0-2249 GCA_900547235.1 uncultured Collinsella sp. | reverse complement strand
ACGAACCGGGAGGACCCCGTATGACGACTGAATATACCGACGCGCCGCGCACGCGCGTCATGACGCCGGCATCGCTCAACAACGGCGTGCACGAGAACCATTCCATCGGACAGACCATGGCCATCGCACCCAAAAAGGGCCTGTTTGACGACATTTCCATTCCCCAGATCATCGCCGGCGCCGCAGCTGCCGCCACGAGCGTCGCGCTTGCCTCCAAGATTGGTATCGCTGGTTCAGTAATTGGCGCCGCCGTGAGCTCGGTCATCACCGTTGTGTCCTCGCAGGTCTACCGCCACTTTATCTCTGCCAGCGCCGAAGCAATCAAGGGCACGCATGCCGCTGTCGACTACCCTGCCGGCGCCTACGAGCCCGTTGAACCCGATGTCGAGGAGCACCTAGGTGGCGCCGCGACCACGCAGGAAATGCGCCAGGTTGCGGGACGCGCGACCACGGCGCGCGTCGCCCCTAACAGTCTGCGCGCCAAGGCGGCGGCAGAGCGCAGCCAGACGCAAAAGAAGGTCATCGTCTTCTCGATCGCCATCGCCATCGTCGCAGTCATCGCCTGTACCGGCGCCATCCTTATTACCACCGCCGGTGAGGGTCTGGGCGAGCGCCCCGAGCCAATCCTTTCGTCGCGCACGACCGAGAGCGATGCAAATGGCACCACCCAGTCGCAGGATCAGCAGGCACGGACGGACGACACGCAAGACAGTTCTACCTCTGCCGATTCGTCCGCGAACACCCAAAACCAATCGCAGGGTACCGATTCCTCTACGGCCAACAGTGGCACGCCGTCCGGCACGACCGACTCAAGCCAAACGACTGACGGTTCGCAGCCGAGCACGGGCGGTCAGACGAGCGACACCACTTCGGGAACGGGCACAGCAGACAGCAGCAACACCAACAGCTCGAACAGCTCGAGCGGAACCGCGTCCGGCACGGCATCCGACAACTCGAGCCAAGGCACGGCATCGGGCAACTAAGCACATTTTCCTCTCATAGATAACCGGCCTGTATAACGGGCGCGAATCGACAGCGGTTCGCGCCCGTTTGCCTTGGGCGCCGCCATGGCGAACGCTATGCGATGGTAAGATGCTTTACATGTGTAAAGAGGAGATTTGCCATGAGCAAGACAATAGTTAGGCCCACGCTTTCGCTGGGCAACCACATCTATCTGTATCGCCTGCTACGCGATGCGATTGGATGCGGCAAGCAAACGTTTATGACGCAGGTCGAGGAGGCACTCGTCGCGGGCGATATGACGGCCTACGACCTGGGCTTTGAGTCCACGCGCGAGTTGCTCGAAGAGCTTGACGACTGCATTAAGCTGACCGTCTTTAAGGGCGGGCGTCTGTATGCCACCGTCATCGCCAACGAGGCTTGGGATGCCGCTCTCGCCAAGGGCGAGGACAAGCCCAAGGCAGCCAAGGGAGCCAAGCAGTCCTACAAAAAGAAAAAGCGCGGTGAGAAGGACCTGAAGGCTGTGCGCCCCAAGCACGTTAAGCGTCCCGAGCCCGAAGCCATGGCTGAAGCCGCGCCGGAACCCGAGCCCGAGACAGAGATCGAAGTCGCTATTGAGGTAACAGCAGAAGCCGAAGCCGAAATCGCCGCCACGACCGATCCCGAAGTCATATCCGAGCAGGAAGCAACTGTGGAGCTCAACGAAGCGCCCAAGTCGACAACCGAAGAAGCCGCTGACCAACCCGAGACGCCTGCGTTCCAAAACAGCGATGTCTTTGGCAACGAGGCCGAGGACGATCAGCCCGAAGAACTCGCAGAACAGGACGCTACCGAGGCGGCATCGGAGCCCGAGGCACCGCAGCCCGCCATCTCGCTCACGGTCGTCTATGACCCCGAGAACGCCAACGCCGGCATCACCACCATGGCATCCACGCCGGTCGAGACAAAGCCGTCTGTCGAGGCAGAGGACGCCCCGCAAACCGATACCAAAACTGAGATTGAAGGCACATCCGTCTCCGTGGAACCGACAGATTCCGCAGTTAAGCCAGAACCGGCGCCCGAGTCTGTACCCGTCATCGAGTCCGCATCCGCACCTGTCTATGACCAAATTCCCGCACCGGTACCGGCTTCGGTACCCGCAGCAGCACCGGCCCCCGCACCCACAGCACCGACCATCCCCGAGGACTTCCCCGTCGATTTCGCAACCGAGGTCTTCTGCCCCGGCCCGTTGCTACACCAGCTGTCGACCTATCTCCCCTACGGCGCCGACACGCTCGGCATCGTCGGCG
>URFP01000210.1:0-2255 GCA_900547235.1 uncultured Collinsella sp. | reverse complement strand
TGCCGTCGACCATGTGCGGCGCACGGCCAAACGTGTTGGAAACCAGCAATAGAAGCTGACCGTCTTCGTAGCGAAGGTCCAGGTCGACAAACCGCTTGCCTTCGGGGGCGGCGCTCGCCGCGGCGATGGCATTGTCCAGGGCGTTCGATACCACACTGAATAGATCGACATCGCCCACGTGGACGGTTTCGGGCACGGCGGCGTGCAGGTCGGCGGTGATGCCGTGCGCGTTGATGTCCGCGGAAAGCGACGAGAGCGCAATGTTGACCGTTTCGTTGGCGCAGTAGCGGCGCACGGCGGTGCGGTCGTTGGTCTCGCAGAGCGCGTCGATGCGCTCGAGTGCCTCATCGGTGTGACCCTCTTCGATCAGGGCCGCTAGACCGCGCAGGTAGTGGCGCATGTCGTATCACATTGAGACCAAGTCAAGAAGAATCGCTTCGGTCGAATCGCGTCTTTTGGGTGAGTTCTCAACGTCCGCTGCCGCTGGTTTCCACCGTATGCCGAAAACACCCGGACGATGCCGTGCAGATCGCTTCGCTCTGCTATAGTCTCCCAAATTCACGTTTTCTATTGGGATGGTGGTTAATATGGGCGACATACTCGAATCGTTCCTGCGCGTGGCGATGGTGGTGTTCATCGTCGGTCCGCTCACTGCATGGGTCGCCCGTCGCGGCGCGCGCGAGCGCAGTGAGGCGACGGACAGCCTCGATCGCTTCACGGTGCGCATGCCCGCTGCCATTCGCACGATCATCGCCTGCTGCGCCGTCGCGTTCGAACTGCTCATGCTGGGTGTCTACGTCTGGCAGGGCGTCTCGTTGGGCGAGTGGGACCACGAACTTGTGTGGTTCGGTCACGCCATGGCGCTCGCGGGCATGGCCATCTGGGCCCTGCTGAGCATCCCGCGCATCGACGTGGACGGTGAGCGAATTCTCTCGCGTAACGCCTTCGGCATCCGCAAGGAGACGACGTTTGGCAACATCACCCGTGCAACGCTTCACACGCAGATGATGAGGATCGACCTGTTCGAGGGCGACCGGAAGTTCTGCTCGATAAGCCTCGAGGGGGTGTGCTCGCTCAACCTCCTCGCCCGTCTGGAGGAAGAGGGCATCGAAGTCTCGGACGCCGTCGACGGTCCGATGACCAAGGCGGGTCTGTGTTGGTCTGCCATCAAGCCGTTGACGATTGTTTTCAACGGTATGGCGCTCGTCTTCTCGCTCGTGATCGCCTTCATGGCTGTTTTCACCGACGCCGGTGCTCGTCTGCTCCTGCTCGTCCCATGCCTCTTCCTGTTCATAGGGGGACTCCTGCCTCTGCTCATGCTCAGCATGCCCGCCCGTGGTATCTACGAGATCGGCAGACAGGAGCGCGAACTCGGCTTCTCCTTCGCCGAGGAGATGGCAAGTCGAGGTACCACGGGCACTTCGCTTGTCGACGATGATTGGTTCATCGAGATCAGCAATGCCCGCGTCGTGGCGTTCCGTCGCGATTACCTCAAGAAGGTCACGGCGCACGAGAACAGCGAGAGCGGCGACCGTTGCACGGTGACCACGAAAGGCGGTCGCAAAATCAAGGTGTATGCAGCGGGCAGCACGCTCGAGGACCTGCGCTCGTGGTTCAAACAGGGTGCCAAGGCCAGAAGCACGCTCGACCGTGCAGAGGACGCGCTCGAGACGACGTCTGATTGGGTTGTCTGACCTGTATCGTCTTTTCGGACACGCATGCTAGAGGCCCAATCCTTTAGAATGCATTCATCGACGACCGAGAGGACGGTATGCTATGTCCAACCCAGCCGCCAAGTACACCGACGAGTTCAGGCGCGAGACCGCCGACTACATCATCTCGACGGGCAGGCCGATAACGGAATGCTGCGCAGAACTGGGCCTGAATTCCAAGACCGTGAACAAGTGGGTGCAGAACCGCCGGCGCGAGCTTGCCGGCGGGCCCGACCCCAAGGCCGAGGACCGCGAGCTTCGCGAGGCGAAAAGGCGCATACGCGAGCTCGAGATGGAGAACGCCTTCTTGAAAAAAGCCGCGGCCTTCTTCGCCAAAAGCCAGGCGTAGCCGCATGCTACCGGATGATGTTGGCGGAGAAGGCCGAATTCCCGGTGAAAATGATGGCCCGCGTGCTCGGCGTGAGCCGATCGGGCTTCTACTCGTGGCTCTCCAACGGCTGCCCGCGAGAAAACTGGTCGGCCGAGCGCGAGGCGGTCCGGCGCGTGTGGCTGGAGTCGGACCGCAGGTTCGGCTTCCGGTTC
>URFP01000209.1:0-2256 GCA_900547235.1 uncultured Collinsella sp. | reverse complement strand
GGCGCTTGAGCTGCGGCAGATAGCTGCGCAGCGGCAGCAGCGTAAACTGGCGCTGCTCAACCGCCGTGCCGTTGTACCAGCACACCATGATGCCCATGATGAGCGCGGCCATAAGGATGGTGAAATAGCCGCCGTGGAAGAACTTGGTGAGCGAGCTCACAAAGAAGAAGCCCTCGAGCATAAGGAAGAAGGCGGCAAAGATCCACGGCGCGACCTTGAGATTGCGCTCCACGTGCAGATAGAAGAAGAGCAGCATTGTCGTGCACATCATGGTCAGGGTAATGGCCAGGCCGTACGCGGCCTCCATGTGCGCCGAGTTCTGGAACAGCAGCACCACGACGACGCAGCCCACGAGCATGACGTTGTTGACCATGGGGATGTAGAGCTGGCCCTTGGTCTCGGCAGGATAGAAGACCTGCATATGCGGCATGAGGTCCAGGCGGCTGGCCTCGGACACCAGCGAGAATGCGCCGGTGATGAGCGCCTGCGAGGCGATGATGGCCGCGACGGTGGAAAGGCCGACGGCAAAGGGGCGCAGACCCGGGGCGAGCATCTGGTAGAAGGGGTTGAGGTCGGCGATACCCATGAGCTCCGGGTTGCCGGCGTTGTTGATAAGCCACGCGCCCTGGCCCATGTAGGACAGCAGCAGGCAGCACTTAACGAACGGCCAGGTGGCATAGATGTTGCCGCGGCCCACATGGCCCATGTCGGAATAGAGCGCCTCGGCACCGGTGGTAGCGAGGAAGCAGCTGCCCAAAATCATGATGCCCGCATGGTTGTTGGGGCTCAGCAGAAAAGCGATGCCACGCAACGGGTTGAGGCACAGCAGCACCGCGGGATACTGGCAGACAAAGAACAGGCCCGTGCCGCCCAGGAACAAAAACCACAGCGTCATGATGGGGCCAAAGGCGTGGCCAATCTTGGCCGTGCCGATGCGCTGCACCAAGAAGAGCGCGATGATGATGGCGAGCGTGATGGCGACAACGCGGCCCTGGTCGTCACCGAGCACGGCGTGAACCGCCGGAATGGTGCGCAGGCCCTCGATGGCCGTGGTCACGGTAACGGCAGGCGTGAGGATGCCGTCGGCGAGCAGTGCCGCGCCGCCCAGCATGGCGGGGATGATAAGCCACTTGCCGCAGCGCTTGACCAGGCTGTACAGGGCAAAGATGCCGCCCTCGCCGTGGTTGTCGGCGCGCAGCGAGATCAGCACGTACTTGACGGTCGTCAGCAGCGTGACCGTCCACACGACAAGGGAGAGCGCGCCGAGCACGAACTCCTGCGTGACGCTTCCGATGCCGCCGTTGCCGGCAACGAGCGCCTTGGTTACATACATAGGGCTGGTGCCGATATCGCCGTACACCACGCCCAGCGTGACGAGCATCGCCGAGATGCTCACAGGAATCGCAGCGTGCGAGGCTGCCTCCTTGGCCTTTTGTTCCATAAGCCGGTTTCCTCCCAACTTTAATGTTCGAAGGGATTATAGGCAATCGTCCTGCGCTTGCACGGCACCGTTTTCCCAGCTAGATAAAGATTTATACAGTCTTTAGGCTACCGCGGCGATATGGAATGTGACAAAGGAGCTGTCCCTTTGTCACATTGACTACTTGCCGAGCCAGTTTTTGAACCACCACTCCATGGAGCGGCTCATCTCGGCCATAAAGGGACTGGTGTGTTTGCGGGTGTAGATATCCACCACGCGCTCCCCCACCTCGCGGGCATGCGGGCGAAACATCGTGTCCATCTCGGCCACCTGCGCATCCATAGTCGCGGCATCCGCACGGCAGTAGCGCTCCTCGTGCACCAGGTTCACCACGGGGTGCGCGATCGCCGGGCGCTCTTTGCGAGGCGCGCCGATGATGAGCATCGACAGCGGCATGGTATACGGAGGCAGGTCGAGCAGCTCGGCAACTTCCTCGGCATTCTCGACGATATCGCCGATGTAGCAGCTCCCCAGCCCCAGGGCCTCGGCGGCGACCACGGCATTTTGCGCGGCGATCACGGCATCCTGGGCCGCGATGGCAAAGTCGCCTAAACCCGGCGCGCGGCGGGGCGCCTTGCCTGTGCGCTCGACAAACTCGGGTTCAAAGCAGCCCACGCGCTCAAACAGATCAATCCACTTGGCATAATCGACCACAAATATGAGTGCCCAGGGCGCCTTGGCGATCATGGGCTGGTGGTCGCACAGTTCGGCCAGGCGGTCGAGCGTAGCCTGCTCGCGAATGCTCACGATGGAATACATCATCATGGCGCCCGCCG
>URFP01000208.1:0-2275 GCA_900547235.1 uncultured Collinsella sp. | reverse complement strand
ACATCGGCATTTGTAATGCTCGTGAGCTCGGTAATCTCGGCGGGAATCAGCTGCCTGGGATGCACGAAGGTATCGAAGCGGTCGATGACCTCGCGGCCCGAAAGACGGGCCGCCGAGATCTCGATCAGCTCGTTGTCCTGCACCGAAAGACCCGTGGTCTCGGTATCGAGGATAATCACATCTTCCTCGATAAGGCCGAAGGACTGCGTTTTGGCGCGGTCGGCAAGCGTGGCATAGGAGTCGATGACAAACTGCGGCGTTCCTGACGAAACCGCGTCCTCGATTAGCATGCAATGCCCGCTCGACGAAGGCCCATACGGATCAGGCTGTCACAGACCTGCGGGAACGTCATGTCGTCGGTGTGGCGGATCTCATCCGGATACAGCGACGTATCGGTCATGCCGGGAATGGTATTGGTCTCGAGGATAACGGGGCCGTCCTCGCTCACAATAAAGTCGCTGCGCGAGATACCCAGGCAACCGAGGGCCTTGTGAGCGGCACAGGCAAGTTCCTGAGCGCGAGCGTAATTCTCGGGTGAAATCTGCGCCGGAATGCGATGGATATCCGTAGGGTCGACATACTTCACGTCCAGATCGTAGAACTCGCAGTCCTCGGGCTTACGAATCTCGACAATCGGCAGAGCGCGCACGTCATCCTCGCCGTACACGCCGACGGTGATCTCGGTACCCTCGATGCACTTCTCGACCAGCACTTTGTCGCCGTACTCAAACGCCTTGGCGATTGCCGCGGGCAGCTCGGAGGGCTCATGGACCAGGGAAATGCCATAGCTGGAACCGTTGACGGCCGGCTTCACAAAGCAGCGCTCGCCACAAACCTCGACGATATGATCGATATCGACTTCATCGCCCACCTCGAGCGCAAGGCCGGGGGCAATGGGAATGCCCGCCTTGGCGTATAGGAGCTTAGAGACCTCCTTGTCGGCACCGCAGGCGCTGGCAAGTACGCCCGAGGCCGTGTAGGGGATACCCAGGGTCTCCATGGCACCCTGCATGGCGCCATCCTCACCGCCGGCGCCGTGCATGGCGATAAATGCCACATCGAAACCGCCGGTCGCCATGGTTACCATAAAATCATCGGCAGCCGTGTCGATCAGCTCCACCGAAGTGTAGCCGGCCTCCTTCAAGGCAGCCACGACGTTCTTTCCCGAATTGAGCGAGATCTCGCGCTCAGCGGAATGACCGCCCGCCAAGACCGCTACGTGCATGTTCTCTAGGCTTTTACCCGGCATGGGCAGACTCCTCCTCTATAATTTCTGCAGCTGATACCATATTGTAGCGATACCCTCTACGTTTCCCCAAAATCGAAAGGCTTCCATGAATCCCAGGACTAAATCTCAGGACATTCGCGACTTGAGCCAAAACGATATTCGCGAGCTCGTGACCGAACTTGGCCAGCCCGCCTTCCGCGCGAAGCAGCTCATCGAATGGGTCTTCGAGAAGAACGTTTGTTCGTTTGACGATATGACCAACCTCCCCAAGGCTTTCCGTGAGCAGCTTAAAGAGGCTTTTGCCTTTGATACGCCGACTGAACTCACCAAGCAGGTTTCCAAAGATGGCTCGCGCAAGTATCTGCTCGAGTACCACGATGGCATTTCCGTCGAGACTGTCGGCATGCCCCGTCGTAACAAGCTTTCCGTCTGCGTTTCCACCCAGGCAGGCTGCGGCATGGGCTGCGCTTTTTGCGCTACCGGTCTCAACGGCCTCAAGCGCTCTCTGACCGCTCAAGAGATCGTCGACCAGGTGCTTCATGTATCCAACGACTTTGGCGAGCGTGCCACAAGCGTTGTCTTCATGGGCCAGGGCGAGCCGTTTGCCAACTACGACGAGGTTCTCAAGGCACTGCGCATCCTCAACGACCCCGATGGCATCGGTATCGGCGCTCGTCACCTCACCGTCTCTACCAGCGGCGTTATTCCCGGTATTCGCAAATTTGCCGATATCCCCGAGCAGTTCACTCTTGCCGTTTCCCTGCATTCCGCCATCCAGTCGACGCGCAATAAGCTCATGCCCGGTGTTAAGAAGTACACGCTGCTTCGCCTTCACGAAGCGCTTCAGCTCTACACCGAGAAGACTGGCCGCCGTCCGACCTATGAGTATGCCATGATCGAAGGCGTCAACGATACGAATCCCGAGATGCAGGCACTCTGCGACTTCTGCGAGGGAACGCTGTGCCACGTTAACCTGATTCAACTTAACGACATCGAGGGCAGCCCGCTCAAGCCGTCGCCGATTCATAAGGTTGAGGATCTTCAGCG
>URFP01000207.1:0-2289 GCA_900547235.1 uncultured Collinsella sp. | reverse complement strand
CTCGATGACTTTGGCATGCAGCTGAGCGCACGCTATGCCGATCTTGCGAGCACCTATGGGCGCTGCGTGACCCAGCGTAACGCCTTGCTCAAGGAGACCTGGTGCTGCCGCGAGATGCTCGGCGCGTGGAACGATTCGATTGCCCGCGCGGGCTCGGCCCTGCTCGTGCACCGGTTGGCCCTGCTCGACCGGCTGGCGGGCCATGTGCACACTGCCTACGGGCAAGTGGCGTCAGGTGAAACCGCCAACGTGACCTATGCGTCCACGCTGGGGGATTTGCCCCAGGTCGAGGATCGCGAAGAGCTGAAGGGCTGGGCGTACGAGCGCATGCTGGCCGCCCTTGACGAGCATGCCGACGAGGAAATCCGCCGCGGCGTGACGTTGGTGGGACCGCATCGCGACGAGATTGAGTTTACCGTGGCGGGTCGCTCCGCCCGTTCATTTGCCAGCCAAGGACAGCAGCGTACACTGGTGCTGTCCTGGAAGGTGGCCGAGGTTGCCGTGGCTCGCGATGTCCTGGGCACCGCCCCACTGCTGCTGTTGGACGACGTGATGAGCGAGCTCGACGGCGAGCGTCGCGGTGCTTTCCTGCGGCTGATCGGCGATGATATCCAGACGGTCATAACTACGACCAACTTGGGGTACTTTACCGATGACCTGCTTGATCGAGCCAAGGTGGTGAGCATGGGTGAGACGTGCTAATTACGAGCGCGAGAGCGAGACAGTCGCCTTCAGCGGGTTTTTGAACGCAGAGCGCCAGCGCATCCTGGCGGCTGCAACGCCTAAGCGCCGTGCGCAGATGGAGGCTGCCGAGGAGTCGCGCACGGTCTATCGCGCATGGAACGCGGTGTGCTCGGGCACGCGCGAGGGGCGGCATGTGACGGGACTGCGCTACCTGCCCGAGTCCAATGAGCTGCTGGTGTATCTCGACTCGCCCTCGTGGACGCAGGAAATGACGCTGTTGCGCGAGATCATCCGCGCACGCATGGAGCGCGCCGGTGCGCATGTGGACGGCCTGGTGTTCAAAACCACCGCGCCCGGTCACACACCGCCCGCCGCCAAGGAGTGCCTGCGCCCGGCGACGACCGAGCGACCGCCGGCCCCGCACGCCGACCTAAGTGAGGCCGAGCGTACCGAGATCGAGCGCCAAGTGGCGCCCATCGAAGACCAAAAACTGCGCGAGGCCCTCGAGAATGCCATGAGAGCCAGTGCCGAGTGGGCCAAGGGCGTGCAAAGCAAAAAAGAGCCTTAAATCGCATCTGGTGGCCTTGTAGAGCCAAATACCCTCGTTCCCGAGGGTATTTTTTTACGATAAACTAGTAAGGCTGTACACATTTTCTTGACTGAAGGAGGACGTGTGGCAAACGAAAACGATTACGATGGCGGCGAGATTAAGATTCTCGAAGGTCTCGAGGCCGTTCGTAAGCGCCCGGGCATGTATATCGGCTCGACGAGCGCCAGCGGTCTGCATCACCTGGTGTGGGAGATCGTTGACAACTCCGTCGACGAGGCCATGGCCGGTTTCTGCACCGAGATCCAGGTGACGGTCCACGCCGACAACTCCATCACGGTCGTCGACAACGGGCGCGGCATCCCCGTCGACGAGCACCCTGTTAAAAAGATCCCGACGCTCGAGGTCGTCATGACGATCTTGCACGCCGGCGGTAAGTTCGATAACTCGGCCTATAAGGTCTCGGGCGGCCTGCACGGCGTGGGCATCTCCGTCGTCAACGCACTGTCCAAGCGCGTGGTCGTTCAGGTTCGTCGCGATGGCAACACCTACGAGATGGAGTTCTCGCGCGGCAAGACCGTCAAGAAGATGGAGGTCGTGGGCACCTCGGATTCGACGGGTACCACCGTCACCTTCTGGCCCGACGACGAGATCTTCGAGACCTGCATCTACGATTTCGATACGCTGCACAACCGTCTGCAGGAGACGGCGTTCCTCAATAAGAACCTCAAGATCGTGCTGACCGACGAGCGCGAGGCGACTCCCCACGTGGAGGAGTTTTGCTACGAGGGCGGCATCATCGACTTCGTCAAGTTCCTCAACGAGGGCAAGGACGTCCCCGAGGCCTTTAAGGAGCCCATCTACATCGAGGGCAAATCGGACCCGGACGCTCCCGTGGCCAAGATGGGCGAGGTCGAGGTTTCCCTGCAGTGGAATAGCGGCTACGGCGAGAACGTCATGTCGTTTGCCAACGACATCTACACTCCCGAGGGCGGCATGCACCTTGAGGGCTTCCGCACCGCGCTCACCCGCGTGATCAACGACTACGCGCGCAAACA
>URFP01000206.1:0-2303 GCA_900547235.1 uncultured Collinsella sp. | reverse complement strand
CGTTCGAGCTCTACCAGGCCCCCGCGAAGTCGATGGACGTAAGCGTGGGCTCGGGCGATGTGGAGATATCGGTTCCGAACTCTACGGGCTTTAAGGCGAGCCTCACCGTGGGCAGCGGTGACTTTGAGAGCGATTTCCTTCCGCTTGGCTACGATGGCGAGACCATATTGAATGCTGAATTCGACAACGGTGACAAGTCTGCAACGTATCGTTTTAAGGTCGGTTCGGGCGACATGTCGTTCGAATCGGTGTGACATGCGGTTTTCGGAGATCGGTGCATATAGGCATGCTCTTTGATGGAGGCGCCGGGGCCGTGACTGGCTCCGGCGCCTTTGCCTTTACAATGGGGGCATGGAACAGATTATTTTGAACATACTCGAGGCTCTGCGTCGCGGTGAGACCGTGGACGACAAGGCGCTCGTCAAACTGATACATGCCGAGGCGCGCCGTGAGGGTGCCGACAAACGAGATCTGGCCAAGCGCCGTCTGCTGCCGTTCTACCAGCGGGTTAAACGTGAGAAGCCGGCTCGTTGGGCTGGATGGAATGTCGATGCCGAGCTGGAGCGTCAGCTGCTGCAGGTGCTGCGCATGAAGTCGCGCCGCACGGCTTCGGGCGTGGCGACCATTACCGTCATCACCAAGCCGTGGCCCTGTTCGGGCGATTGCCTGTTTTGCCCCAACGATCTGCGCATGCCCAAAAGCTATCTGCATGCCGAGCCGGCATGCGCCCGTGCGGAGCAAAACTGCTTTGACCCGTATTTGCAGGTGAGCGCTCGCCTGACCGCACTTTCGCAGATGGGGCATGCGACCGACAAGATCGAGCTTATCGTGCTCGGTGGCACCTGGAGCGACTATCCGCAAGGGTATCAGACGTGGTTTATGTCCGAGCTTTTCCGTGCGCTCAATGACGATGCCGTCGCCGGCGTGGCGGCAAACCCCATGTTGGCGCGTCCGGGCATCAGCCGTGCCGAGGCGGGGCGCCTGCTCGATGACGCTCCCGCCGATGCCCTGCCGCCGGTGGTAACAGAGCGCCGCGAGTGCTATCGGGCTGCCGGCATTGCGACAGACGAGGCCAAGCTCGCTGCCGGCGTTGCCGACGAGCAGGAGCGTGTGGATGCTGCCGTGGGCGGCTATAACCGCGCGGTGCGTCGTCTGTACGGCCCTGGCACGCCGTGGGGCGAGGTCACCGAGTGGCAGACGGCAACGATGGAGGAGCTCGAGCGTCAGCAGCGCATCAACGAGACGGCGAAGCATCGCGTGGTGGGACTCGTTATCGAGACGCGCCCCGATGCCGTAACGCCGCAGGCCCTCACGCTCATCCGCCGCCTGGGCTGCACCAAGATTCAGATGGGTATCCAGAGCCTCGACCAGCACCTGCTCGATATCAACGAGCGTCGCATTTCGGTGGCGCAGATCGAGCGGGCGTTTTCGCTTGCGCGCCTGTTTGGCTTTAAGATTCATGCGCATTTTATGCTCAACTTGCTGGGCGCCACACCCGAGGGGGACAAGCGCGACTACGAGCGCTTTATGACCGAGGGGGCCTTTATGCCCGACGAGGTCAAGGTCTACCCGTGTGCGCTCATCGAGGGCTCGCGTCTGGTGGGCTGCTATGAGCGCGGCGAGTGGCGTCCCTATACCGAGGAAGAGCTGCTCGATGTGCTTGCCGACGACATCGTGGTGACGCCGGCGTTCTGCCGCATCAGTCGCATGATCCGCGACTTTAGTTCCGACGACATTATGGTGGGCAACAAGAAGCCCAACCTGCGTCAGCTCGTCGAGAATCGCTTGGCGGCTCGTGGAGAAGGCGCAGTGGTGCGCGAGATTCGCTATCGCGAGATCAGTACCGCGGGTGCCGACTTGGATGAGCTTTCTCTTGATGAGGAAGTGGCGTACGAAACGCCGGTGACTTACGAGCGCTTTTTGCAGTGGGTGACGCCGCGGGGCAAGATCGCGGGCTTTTTGCGCTTGTCGCTGCCCGACCGCGCGTTTGTTGCCGCGCGTGCGGACGAGTTGCCGACGACGCCGGACGAGGCGATGATTCGCGAGGTGCACGTGTATGGCATGGCAGCGCGCGTGGGCGATCAAGGCCAGGCGGCTCAGCATCATGGACTGGGGCGCTCGTTGGTGGAGCGTGCGTGCGAGATTGCTCGGGATGCGGGCTATGCACGCATCAACGTGATCAGTGCGATCGGCACGCGTGAGTACTATCGCCATTTGGGTTTTTACGACCATGGACTCTATCTGCAAAAGGAGCTCTAGATGAACAAGCCGAGTGTTTCTGCTGGCGTCGTTGCCGGCGTTGC
>URFP01000205.1:0-2335 GCA_900547235.1 uncultured Collinsella sp. | reverse complement strand
GCCCGTGGGTTATACCCTAAGAGCAAACCACCCTTTTTAAGGGTGGTTCTGATTAAGGACACTTGCGACAACACCCAATTATCCATTTCTTGTGGAGAACCTGTGCTCACGCTGACCTGCGGGTTTGTGTTGTGGTTGCACGTTTGTGCAGGTATTGGTATAGTTTGCTTGCAAATGAAGTTGTAATTGAAAGAAGTGGGGTTTCGGCCCCGCTTCTTTTTTGTATGGATGGAGGTGCCGCAATGGTCAAGACCAAGACCGAGCAGGCGATCATCGACGCGCTCGAAGCCGTCGCTCCCCAGCACGATGTCGACATCGTCGACGTCGAGCTCGTGGGTGCCACCAAGGCCCCCTGCGTGCGCGTGCGTATCGAGGGTGCCGAGGGTCAGAGCCTGTCGCTCAACGACGTCACGGCCAATACCAAGTGGGTCGACGACGTGATTGAGGAGCTCGACCCCATCTCTTCGAGCTATACGCTCGAGGTATCGAGCCCGGGCATGGCGCGCCCGCTGCGCCGTCCGCGCGACTTTGCCCGCTTTGTGGGCGAGGACTGCGAGCTCACCTCCACCGCCACCGAGGGCCGTCGCAAGTACGCCGGCAAGATTGCCGCCGCCACCGAGACGAACGTGACCCTCGAGCTCGAGGACGGCGAGTCCGTTACCCTCGATTTCTCTGATGTTAAAAAGTGTAAGTTGAAGCCCACCTACGACTTCAAGCCCGCGAAGGAAGGAAAGTAAGATGGCAGCATCCGACATGATGTCCGCCCTGATGGAGCTTTGCCAGGAGAAGCACATCGACCAGCTCTACCTGATCGACCGCCTTGAGCAGTCGCTCGCCAAGAGCTATGCCGAGATCCTGCATCTTGAGTGGGGCGCAAAGGTGACCATCGACCGCACCACCGGCAAGATCTACGTCTACCGCCTGGAGCCGATCGACGATTCCATGGACGAGGAGGGCAACTTCACCGAGTTCGAGGAGATCGACGTCACCCCCAAGAACACGAGCCGCATCGCTGCCCAGCACGCCAAGGCCGAGATCAACGCCATCGTGCGCAACTCCGCCCGCGAGCAGATCTACGAGGAGTTCTCCGGCCGCATCGGTGATCTCATCAGCGGTACCGTGCTGCAGTCCACGCCCGACTTCACGATCGTCAAGATCCGCGAGGGCGTCGAGGCCGAGCTTCCGCACTTCGACCAGCGCCGTTACGAGAACGAGCGCAACGAGCGTCCGATGGGCGAGCGCTACCTGCACAACCAGCACATCAAGGCCGTGATCATCGACGTTCGCGACCCCAACTCCAACCTGCAGCCGGTTCGCGGCGAGCACAGCCGTCCGCCGATTGTCATCTCCCGTACCCACCCCGAGCTCATGCGTCGCCTGTTTGAGCAGGAGGTGCCCGAGATCTATGAGGGCACCGTCCAAATCAAGTCGATCGCCCGCGAGCCCGGCCAGCGCTCCAAGGTCGCCGTCCACTCGCTCGACGACCGTCTGGATCCCGTGGGCGCCTGCGTCGGCCCCAAGGGCAGCCGTGTTCGCGCTGTCGTGGGCGAGCTCCGCGGCGAGCGCGTCGACGTCATCCTTTGGGATGCCGATCCTGCCGTCTACGTCGCCAACGCCCTGTCGCCCGCTAAGGTCACCCGCGTCCTCATCGACGAGGAGAAGGCCTACGCCGGCGTCATCGTGCCCGACGACCAGCTGTCCCTCGCCATCGGCAAGGAGGGCCAGAACGCCCGCCTCGCTGCGCGCCTGACCGGCTGGCACATCGACATCAAGTCCGAGACGCTTGCCGCCGACATCCTCAAGAACGTTCCCGTTCACGAGGAGCCCGCCGCCGACCTGATTGGTGACGAGGAGGACGAGGACGTCCGCCGCTGCGAGTATGTGTCCGAGGACGGCATCCAGTGCCGCAACCAGGCTCGTCCCGGCTCCCGTTTCTGCGGTGTCCACGACACCGACGCTTTCGATGATGCGGAGGACCTGATCTAGCGCGCGGTCGCGCCGGGCGGGTCCCGGCGCGTCTCCCACGCTCGTTCAGTCTCTAGGCACCCAAGGTGCCAGAAAGGGTAGGTGAAGTCATATGGCAAAAGTCCGTGTGTCCACCCTGGCCAAAGAGTTCGGCATGACCTCCAAGGAACTGATGGGTCATCTCGCCGATATGAAGATTCCCGCTAAGTCCGCTTCCTCCACCTTGGAGGACGCCTATGTCGCTGTGGTCCGCAAGCAGCTCGCCTCGGTGATCGAGGCCCGCGCCCAGGAAGTCGAGGCCGCCAAGCAGGCCGAGGAGCAGGCAGCTGCCGCCGAGGAGGCCGCAAAAAGTATTGCGTCTTCAAGCGCG
>URFP01000204.1:0-2337 GCA_900547235.1 uncultured Collinsella sp. | reverse complement strand
AGCTTGTCGTGTGCTTCCTTCCAGCTGGAGAACGTCTCGCCGTCGATGGTGACGGTGCCGTCGTCATTGGTACGCACGCTATGTCCATCGTCCTCAAGCGTATCGATATGCACGCCGCCCGGCCCCACATGCACCTCTTCGCCCTTGCGCTTGTTGGTCACATGGATGCCGCTCCAACCAACATGGACTTCCTCGCCTTTATTGGGATCAATGACGTGGATACCGCGCGTGAGGGAAATATCGACAAGTGGTTTGTCGCCGCAATCGGTGTGCTCGGCAGAATCCTCAGCCTCGTCAGCCACATCCGCCGTCTCGGTGTCGGCGTTACCGTCCTCCAGGTCTTCGGTATCATTGGCCGCCTCCCCATATAGCAGCTCGTCCAACGACACACCATACAGCGCGGCGAGCGCAATGAGGTTATCGGTATCGGGTGAGGACTCGCTGCGCTCCCATTTACTAACAGCCTGGCGGCTTACGCCCAGCTGGGCAGCAAGCGCCTCCTGAGAAAGCCCGGCAGCCTTGCGGCGATCGACGAGTCGCTGCGCCATCGCAAGATCCATGGCAGCTCCTTTCATGTGGTGACCATAATCGAATGAGGCGAGTATGCCGAGAACAACCGGTAGCGACCACCATTTCTAGTTAGAATCTGCCCCAACCTTACCGCAACTACCGGTAGCAACCATAATGACCAACCATTTTAGGACAGATGTCAGTGCGCGCAACGACTAAGAGCCCGGGTCAAAAGTTGCGGTGGAATAGTTCCTAAATTCAGCCATTTGCGGGCTAAGCAAGAACTATTTCACCGCAACTTAATTTCAGACCAGGCACCCGCAGCAAGAAGACGAATAGCCTCGGCGAGTATGTAGACGAAGGGCCCTCCGACCCCGCCCGACGATTTCGATTGGCGACCTTTGACGGAGTCAAGGGAGGAGCCAAATCGAAATACGTCGGGCGGGGTCGGAGGGCTCGATGGGATGGACTCCAGCCGAGACTATTCGTCGCCGAAGCTGATGCCCAGCGCCTTGGCCTCGCGCACCAGATCGCTCTGGGGGTCGACAAACTTGAGCTTACCGGCGACCTCCTCGAGCGGCATGTGGCACATCTTGCCGTCGCGCAGGGCGATCATGTAGCCAAACTCGCCGCGTAGGCAGCCGAGCGCCGCCTCGACGCCGCACTGGGTCGCAAAGATGCGGTCCTGAGCGTCGGGCTGGCCGCCGCGCTGCGTGTGACCGGGGATGGCGACACGGGTCTCGCGACCGGTCTTGGCCTCAATCTCCTTGGCGATGTCGTAGACGATCGACGGGCTCGTACGCTCGGCGAGCTTCTTCTTGTACTCCTTCTTGGGCAGTGCCGCGTCCTCCTTGGAGATGGCGCCCTCAGCGACGGCCACGATGGTAAAGCGGCTGCCGGTTTCCATGCGATGCTCGATGGTCTTGATGACGTTATCCATGTCGTAGGGGATTTCGGGGATCAAGATGACATCCGCGCCGCCCGCGACGCCGGCATACAGCGGGATCCAGCCAACCTTGTGGCCCATGATCTCGATAACGAACACGCGCCCATGGCTCGAAGCGGTGGTGTGGATGTCGTCGATGCACTTGGTGGCGATGTCGATGGCGCTCGTAAAGCCAAAGGTCATCTCGGTGCCCCAGGTGTCGTTATCGATGGTCTTGGGCAAGGCAATAACGTTGAGGCCCTCTTCGCGCAGGCGGTTGGCAGTCTTGGTGGAGCCGTTGCCGCCCAGCATAAACAGGCAGTCGAGCTGCAGCTTGTGATAGGTGTGGACCATCGCGGGCACCTTCTCGACGCCGTCGGCTTCGGGAATGTCCAGACGCTTGAACGGCGTGCGGCTCGTGCCCAGGATAGTGCCGCCGCGGGTGAGGATGCCGCTAAAATCGGCGGGCGACATGACGCGGAACCTGCTGTAGATAAGGCCCTGGTAGCCGTCCTCAAAACCGTAGATCTCGATAGGTTCTTTGCTATTGGTTATGAGCGTTTTGACGATGCCGCGCATGGTGGCGTTGAGCGCCTGGCAGTCGCCGCCACTAGTAAGAAGACCGATCCTAAGCATTATGAATCCTTCCGGGCAAGTTATAACATGCGCATAAGTTTACCCCCGCACACTGTTGATGCGGGGGTAAAACGTGTTAGCTCAAATGTATAGAAATGTAAGTAACGTCAGACGAGCGTAAGGTCGACGGGCCTGGCTCCTTACAGTGCGAAGGCGTCGGCGTCGCCCCAGTGGCGGCGCAGCGTGATGGCGGCGGGTTTGGTATTGTCAAAGACGACCGACCACTGCGTATTGCTGGTGATGTCTTCCGGATTGGGCTCTTGCGC
>URFP01000203.1:0-2364 GCA_900547235.1 uncultured Collinsella sp. | reverse complement strand
CTGCGCTATATCATCCCCGAGGGCAACCATACGCTCGAGCTTAAACTCGATGGCCTTGCCTATGGCTTTTTGATCCCGGTGTTCTTTACCGTGTCGGGTGCCAAGATCGACCTGACTGCTGTAGCATCGCGCCCCGGCTTGCTCGTGGGCTTTATCGTGGCGTTGCTGGTTATCCGCGCCGTGCCCATTCTTATTTCTATGAGCATTTGTCCTGCGACGCGCGATGTGTCGGCGTATGGCCGCATTACCGTGGCCCTGTACTGCACCACGGCGCTGCCGATTATCGTCGCCGTGACGAGCGTCGCTGTCAACGCCGGCGCATTATCACAGGGCGTCGCTTCGGTTATGGTGGCGGCCGGCGCCATCACGGTGTTCCTGATGCCACTGCTCGCGCAGCTCTTCTACCGCGTGGTCGATGCCGCGCCGGTTGCCGCCGTGGCAGAGGTTGCCGAGCATCCATCCGATGCGCTCGACATCCTGCGTGCCCATCACGATTTGGCGAGCCTGCTCGCACGCGAGCACGAGCTGCTGACCTCGCATGGTCACGGTCGCACGCTCGACGGCGTACCTACCCTTGATTCTATTGCCGACCGCCTCTCGGCCGAGGCGGCAAGCGGGCACATCGATGCCCGTATCGTGGACGCCGCCCATTTGCTGGCCGAAAAGACTTACGGCGACGAGATCGACCCCGGCAAGCTCACCCCGCGTGAGCGCCGCCGCCTGGAGCGCGCCAAGCTCGCCGTGCGCGAATACCGCCGCCGCATGCTGGAGCTTTACGCACACGAAGAGGCCCAGGACGACGACGGCAGGTAGCCAACGTCGCCGCGGAAAATGCATCCCGGAATTGGCGTCTAGAGTGGGATGCGCTTTCCACGAGAAGTCCGTTGCGGAAAGCGCATCCCGGAATCCGGACCCAGAATGGGACATAGTTTCCGAAAGAAGGCTCTGGGGGAAGCTGCGCCCCGTTCTGAGCTGAAATACCGGGACGCAGTTTCCCATACAAACAGAACAAAGGCGCGCCGCCTGCAGTTGATGCAGGAAGCGCGCCTTTTAGTTGAGCAATGTTGAGGCTGGGAGCTGAGGCTTGTGGTCCCTTAAGAGCGGGCAGCTCCGTCGACGGGGAGCACAGCGCCCGTAACGTAGGCGGCCATGTCGCTCGCTAGGAAGACAAAGGCGTTGGCGACATCCTCGGGCTCGCCCATGCGGCCGAGCGGGATGGTAGCGATGATGGGCTTGATGACTTCTTCGGGCAGGTTGGCGACCATGTCGGTCCTGGTTACGCCGGGGGCGACGGCATTGACGCGAATGCCCACGGGGGCGAGCTCGCGTGAGAGCGACTGGACCATGCCGTTGACGGCGAACTTGGACGTGGGATAGCCAACGCCGGAGGGCTGACCGTACTTAGCGACCATCGAGCTCGTGGTGGTGATGGTGCCACCGTGGCCGGCTTCGGTCATGATCTTGGCAGCGGCCTGGTGACCATTAAAGACGGCGACGACGTTGAGGTCCATGACCTTGGCGAACTCCTCGGCCGTGTAGTCCAAAAGGGGCGAGCGCTGGGAGATACCGGCATTGTTGACGACCGTGTCCAGGCCGCCCATATCGGCGGCAGCCTGGGTAAAGGCCTCGGTTACGGCCTCGAGCGAGGTGAGGTCGCAGGAGCGGCCCCAGACCTTGGCCTCGGGATAAGCGGTCGTCAGTTTCTCAACGGCAGCGTCGGCAGTCTCCTGGCGCGAGCCAAAGACGGTGACGGCAGCACCTTCCTCGATAAAACGGCAGGCGATGGCATAGCCGATACCGCGCGTGCCTCCGGTGATGATTGCTTTCTTGCCCTCGAGCAACATGGTATTTCCTCTCATCGCGGGCGGACATTCGCAGCACAGCGTAGCCGTAACCGGAATCGGCCGTGTTTGCATATCGGTGAACGGTAGCCCGCGTTACCGATGAGCGGCTCGCGCAAATGTGCTCTGCCGTTGTGCTTAGGGCAGGAGACAAAAGGGCTCCCGTCCCGCATCGGACGGGAGCCCTCAAAGCGCATATTGCTAGGTGAGCGTTGAGCTAGTTGGCCATGACGCCTTCGGTCCAGGCCTCGACGTCCTCGATGCGCAGGACGTTGGCGACCTCGGCCACGCAGTCGACGCTGGCAAGCTCGGCGGCGGCAGCCTGGACGTCCTTCTCGAGTGCGCGGTGCGTCAGGAAGATGACCGAGCAGGCATCGCTGACGCCCGACTTGCCGTCCTCGACCTGGTTGATGAGCGAGATCGAGATGTTGTGCTTGGCAAAGATGTCGACCGTCTCGGACAGGGCGCCCACGCGGTCGGCGACCTTCAGGCGCACATAGTACTTGGTCTGGAGCTCGTCCAT
>URFP01000202.1:0-2390 GCA_900547235.1 uncultured Collinsella sp. | reverse complement strand
CGCAGCGCCCTGCGCGCTCCCGCCACGCGCCTGCGTGTGCCCGCCGTCGACGACCTCGCCGGCGACGTGATCGAATTCGTTGACCGCACGTACGGAGCCCAATGCGAGGCACTCGCCACCGAGTGCGGCGACTTTTTGGTGCGCCGCAGCGACGGCGTGTTTGCCTATCAGCTGGCCGTGGTGGTCGACGACGCTGCCATGGGCGTCACCGAGATCGTACGCGGATGCGACCTGCTTGGTTCCACGCCGCGCCAGATCTATCTGCAACATCTGCTGGGACTGCCCACACCGCGCTACGCGCACATCCCGCTGCTCATGTCGCCGGACGGCCGCCGCCTTTCCAAGCGCGATCGCGATCTGGACCTGGGCGAGCTCCGCACCCGCTTTGGCACACCCGAGGCACTGTTGGGATGGCTCGCCGGGCAAACAGGCATCGCGCCGGACACCACGCCGCGTACCGCCGAGCAGCTGGTCGAGCACTTTAGCTGGGACGTCATCCGCGCGCACCGCGAGAACATCACCGTAATGGCCGAGTAGTCAAACGCCCTGCCCCCTTCACTACCCCCCCCGACGAGTGCGTAATTCTGTATCTTGTTATGTACGGAATAGTTCCGTACAATGATGCAAAGGAGGTTTTACCATGCCAACGATTGAGAAACAGCGCCGTATGGATCTAAGGCTGACCGAGCGTCAACGCCTTACTTACGAGCGCGCCGCGGCCTTGCGCGGGCAAACTCTCACCCAATGGGCCACGGCTCACCTTGACGAGAGCTCCGCACGTGACATCGCCGAGGCGTCAACAACCTATCTTTCTCCTGATGGTTTTGATGCATTTTGCGAAATGCTCGACTCACCCATGCCCCAAGCCGCAAAAGCGTTGCTCGACCGTAAAGCGATTTGGGAATGAGCACGTTTACCAAGCCCGTTCAACTCCCCGTTGGTCAAGGCATCGAGGCTTTCCACTGCGGTAATACCCTTGTAGACGGATGGGCTAAAAACAGATCAGCCTCGGCGCGAAGAAGAGGGTCGGCGGTTATATACGCATCGTATTACGACGGCGCAGTCGCCGGGTTCTATACGCTATGTACGCACTCCGTAGCTCGCGAAAATGTTGACGGAGGATGGTTCGTTCGGAACTCCCCCTCCCAAGTTCCCACAGTGTTGCTTGGAATGATGGGGGTTGATGAGAAATTCAAGGGGCTTGGTCTGGGAGCATCGTTGCTCAAAGATGCCATCGAAAACGCCTTGAAAATTTCTGCCCTAGCGGGAGCGCGAGCTTTGGTTGTCGATCCAGTAGATGATGAGGCGGCAGCGTTCTATGCGCATTTCGGCTTTGCAGCCCTACCCAGCACCAACCGAATGGCGTTGAAACTCTAGACCGCCAGCAGCATCTCCTCCAGCTCCCAGTATGTCTTAAGTTACCCTACAGATAATGACTATTGCCAAAATGTAGGGTAACTACCCAAGGCATCATACGAAGAGCTCGCTATGCCTGCCCCTACGCAACGTCCCAGGGCTGGAGCTCGCCGCCCAGGCGAACGATGCAGTCGTAGAGCACGGTGTGGCGCTCGGCCGGGTTGGCATCCCGATGAAAATGCCCGTAGTACCAGCGCTTGTAGTCCAAGCGATCTTCCAGCTCGTCGAAAAATGCCGTAAGCCGATCGACAGCTGGATAATTCCAGCCAGGTGCCGGATAGAGCGTGGGCGAGAGCATGCGCGTGGAGCAGGTGTGGGTGATCACGTAGTCGACCTTCCAGCCCACGCTATCGAGCTTTGCCCGCGCCTCCTCAAAGTTGCGCTCGCCCGGCAGCTCCTGCGGCCACCAGCTGGAATACGGGATGCGGTATTCCTTGTCCACACTCGTGGCGCCGCCCATGGTAAAGATCGTCGACCCACCGAGCTCAAAAACCTCGCCGCGCGTCAGGCGCCGTATAGGCGAGGTGTCCGACAGGCGTTGCGTCAGTCCACCGTGCCACAACTCCAGGGGGCGCTCCGCCCAATGGTCGTAGCGTTCGTGGTTGCCGTCGACGAACAGCACGGTATAGGGGCGCGACTCCAGCCAGGCGATATCGGCGCATTCCTCGGCAGAAAAATCCCACGGAAAGCCAAAGTCTCCCGCGATAATCAGATAGTCGTCGCTCGTCAGACTATTCCCAAGCTCCCAGTCGCGGAGCTTTTGCATGTCGATGCCACCGTGGACATCACCCGTCACATAAACCGTCATCGGATCACCACTTCCCTCTTATAGGCTTCGAGATCGTGCTCGATCTGCTCGTCGCCCGTGGCGTTGACCCACCACGGCCATTTAACGCAACACGCCGGCTCGTCGACCTGCGCAAACCACGACTTGAGCTCCTCCAGGCTCACCGGGGCGTAGCCGTTGGCGTCCA
>URFP01000201.1:0-2400 GCA_900547235.1 uncultured Collinsella sp. | reverse complement strand
CGATCGGGCGGTTAACTTTGGCTAGCATATCAGAAGCGCACGAATCGAGCGCCCAGCTCCGGAAAGCCGAGAACTCCATGCGCGAGCGCAAGCCCTCCAAATAGCGAATCGACCTGCTCAATTGCACGCGGCCGGGGTTTTCGGCCATCGCGATGCGACGGGTGTCATCAAACCCCGAAACGCGACAGAAACCAAGCTCTTCGAAGATTCCCAGGCCGCTTTCCACCGAGCGCTCGTCAACCGGCGTGCGAGCATCGATGGCAAGACACATCTGCGCGATGTCGATATCGCTTGCGCAGAATGAATCATCCCCGGTCTTACCGCGGTTGGAGCGCCACATGGTCTGCAACGCACGATAGAGTGTGACGAGATCGTCGCGCTCGGGTGCGTAGCAGTCGAGCAGGCGCTCGTTGATGCGGGCGTCGCGCGACGAATAGAGCAGGTGGATCACGGCGGGCTGTCCGTCACGACCGGCACGCCCGCTCATCTGGTTGAACTCAATGGCGCCAAACGGCATGTGGTACAGCACGACATGGCGGATATCGGGCAGATTGACACCCTCGCCAAAGGCAGAGGTCGAGACGATGCAGCTGAGGCTTCCGTCTCGGAATGCTTCCTCCACGCGGCGGCGATCGGAGCGCGCAAGCCCCGCGTTATAGAACGCGATATGGGTTGCGCAATCGGGCACACGCTTGCGCAACGTCTTGGCGAGCGCCACGGACTGGTCGCGCGAATTGACGTAAATGACGGTCTTCTCCCCCGTCGCCACGATCGACACCAAACGGTTCTCGCGGCTCGCAAGGTCGCGGTCGTCCTCGAGCTGCAGGTTCTCGCGCACCGTCTCGTCGACCACCGTGCGAGTAATCGGCAGCATGCGGGCAAGCTCCGACACGACCGGAGCCGTTGCGGTGGCGGTCGTGGCCAGAACGACCGGATCGCCCAAGGCCTTGAGGATATCGGGCATGTCGAGGTATGCGCTGCGGTCGCCGCCCTTGGCAAGACCGGCATGATGCGCCTCATCGATAACGACAAAACCGATACGTCCAGAACGCGCAAAGCGGTCGCGGTGAATGGACAGGAACTCGGGCGTCGTGAGCACGATGCCGGTACGGCCCGAAGCCAAGCCGGCAAACACGTCATCGCGCGCCGCCTCCACAGTCTCGCCGGTCAGCACGCCTACGCCAATGCCGAGCGCGGCCATCGTCGACGAGAGGTGATAGGCCTGGTCGGCAACGAGCGCGCGCAGCGGATAGACAAAGATGCTCGCACGCCCGCGAAGAACCGCCTCGCGCGCGGCGTGCACATGGAAGATAAGAGACTTGCCGCGCCCCGTTCCCATAACGGCCAGAACACTTTGGTGATCGGCCAAGGCATCGAGCGCCTCAACCTGCGCGCGGTGCGGCTGGTTCGATCCGATAAAGCTATGGATAAGCGAGCGCGTGAGCTCGGTATAGGAAAGCTGGGCGAGCGTCTCGCGCTTACGCGACTCCAGGCGCAGGCCGGAATCCGCCGGCTGCACGCCACGACGAAGCTCGCATGCCGGATCATCGACGCTGGGCAGCGTGGTATCGCGAACCAGAACATCCTTGATCATGAGCTTGGGCTTCACACGCCCCTGCCAATGCTCGGCAACGGCCTCGAACACCAAGTCGACAGCGCTATCGCAGTTGATGAGCTTATCGATTTGCGGCACGCGGAACATAATGGCCGGCACACTCGCGGCGCCATCGGTCGCCACAAAGCGCATGTGCTCGCCGGTTTTGCCCACCACGGCGCGGTCGCACATCGTCACGCCCTCGGCAGCCAGCAGCGGCACCTTGTTGCCCTGGCCAAACGGCTCAAGACGGGAAATCTGCTCTATAGTCTCAATATTCAGCTCGGAAAGGTCGACGGTGGCGGCGACCTCGTCGGTGTCTTCAAAGTCCTCGGCGGAAAGCTCCGATAGCACGGCGGAAAGGCGGCGGCGGAACTCATCGAGCTTGGATGCCTCGATGGTCACACCCACCGCACCGGCATGTCCGCCGCGACGAATCAGCAGGTCGGAACAACGCTCGACGGCGTCAAACAGGTTAACTTTGCCCACCGAGCGACCAGAGCCGCGCGCGATACCGTCCTCGATCGAGAACAGCAGCGCCGGCACGTGATAGCGATTGGTCAAGCGGCTCGCCACGATGCCTTTGACGCCCTCGTGCCAGCCCTCGCCGCCCACGACGATTGCGCGCCCGCCGTCATAAGTCTCCTCGACCTTCGCCATGGCATCGCGCGTGAGCTCCGCCTCGATCTCACGGCGTTGGCGATTGATTTCCTCGAGCTCGGCCGCCAGTGCACTTGCTTCGATAGGATCACGGGCAAGCAGCAGGTCGAGCGCCAGCTTGGGATCAGCCATGCGGCCGGCAGCAT
>URFP01000200.1:0-2450 GCA_900547235.1 uncultured Collinsella sp. | reverse complement strand
TGTGCCCACGGCGTGTTGTCGATCTTTGCGAGCGAGATGGCACAGGCATTACCCTCGATGAGGTCGAAATCTTGCGGATGCGTTTCGTCGCCGGGGAAATAACCGTCGGTGCCGGCGGTAAAGCGCAGGTCGAGATCGAGCGTGGCCCAGCCGATGCGGTCGGCGGTGTCGCAGTGTAGGTCAAATACGGGATATGCCATGGTTCCTCCGGTTGCAGCGTTTCTTTGCAAACTGTCTTTGAATTGTATGACTAGGGTATAGTTAGCGCCATATGTTCATGGCGGCTCGCGTTGTGCGCCGCCCTTATCACGGAGGTTTCCATGTCCAACCAGGGCAAGAAGGTCAAGACTCATTATCGCGGCACGCTCGACGACGGCACGCAGTTCGATAGCTCCTACGATCGCGGCGAGCCGCTGGAGTTCACCTGCGGCGCCGGTCAGATGATCAAGGGCTTCGATGCCGCCGTGGTCGACATGCAGGTGGGCGAGAAGAAGACCGTGCACATTCCTGCTGCCGATGCCTACGGCGAGCACAACCCCGAGATGGTCCTGACCTTCCCGGCCGAACAGGTTCCCAACATCGAGCAGATCGAGAAGGGCATGAAGCTCTTCCTGTCCACGCCGAGCGGTATGCCCGTCCCCGCCGTGGTCATCGACGTAACGCTCGAGGCCGTGACGCTCGACGCCAACCACGAGCTGGCCGGCAAGGACCTCAACTTTGATATCGAGCTCGTCGAGGTCGAGGGCTAGAGTATGCCTGAACGCTTGGTTTCGACGACATGCTTGGGAAATCTCAACGATCCGTCCTATGAACTCCTACTTCGCCGGGAGCTGGGCGGTGTCTTTGAAGTTGACGAGCTCCTGCTCGATTGGGACCAGGCTGATGCGCGCACGTTTGTGGGCGTGACGGAGCTGGGACGCACGATCGATGTTCGGCTGGATACTGCCGACGGCGGTCGTCTTGCCGATGGCGACGTGCTCGCCATTGACCGTTCGGGCATGGTGCCCGTGGCGGTTGTCGTGCGCCTGCGCAGCGCCGAGGTCTATTTGGTCGAAGTCGACCGCATGGATCCGATTGCACTCGCGCATGCGTGCTGGGAGATCGGCAACATGCATGCGCCGCTCTTCCGGGGCGACTCGGACGAGCATACCGTGCGCATGTATACGCCGGTGCAGCCTGTTTTGGGCCGCATGCTTCGGGGTGTCGAGGGTGTTCGGCTCTCGGTGGTTACCCGTGAACTCGATGCGGACCGGCGCTTTGCGTCGAGTGCGGCGGAGGTCGTCGTGAGCATAGCTCCCGACTTTGCCATCGTAAAAAAGACGCGCGGCTAAGTGCGCGTATGCGCAAGACGGGCTTTGAGGGGCGACCAATCAAAGTCCGTCTTGCTGTTGATAAGAGGCTTTGGGGGAAAGCATATGGGTCTTGAGGGAATCAAGCTGATTGCATGCGATTTGGACGGCACGTTGCTGCATCCGGGGGAGCGCGAGCCGCGTTCCGAGGCCTTTGAGCTTATCGATGAGCTGCATCGTCGCGGTATCGTGTTTATGCCGGCGAGCGGCCGTCAATATGCGAGCTTGCGCTACCTGTTTGCCCCGGTGGCCGATGAGCTCGCCTACGTATGCGAAAACGGAGCCCTGGTGATGAGCGAGGGGCGTGCCGTTGTCAAGCGTTCCATGGAGCGTTGCCTTGCTATGGATATCGCGAATGCCGTGGTTGCGTATCCCCATGCCGACGTGACCCTTTCGTGTGAGGGGCGCCTCTACACCATGAGCGGCAACGACGCGTTTGTTGAACACCTGCGTTATGAGGTCCACTGCGATGTGGCGGTGGTCGACCGTCCCGAGGACATCGACGAGGACGTCATTAAGATTGCCTTCCAGACGCCCGAGGCAGAGCAGCCGGCGGCGCTGGAGTATTTCGAGCGCCACTTTAGCGACTGTGTCGACGTGATGACGTCGGGAACCGAGTGGACGGACTTTATCGGCTTTGATTCGGGTAAGGGTTCCGCGCTTGCCGATTACGGTCGTGCCCTGGGAATTTCGCCCGATGAGATGATGGCGTTTGGCGATAACGAAAACGACCGCGACATGCTCAACGTAGTGGGCCATCCCTATCTAATGGAGAGCTGCAATCCCTCTATGCGTGGCATCAACGACCGCGTCCGTTACGTACGCACGGTCGAAGAGGAGCTGCGTCGCCTGCTCGCCGAGTAGATATTTGGGACATGCCTAGAAATGTACTGTTTGCTGTAGCGGATGGGCAAGTAGATTTGCAGGCATGTCCCAAAGGCTACTGGCAGTCGGGGCAGAGTCCCTCAAAGATGGTGTAGTGCGAGCTGACGCTCCATCCGATTTGTTCGGATGCCCTGGCGTCGAGCTGGGCGTCGAAGGGGAGTGGCACGTCGATGACGCGGCTGCACGAGGTGCAGATGATATGTGCGTGCGGCTCGA
>URFP01000199.1:0-2479 GCA_900547235.1 uncultured Collinsella sp. | reverse complement strand
TCCCATTGCGTCTCTCGATATAGATGCTTGTCTTCCATGTTCGCCTCCCCACAGGCACGCTCATTGGCCCAATCGTACCCATTCAGGCTATACTTGAGCCCATGACATAACGGGGAGCTTGCAGGACAAGACGGCAGGCTGAGATTGGGCGCGCCCGCCCTGACCCGCAAACCTGATATGGGTAATGCCAACGAAGGGAGCCGTGCCAATGAGCACACAGACCGAGCCCAAGCTCGTCACGCAAATCGACTTCGCCCGCGCCGGGCAGATCACACCGCAGATGAAGGAGGTTGCCGAGCGCGAACATCGCGACCCCGAGTACATCCGCGAGCGCGTGGCCGACGGCCGCATCGCCATTCCCGCCAACATCGTGCATATCAAAAAGGGCATGCGCGCCTTTGGTGTCGGCGAGGGTCTGTCCACCAAGGTCAACGTCAACCTGGGCATCTCGGGCGACAAGGCCGATGCCGCCGAGGAGTGGAAGAAGGTCAAGATCGCCGAGGACTTTGGCGCCGACGCCATCATGGACCTCTCCAACTCGGGCAAGACGCGCCAGTTCCGCCAGCAGCTCATCGACGAAACGCCGCTCATGGTGGGCACCGTCCCCATGTACGACGCCATCGGCTACATGGAAAAGCCGCTGGTCAAGCTGACCAAGGACGACCTGTTCGAGGTCGTGCGCGCGCATGCCGAGGACGGCGTGGACTTTATGACCATCCACTGCGGCATCAACAAGTCGGTCACCAAGACCTTTAAGGAGACCGGCCGCCTGATGAACATCGTCAGCCGCGGCGGTTCGCTGCTGTTTGGCTGGATGGAGGTCACCGGCAACGAAAACCCCTTCTACGAGTACTTTGACGAGCTGCTCGAGATTTGCCACGAGTACGACGTGACGATTTCGCTCGGCGACTCCTGCCGCCCGGGCTGCCTCTACGACTCCAACGACGCCACCGAGACCGCCGAGATGATCGAGCTGGGCAAGCTGTGCAAGCGCGCCTGGGCCGCCGGCGTCCAGGTCATGGTCGAGGGACCGGGCCACATGGCGCTCGACGAAATCGCCGCCAATATGAAACTGCAGAAGCGCCTGTGCCACAACGCCCCGTTCTATGTGCTCGGGCCGCTGGTGACCGATATCGGTGTGGGATACGACCACATCACCGCCGCCATCGGCGGCGCCATCTCCGCCAGCTCCGGCGCCGACTTCCTGTGCTACGTGACGCCGGCCGAGCACTTGTGCCTGCCCAACGCCCAGGACGTGCTCGATGGCCTCATGGCTACCAAGATCGCCGCACACGCCGCCGATATCGCCAAGAAGGTGCCGCACGCCCGCGACATGGACGACAAGATGGGCCAGGCACGCCGCAAGCTCGACTGGGACGCCATGTGGAAGTGCGCGCTCGACCCAGTTACGGGCAAGAAGCGCTACGAGGAGTCTCCCGCCGCCACCGAGGGCACTTGCACCATGTGTGGCAAGATGTGCGCCGTCCGTACCGTTAACAAGGTGTTCGAAGGCACAACGATCGACCTCGGCATGGAGGATTAACGCGTCACCGGAGCCACAATCGGTAACATGGTGTTCGTCAATTGTTGACGTGTGAACATTTGCTTACATTTGCGTAAAGATTGCATCGCCCGCCCGGGTTCGGAATACAGCCGGCCCGGGCATCTTTATAATGCAGACTTAAAGACCCATTTGAATCCGACCGGACAAGGGAGTGAGCATGGATCGCAGTAAGGTACCCGCCGTTCTGTCCATCGCGGGATCCGATTCCAGCGGCGGTGCCGGCATTCAGGCTGACATCAAGACCATCACGGCGCACCGCCTGTATGCCGAGACGGTCATCACCGCCATCACGGCGCAAAACACACTGGGCGTCACCGCCGTGCAGGATATCTCGCCAGATATCGTAGCCGCGCAAATTGACGCCGTCTTTGACGATATCCGCCCGAGCGCCGTCAAGATCGGCATGGTTTCTTCTGTCGAGATTATCGAAGTCATCGCCGACCGCTTGAGCGCCTGGAACGCAACGAACGTGGTCGTCGACCCCGTCATGGTCGCCACCTCGGGCGCGCGCTTGATTGCCGAGGATGCCTCCGAGGCACTCACCCGCCGCCTGTTCCCGTTGGCAACGGTCATCACCCCCAACATTCCCGAGGCTATGGCGCTGCTCGACTACGAGGTCGATTCCGAGCGCACACAACAAAATGCCGCTATGCTCCTCACCCGCCGCTTTGGCTGCGCAGCCTTGGTTAAGGGCGGTCATTTTGTCAACGAGGCCAACGACGTACTGGCCGAGCCTGCGCCCCTCGATGACGAGGGCAACCACCTGGGCGATCCGCTCACCACGTGGTTTCGCCACAAGCGTATCGACACCAATAACACGCACGGCACTGGCTGCACGCTCTCGTCCGCCATCGCCTGCGCGCTGGCCCAGGGCATGGAACTTGCCGACGCCATCAACGCCGGCAAGGCCTACCT
>URFP01000198.1:0-2493 GCA_900547235.1 uncultured Collinsella sp. | reverse complement strand
GGAATCCGCGTGATTAAATGCACGGCAATGGGTACATAGCCAGTACAGTAAGTCCCCGAGGCAGATTGGAGCCACGTATGGATATCAAGGTTTCTGGACGCAAGACGACGGTAACCGATGCTCTGCGTGCGCATGTGGATGAGAAGATCGGCGAGGCGCTCAAGGTTTTCGATATCGAGCCCATGACAGTCGACGTCGTGCTTCGTTATGAGAAGAACCCCTCGAACCCCAACCCGGCAATCGTCGAGGTCACGGTTCGTGCCCGCGGCTCTGTGATTCGCGTTGCCGAGCACGGCGCAGATATGTATGCCGCCATCGACCTCTCCGCCGATAAGGTTACCCGCCAGCTGCGCAAGTTCAAGACTAAGGTCGTGGACAACCGCCAGGGTGGTGCCAGCGCCGCGGATGTCGCACCGGTCGAGCGCGTCGAGGATCTGGCCGACCTGCTGCTGCCCGAGGAGGAAGACGACCTGCTCGTCCGCGAGAAGGTTATCGACGTCACTCCGATGACTGAGGAGCAGGCGCTGGTGCAGACCGATCTGCTCGGTCACGACTTCTACGTGTTCGAGAACGCGACGACCGGCCTTATCAATGTGGTGTATCACCGTAAGAATGGTGGATATGGCATCATCAAGCCCCGCATCGAAACACTTGACGAGTAAAATACGTTAACTTGCATGAGTTAACGGCTGGCGGCCATCCCATGCGGGTGGCCGCCTTTTTACGTAAGGAGTCGCTTTGATGGACAAGGCCGCATCCGCCGGTCATTCGGACCGTTGCCGCATCGTCGTCGATACCTGCTGCGACTTTAGCCCCGAGGTCGCCGCGAACCTCGATGTCGATATCCTGGGTTTCCCCTTCATTATCGATGGCGAAGAGCGCACGGACGACATCTGGTCGAGCATCACACCCAAGGAGTTCTACGACCGTATGCGCGCCGGTGCCCGCGTGTCCACCTCGGCTGTGTCGCTCGGTCGCTATATCGAGTTCTTTACCGAGTGCGCCAAAGAGGGTACGCCTACGGTCTACCTGTGCTTTACCTCGGCGCTGTCGTCGAGCTACAACTCCGCGTGCCAGGCGGCGGACGCCGTGCGCGCCGAGTATCCCAACTTTGAGCTGTACGTGGTCGACAACGCTCTGCCCTGTGCGACCGGCGAGCTCTTGGCGCTTGAGGCCGTGCGCCAGCGTTCGGCGGGACTGACCGCCAAGCAGCTGGTCGACTGGGCAAACGAGGCCAAGACCTATGTCCACGGTTACTTTACGCTCGAGAGCTTTGACGCGCTGGCTGCCGGCGGCCGCATTCCGCCCGCGGCGGCACAGCTCACGGCAAAGCTCGACGTCAAACCCGAGCTGTCCTACGACCTGGCCGGCTCGCTGTCGCTGATCGGCGTCAACCGCGGTCGCAAGAAGGCGCTCAAGTCCATCCTCAAGTCGTTCCGCGAGAACTATGTGCCCGATCGCACCATGCCCATCGCCATTATGACGGCCGATGCCGAGAAGGACGGCGACTGGCTCGAAGCCGCCATCCGCAAGGAGGAGGGTTGCGCCGACGTCACGATCATTCGCAGCTCCGTCGGTCCTACCATCGGCTCGCACGTGGGCCCCGGCATGGTGGCCTGCGCGTTTTGGGGTAAGAACCGCGCCGACAAGGCGTCGCTTTCCGACCGCATCGCCCGCCGCGTGCGCGGCCAGTAGGCAAGCGCTGCGTCCGTAATCGCCCTCGACTCACAGCCCAACGCTGGCACCGAGTATTCAACCTGGTAATAACACCCAACCCAAAAGGAAAGGTTTCATGGCAAACAAGCTCTCCGTCGCATTCATCGGCACCGGAATCATGGGTGCCCCCATTGCCGGCCACATCCTGGATGCCGGCTATCCCGTCACGGTCAACAACCGCACTAAGTCCAAGGCCGCCGCGCTTATCGAGCGCGGTGCCGTTTGGGCCGATACGCCGGCAGATGCCGTGGCGAACGCCGACGTCGTCTTTACCATGGTGGGTTATCCCTCCGAGGTCGAGGAGCTCTACCTGGCGGGCGACGGCCTGCTCGCGTGCACTAAGCCCGGCGCGGTCCTGATCGACCTCACCACAAGCTCGCCCGAGCTGGCGCGCGACATTGCCGAGGCCGCCCAGGTTTCCGGCCGCATGGCGTTTGACTGCCCCGTCACCGGCGGCGAGTCTGGTGCTATCGCCGGCACGCTCACGGCTATCGTGGGCGCCACCGAGAACGATATCGCCCCAGTCCGCGACATCCTTGCCACCTTTGCGGCCAACATCTGCTGCTTCGACGGCGCTGGCAAGGGCCAGGCTGCCAAGCTCGCCAACCAGGTGTCGCTGGGCGCCTGCATGGTCGGCATGGCAGACGCCATGGCATTTGCCGAGCTGAGCGGCCTTGACCTGGAGAAGACCCGCCAGATGATCTTGGGCGGTACCGGCAAGTCCGGCGCCATGGAGAGCCTGGCTCCCAAGGCGCTCGACGGCGACTACAAGCCCGG
>URFP01000197.1:0-2517 GCA_900547235.1 uncultured Collinsella sp. | reverse complement strand
TCCGCGAGGGCGTTGCCATCATGTGGCACGAGAACGTCGACATCTCGATCACCGGTAACTCCACCAACCCCACGCGCTTCCAGCACCCCGTCGCTGGCACCTACAAGAAGGAGCGCATCGAGGCTGGCAAGAAGTACTTCTCCGTCGCTTCTGGTGGCGGCACCGGCCGTACCCTGCACCCGGACAACATGGGCGCCGGCCCTGCCTCTTACGGCATGACCGACACCATGGGCCGTATGCACTCCGACGCCCAGTTCGCCGGTTCTTCCTCCGTGCCTGCGCACGTCGACATGATGGGTCTCATCGGCATGGGCAACAACCCCATGGTCGGTGCCACCGTCGCCTGCGCTGTCGCCGTCGAGGAGGCCCTCAAGGCCTAATCGCGCCCGCGCGATGCTCATATAGTTGAGCTTTGGAGCCGCTACCTTTCGAGGTAGCGGCTCTTTTTGTTTACGCTGTCGCAGGGTAGCTAATGCCGATATACCAGTTGGGGCGAAATACGAGATGAGACGAGATGGAACGTCAAAGTGTCCATGACACCCACCTGCCATAATTGCCCTTTACCGATTTGCCGAGTCTTTGCGGCCCCATTGCCGATCACCCGTGCGACAATGCACCGGACGAGAAAGGAATCCGATGGAATCGACTGATGTACTGGTAATTGGATCTGGCATTGCGGGCCTTTGCGCCGCCATCGAAGCGGCGCGCACGGGTGCAACCGTCGCTGTGGCAAGCGCCGGCAAGACCATGAGTGGATCGAGCTTCTTCCCCGGAACCTGGGGCCTGGGGCTTATCGGACCCTTTAACGAAGTCGATGAGCAGGACCTCATCGACATAATCCAGACCGTCGGCGGCGGTGTTGCCGACCCTACGCTCGTCCAGACGTTTGTCCACGGCATTCCTCAGGCAATCCAATGGCTCGAGCAGGATCTGGGTGTTGAACTCCAGCGTCCGCATAGCGCCGAGAGCGCCCAGCAAAAGCAGTTTATCCCCTGCTTTGACCACAAGACGCGCATGTGGCGCGGCCTCACCCGCAAGCCCCTTGAGGACGCTCTGACGACCCGAATCGAGTCACTCGGCATTCACCTGCTCCCCCGCCATGAGCTTATCGACCTTGTTGAGGACACGAACGGCAGAATAACCGGAACCGTGCTCTACGACCTCACCGAAAATCGAATCGTGCCCTTTGCTGCCAAGGCCACGATCATCGCAACCGGTGGCACAGGCGGCCTGTTCGAGCGCAGCCTTACGTCGGCTGATGTGCTCAGCTCCTCGCAGGCCATCGCGCTGGCGCACGGCGCAACACTTACTAATATAGAGTTCATGCAGATGATGCCCGGCTTCATCGAGCCCAAGCGCAACCTGGTCTTCAACGAGAAAACCTGGCGCTACGTACATGTAGACCAGCCGGTAGATATTGCCGACGACAAGCTGGACGACCTGCTCGAGCAGCGCTCTGGATATGGTCCCTTCACGTCACGCTTGGCCTCCCGCGCTATCGATCTCGTCATCGATCAGGCAGGTGTCGAAGGCCTGGCACTCCACTACGACTTTCCCCGCGAGGATGTCCCAGAGTTTGTGCAGGCCTTTGCCACCTGGCTGCAAGACGAGCACGGCATCGCGCCGACCGACGAGATGCGCGTGGCGATGTATGCCCACGCCGCCAACGGCGGTATCAAAATCGACAAGACCGCGTACACGGGCGTTGAGGGCCTCTACGCCTGCGGTGAGGCAACAGGCGGCATGCACGGCGCCGACCGAATCGGCGGCTTGTCGAGTGCCAATGGCATCGTATTCGGGCGCATCGCGGGCGCATCGGCAGCCCAAGCAGCGCAGAATGCACCTGAGGTGGCCCCGAAGGCGGATATCGCCCTCCCCCAGTATGGCATTGCCACAACAGATGCCGAACGCCTGACACGCAGCCTTAAGCACACGATGAGTACCTATTGCATGATCAACAGGACCGAAGCAGGTCTATCCAAGGCTCTGCAACAGCTTGAAAGCCTGCAAGACGAGGCAACGGCTCTAAATAAGCCGCATGCCAACGACAGTGAAGTCGCAGCCCTCGCCCGCCTGCAATCGCAGATTCAACTAGCACAGGAAATGGTCAAAGCCATGCGCAAACGAACCGAAAGCCTCAGATCGCACTATCGAGCGGACTAATTCGATTCTCACTTAGAGTTTAATCACAATTTCTCAACATGTATCGAGCCCTGTAAGCATGATTCCCCCAAGGAGAACACGCTTACGGGGCTTTAGCCGTGTTTTCCCTAAGGGAATCACGGTGCAGATAGCTCAGCTCCGTGCCCTTTCGGGTTCGACCGCATGCGAGGTTAACAAAAAAGCGACCAGCCTAAGCCAGTCGCTTTAACATACTTTGGGTGGGCCGTCAGGGGGTCAGCCTGCTTTGAAGGCGGCCGCTTCGGCGCTTTGCGCCTTGCGCGCTGCGCTGGTAAATGCTTAGGCTTATAGGACAAAATGTGTGTCCCGATAGAACGTCCGTTTCCATCCATTAAT
>URFP01000196.1:0-2525 GCA_900547235.1 uncultured Collinsella sp. | reverse complement strand
CACCAGCTGTCGACCTATCTCCCCTACGGCGCCGACACGCTCGGCATCGTCGGCGAGTACTACTGGATCGCCCGCGAGCGCGGTACCATCGAGGCCGCGCGAAACCGCGCAAGCTTCCCCCTGCGCTACACGCAGGCCGGCGAGCGCCACGAAGTCACCGTGCGCATCCGCCGCAACACCACCGGCGGTCTCGGAGCCACCTGGGCCATCGATAAAGTCGAACCTTCTACCAAGTAACAAAAAGGGACGATAACCCTCAAGGTTATCGTCCCTTTCTCATTAGGTCACCTGAGCTCGACTAATCGCGCGTCAGCTTGCGGTGAATACGATGCGGCTGGGCTGCGTCCTCGCCCAGGCGCTCGATGCGGTTGGCCTGATAGGCCTCGAAGTTGCCCTCGAACCAATACCAGTTGCCCGGATTCTCGTCGGTGCCCTCCCACGCCAGAATGTGCGTGGCGACGCGGTCCAGGAACATACGGTCGTGGCTAATAACCACCGAGCAGCCCGGGAACTCGAGCAGCGCCGCCTCGAGTGAGGACAGCGTCTCGACGTCGAGATCGTTCGTGGGCTCGTCGAGGAGCAGCAGGTTGCCGCCCTGCTTGAGCGTGAGCGCCAGGTTCAGACGGTTGCGCTCGCCACCGGAGAGTACGCCAGCGCGCTTCTGCTGGTCCTGGCCCTTAAAGCCAAAGCTCGCCACATAAGCACGGCTCGGAACCTCGGTCTCGCCGACCATCATGTGGTCCAGGCCGTCCGAGACGACCTCCCACAGGTTCTTATCGGGGTCGATGCCAGAACGGTTCTGATCGACATAGGAGATCTTGACGGTCTCGCCCACCTCGAGCTCGCCCGAAGTCAGCGGCTCCAGGCCCACGATGGTCTTGAACAGCGTGGTCTTACCGACACCGTTGGGGCCGATGACGCCCACGATGCCGTTGCGCGGCAGGGTGAACGAAAGGTCGTCGATGAGCACGCGACCGTCGAATTCCTTGTGCAGGTGATGGGCCTCGAGCACCTTGTTACCCAAACGCGGTCCAACGGGAATGCGGATATCGGTCCAGTCGAGCTTCTGGCTTGCGCGGGCCTCGGCCTCCATCTCCTCGTAGCGAGCCAGACGAGCCTTGTTCTTGGCCTGGCGAGCCTTGGGCGAGCTGCGTACCCACTCGAGCTCGGCCTCCATGCGCTTGGCGAGCTTGGCGTCGCGGTTGCCCTGCGCCTCGATACGGGCGGCCTTGGTCTCCAGATACGTGGAGTAGTTGCCCTTGTAGGGATAAAGGTGACCGCGGTCGACCTCGCAGATCCACTCGGCAACGTTATCCAGGAAGTAGCGATCGTGCGTGACGGCAAGCACCGCGCCCTGGTAGTTGTGAAGGAAGTGCTCGAGCCACAGGATCGACTCAGCGTCTAGGTGGTTTGTGGGCTCGTCAAGCAGCAGCAGGTCGGGAGCCTCGAGCAGCAGCTTGCACAGGGCCACGCGACGGCGCTCGCCGCCGGAAAGCACGTTGACCGGCATGTCGGAATCGGGCAGCTGCAGGGCGTCCATGGCCTGGCCGAGCTTGGAATCGATATCCCAGCCGTCGGCGGCATCGATCTCGTCCTGGAGCTTGCCCATCTCGGCCATAAGGGCGTCCATGTCGCAATCCGGGTCGCACATCTCCTCGCCGATCTTATTGAAGCGATCGACCTTGGCGATCATATCGCCAAACGCCATGCGCACGTTCTCGATGACAGTCTTGTCGTCGTCGAGCGGCGGCTCCTGCTGCAGGATACCCACGGTGTAGCCGGGGGTGAGCCTGGCATCGCCGTTGGAGACCTCCTCAATGCCGGCCATGATCTTGAGCAGGGTCGACTTGCCCATGCCGTTGGGACCCACGACGCCGATCTTGGCACCGGGGTAGAAGCTCAGGGTCACGTCGTCAAGGATTACCTTGTCGCCATGGGCCTTGCGAGCCTGATACATCTGGTAGATAAACTCCGCCATATGTCTGTCCTATCCTTTCTACCTGCTGTTTCCCTATTCTTGATTCGCTTTAGTGGAAACGAAATGAGAAAACCAGCTCTGAAACTTAACGAAAAAGGGGCATGGTTGCCCACACCCCCTAATACTACCTGGGAAAAGTCCCCCGGAACATACTATGAACTGCGTACGCTAGTTTTCCGCAACCTTAGCGAACGGCTCGCTGCGATTTACGCCACAGCAGATACGAATAGGCGTAGGCAGCTCCGGCCGAACCAAACGCCAGAGCCGCAATCACCGCGGCGACGACTTCACTCGAAAGCACGCTGCCCGCCACGCCCATCACAATCAGGCCAACACCCAGCACCATAAAGCAGGCACCGCCAAAGCGCTGCGTACGGCGCCAGTTCTCGGGATCGGCAAGCGCCCAGGGCGTCTTGATACCGAGCGTATAGTTCTGCTTCACACGCGGCAAGTAGTTGCCTACGCCGATGAACAGCAAACCGACAGCACCGGAAATCAGCACGTTGACCGAACCGACCGCCGGCACCACGCCCCAGACCGTAAGCTC
>URFP01000195.1:0-2598 GCA_900547235.1 uncultured Collinsella sp. | reverse complement strand
CGGCCGATGCGGGTCTCAAGGCGTTCGGCACCAACGACGTGGTGCGCTCGCTGGCTGTCGACGGCGTGCTTACGGGCGTGGGCAGCGTGCTGACCTTCCTGCCGATTATCGTCGTGCTCTTTTTGTTCCTCTCCATTCTGGAAGACTCGGGCTACATGGCACGCGTTGCCTTTGTCATGGATAAGGTACTGCGTCGCTTTGGCCTGTCGGGCCGCAGCTTCGTCCCCATGCTCGTCGGTTTTGGCTGCACCGTGCCGGCTATCATGTCGACCCGTACGCTCCCATCCGAGCACGACCGCAAGATGACGGTCATGCTCACTCCGTTTATGAGCTGTTCGGCCAAGTTGCCGGTCTACGGTCTGCTGTGCGGAGCATTCTTCCCGCAGGCGACAGTTCCCGCCATGGTCTCGCTCTATCTGATTGGTATCGTGGTCGGCTGCATTGCCGCCCTGGTGCTCAACCGCACGGCATTTAAGGGCGACCCGGTGCCGTTTATCATGGAGCTTCCCAATTACCGCCTGCCGAGCGTCAAGACGACGGTGATGCTGGCATGGGATAAGGCCAAAGACTTTATTACCAAGGCCTTTACCATTATCTTTGCCGCTACCGTGGTCATCTGGTTCCTTCAGACGTTCGACATTCGCTTTAATGTGGTCGCCGATCAGTCGCAGAGTCTACTTGCCGGTCTGGGTAGCATTATCGCGCCGGCGCTGGCACCGCTTGGGTTTGGCGACTGGCGTGCATCCACGGCGCTCGTCACCGGACTTATCGCCAAGGAGAGCGTCATCTCGACCCTCACCGTGCTTTTGGGCGCAACGTCGCCCGCGGCACTGTCGACCATGTTTTCGCCGTTTACCGCCTACGTGTTCCTGGTCTTTACGCTGCTGTACCCGCCCTGCGTAGCGGCAATCGGCGCCGTCAAGAGTGAGCTGGGCGCGCGCTATGCCGTGGCTGTATTCGCGTTTCAGGTGACGGTCGCCTGGATCGTGGCGTTTGTCGTGCATTCGGCGGGCATATTGCTGGGGTTGGCTTAGCTATTTATTGACGGCACAACCTCTGTGTATTGAGTTGATTGCGGCCCTGCATCTGTACTGACGGATGCGGGGCCGTTGCTATATAATCGCCCACCGCCCAAGACAATCGGAGAGGTTTCCTACATGACTCAGGCAAGACAAGATGGCATCTCGCTCAAGCAGTGGCTCCCGCTTATCGGGCTCGCCTGCTGTTCGTTCGTGTTCAACACATCAGAGTTCATGCCCATTGGCCTTCTGACTGATATTGCCGCATCGTTCTCGCTCACCGAGGCCCAGGCAGGCATCATGATTTCGGTCTACGCCTGGGGTGTCATGCTGCTGTCGCTGCCGCTTATGGTGTTTGCCTCGCGCTTTGAGTTCAAGCGGATACTGCTCGGTGTGCTCGCCGTGTTTTCTCTGGGTCAGTTCCTGTCCGCTGTGGCACCGACATATCCCATCCTGGTCTGTGCGCGCCTGGTGGTCGCCTGCGCGCATGCCGTGTTCTGGTCGGTCGCCTCGATCATGGCTTCGCGCCTGGTCGACACCCGCCACGGAGCGCTCGCTATCAGCATGATCGCCACGGGTTCGTCCATCGCGCAGATCTTTGGCCTGCCGATCGGCCGCGCCATCGGGCTGGCCGTGGGCTGGCGCATGACGTTCGCCGTGGTCGGGGCCTTCTCTGCCGCCGCGGTTGTGTACCAAGCCGCGGTGTTCCCGGCCATGCCGGCGGGCGAGCGCTTTACCGTCAAACAGCTGCCCGAGCTGCTCAAGAACCCGTTCCTGATCGCGCTCTACGCGGTCACGGTCTTTATGGCGACCGGCTATTACGCAAGCTACAGCTATATCGAGCCTTTCCTGGCTCAGGTCGCGCATGTCGACGCAAGCGCTATCACCATGACGTTGACGGCGTTCGGCTGCTCCGGCTTGGTGGGCAGCTGGCTGTTCGGCCGCCTGTTCGACGGGCACCGCTTTCCGTTCCTTGCGATCACGCTCTCCGGAGTGCCGGTCGCCTTGCTGCTTATGGGTCCTGTCGCGTCGTCGCTCGTCGCGGTTCTTGGCGTTTGCGCGCTGTGGGGCTGCTGCGCCACGGCCTTTAACGTGGCGTTTCAGGCCGAGCTCATCAAGTACACGCCGGCGGATTCGTCGGCCGTCGCCATGTCGATCTTTTCGGGCCTGTTTAACCTCGGTATCGGCACGGGCACCGCGATCGGCGGCGCCGTGGTTTCGGGTCCCGGTATCTCCTGGATTGGCTTCGCGGGCGGGGCGATTGCCGTCGTGGGCGTCATCCTCGCCATCACCGTGCTGTTCCCCGCCATCCGTCGCGCCAAGCCCGTCGCCTAACCACGTTCCCTCATCAGTTGCGGTGGAATAGTTCCTGTTTAAGGTCTCTGAAGGCCCAAGCGGGAACTATTTCACCGCAACTTATTTTGGGGGAGAGGATACAAGCTGGGCATACAATGGATGTCGTTGTGTTGGGCTTACCGGGAGGTTGCTATGTGGGCATACGAGACGACGTTCTACCAGATCTATCCGCTGGGTTTTTGTGGAGCTCCGCGCGAGAACGTCGCGCCCGTTGCCGAGGACG
>URFP01000194.1:0-2608 GCA_900547235.1 uncultured Collinsella sp. | reverse complement strand
TCGAGCGCGCGCGTCATCTGCTCGGCTGCAACGACCAGCACGTGTTTGGCACGACCGCGGGCGATATAGCCCTCGGCGACATCGAGCGCAAATACGAAGCCGGCGCAGGCCGCCGAGACATCGAAGGCGGGGCATGTCGCGCCTAGTCGCTCAGCAACGGCACACGCCTCAGCGGGAACAAGATGGTCACCCGTCGTCGTCGAGCAGACGATCAGATCCAGCTGGCTCGCGTCGATTCCGGACACCTGGAGTGCCCGCTCGCTCGCCGCTACGGCAAGGTCACCAAGTGACTCGGTGGTGCAGACGTGGCGGCTCTTGATACCTGTGCGGGTAAAAATCCACTCATCCGAGGTATCGAGGAACTCGGACAGCTCGTCATTGGAAACGCTGCGCTTAGGAAGCGCCGAGCCCGTTCCAAGAATCGTGAAACCCATCACTAACCTCCTTTGAGTTGTTGACGTGTTTACATCGACCAAGAGAGGATAGCGCATTTCAGTCGTTGTTAACGTGTTAACATTAAATTGTCCAAATGCGACAAAGGCTTCACATTGTGTCTCTCTCGACACCATTGCGTTATTCACTTATTCATTAAGGAGGTAGCAGCCGTTATGGATGCCAAATTAACGATAGTCGACGTAACCGGATCGACCAACGATGACCTGCTCGAAGCAGGAAAACAGGGAGCGCCGCACGGCACAGGACTTGCCGCCCGGGCTCAGACAGCAGGACGCGGCCGGCGCGGCCACAAGTGGGATTCAACCGCCGGCAACCTATTGCTTTCGATTGTCCTGCGTCCATGCGTTAATCCTGCGAAGTACTCTGGTCTTGCTGCCGTCAGCGGCCTAGCGGTGCTCGAGGCGCTCGAAAAACAGGGTCTTGCAAACGAGATTGGCCTCAAATGGCCCAACGACCTGGTCGCGCGTGGACGCAAACTCGGCGGCATTCTGGTCGAGGCCGCACGCGATAACGAAGGCAAACCTTTCGCCGTCTGTGGCATTGGTGTCAATGTGAACTATGCGCCCCAAGAGGTGCCCGATGGCGGCCTGCCGGCAATCGGTCTCTCGGACCTTAACGAGAACGTTCCAGCTGTCGACATGCTCCTCGATGAGGTCTATCACGCAGTTATAGACGCTATAGATGCCTGGGCAGAACGCCTCAACGCCATGGAAGAAAACACCGGACCGCTCGTGCCCGTCCACGGCGAATATGTCGCTCACCTCAATTGGATTGGAAAGCACGTTATCGCCCGCTCCCCTGCCGGTGACGAGCTGGCGCGAGGCATCTTTAAAACGGTCGATGGCTTTGGTCGTGCGTGCATCGAAACAGAAGACGGCTTGCGATCCTTCCATTTTGAGGAAGCGTCATTGCGCCCCTTGAGTGAGTAGGTCGCCACAGCCAGCCGCTCGGCAGCCTTACCCGGCGATCCAAACCCATCATGCAAAACAAAAGGGCCCCGCTACCGTAGCGGCAGCGGGGCCCTTTAAGCTATGAGCGATATCGCTTAGAGCTTGATGTCGATGTCGACGCCAGCGGGGAGGTCGAGACGCATAAGCGAATCAACGGTGCCCGAGGTGGGGTCGAGGATGTCGATGAGGCGCTTGTGGGTGCGCATCTCGAACTGCTCACGGGAGTCCTTGTTCACGTGCGGCGAGCGGATAACCGTGTACAGGTTGCGCTCGGTGGGCAGGGGGACAGGACCGGAAACGCGAGCGCCGGTCTTCTGAGCGGTCTCGACGATGAGCTTCGCGGACTGATCGACGACCTCGTGATCATAGCCCTTGAGGCGAATGCGGATCTTCTGGGTAGCCAACTTAAACCTCCAAAGAGTGCGAGAGATGCTCTCGCGGATTACGTAACAGGGAGCTCGAACTTAGGCGTTCTTGCTCATGACCTCGTCCACGATGGACTTGGGCGCGGGCTCATAAGAGTCGAACTGCATCGTGTAGGATGCACGGCCCTGGGTCTGGGAGCGAAGGTCGGTAGCGTAACCGAACATCTCGCCCAGCGGCACCTTGGCACGGATGAGCTTGCTGTTCTTGCGATCCTCCATGCCCTCGATCTTGCCGCGGCGACCGGAGAGGTTGCCCATAACGTCGCCCATGTACTGCTCGGGGGTCTCGACCTCGACAGCCATGATCGGCTCGAGCAGCTGCGGGTCGGACTTCTTGAGGGCGTCCTTGATAGCCATGGAACCGGCGATCTTAAAGGCGGCCTCGGAGGAGTCGACCTCGTGGTAAGAACCGTCGAACAGGGTGACCTTAACGTCGAGGACCGGGAAGCCGGCGATAACACCGGTGTTCAGGGCCTCCTGGATGCCCTTGTCGATGGACGGGATGTACTCCTTGGGCACGACGCCGCCGACGATAGCGTTGACGAACTCGTAGCCGAAGCCCTCCTCCATCTTCTCGAGCTTGATGACGGCGTGGCCGTACTGACCGCGACCACCGGACTGACGGACGAACTTGCCCTCAGCCTTCTCGACGTCGTGACCAGCGGTCTCGCGGTAGGCAACCTGGGGCTTACCAACGTTAGCGTCAACCTTGAACTCGCGGAGCAGACGGTCGACGATGATCTCGAGGTGCAGCTCGCCCATGCCGGCGATGATGGT
>URFP01000193.1:0-2626 GCA_900547235.1 uncultured Collinsella sp. | reverse complement strand
CTCAGCAGGCCCAGGTCGCGCAGCGCCTTGGTAAAGAAGCGACTGTAGAGCAGGTGCAAAATGGCGTGCTCGATGCCGCCGATGTAGTTATCGACGGGCATCCAACGATCGGCGGCCTCACGGGAGAAGGGCAGCTCGGTGTTGTGCGGGTCGGTATAGCGCAGGTAATACCAGCTGGAGCAGGTGAAGGTGTCCATGGTATCGGTCTCGCGCTTGGCCGGGCGACCGCAGACCGGGCAGGTGGTCTCGTAGAACTCCTTGCACTCGGCGAGGGTCTCGCCGGCACCCAGGTCCAGGTTCTCGGGCAGCGTCACCGGCAGCTGGTCCTCGGGCACGGGCACGATGCCGCAGCGCTCGCAGTGGATGGCCGGGATGGGGTTGCCCCAATAACGCTGACGGCTGATGAGCCAGTCGCGCAGACGGAACTCGACCTTGCGACGGCCGCAGCCCATGGCCTCGAGGTCGGCCACGATGGCAGCCTCGCCCTCAGAGTGCTTGCCGCCGCGCATGCCGGTGTACTTGCCCGACTGGACCAGCGTGCCCTCGGCAGCGTGGGCGCAATCCCAGTCGACGGTCTCGGCATGGAAGGTGTCGATGGTCTCGCCGCTAGCCTCGACGGCAGCGCGATCCCCATCGTCCAGGATGATCGGCACGATCGGCAGGTCGTACTTGCGGGCGAACTCAAAGTCGCGCTGGTCGCCGCAGGGAACGGCCATGACGGCACCGGTGCCGTAGTCGGCAACGACATAGTCGGCAACCCACACGGGGATCTTCTCGCCGTTGACGGGGTTTACCACGTAGCGGCCCGTAAAGGCGCCGTGCTTCTCGAGGGTACCCTGGGCGCGCTCGACGGCAGAGATATGCTTGGAGTCCTCGACGATCTTGGTGACGGCCTCCTCGTACTGAGTGCCCTCGACGAGCTCGTGCAGGCGCGCGTACTCGGGAGACAGGACAAAGAAGGAAACGCCAAAGAGCGTGTCGGCGCGCGTGGTGAAGACGGTGATCTTACCCTCGTCGCCCTCGATGGGCTCGCCATCGGCGTCGCACAGGGTAAAGTCAACCTCGGCGCCCTCGGAGCGGCCGATCCAGTTGGCCTGCATCTGCTTGACGCGCTCGGGCCAGCCGGGGAGCTTCTCCAGGTCATCGAGCAGCTCCTGGGAGTAGTCGGTGATCTTGTAGTACCACTGCTCGAGGTCACGCTTCTCGGGCTCGGTGCCGCAACGCCAGCACTTGCCCTCGGTTACCTGCTCGTTGGCCAAAACGGTCTTGCAGGTGGGGCACCAGTTGACCGGGTTCTTCTTGCGGTAGACCAGACCCTTTTCCCACATCTTTTCAAAGATCCACTGACCCCAGCGATAGTAGTCGGGGCTGCAGGTCTTAACGGTACGATCCAGATCGTAGGAGAAGCCCATACGCCTCATCGTGGCGAGCGCCTGGTCCATGTTCTTATACGTCCAGGCGGCAGCCTGCGTGTTGTGCTTGATGGCGGCGTTCTCGGCGGGCAGGCCAAAGGCGTCGAAGCCGATGGGGTGCAGCACGTCAAAGCCGCGCATGCGGGCCTGACGGGCCATGGCATCGCCGATGGTGTAGTTGCGCGCGTGGCCCATGTGCAGGTCGCCCGACGGATACGGGAACATCTCGAGGACGTACTTCTTGGGCTTACTGTCGTCGGTGTCGACGGCAAAGAGGTCGGAGTCTTCCCAGGCCTTCATCCACTTGGACTCAATGGCCTGCGCGTCGTAGGCAGGGATCTCGTCCTTATGATCTGTGCAATCGCACATATCAGCTCCTTTAATCTTGCTGGGGTCGGTCGGCTTAGCTTTATTCGCTACTGCGGACAGTCCTGCGCAAGACGAAGAGCACATTAAGTGCTCTTCTTTGCGTGCGGAACTTGTAGCGAACAAAGCTAAGCCGACCGACCCTAAGGTTAACTCGCATGATGATAGCAAATACAACAAGCGAGATGTCTGCGACTTGCAGGCATCTCGCTTTATCTAAATAACGTGGTTGAGGCTCAACCTTTATGTGCAGGTCTTATCTTATCGATACGTTACGCTCTGTTGGGAGTCCTTGACTACGACGTCGTGGGCTCCGCCTTCGACGATCGAGGTCGAGGAGACCAGGGTCAGGCGTGCCTTTTCCTGGAGCTCGGGGATCGAGAGGGCGCCGCAGTTGCACATCGTGGACTTGACCTTGTAGAGCGTGCCGCCCACGCCGTCCTTGAGGGAGCCGGCGTAGGGAACGTAGGAGTCGACGCCCTCGACGAAGCTGAGCTTCGCGGCGCCGCCCAGGTCGTAGCGCTGCCAGTTGCGGGCACGCGCAGAACCCTCGCCCCAGTACTCCTTCATGTACTGGCCGTTGACGTTGACGCGCTCGGTCGGGCTCTCGTCAAAGCGGGCGAAGTAGCGGCCCAGCATCATAAAGTCGGCGCCCATGGCAAGGGCGAGCGTCATGTGGTAGTCGTAGACGATACCGCCGTCGGAGCACACGGGCACGTAGACGCCGGTCTCCTCGTAGTACTCGTCGCGAGCGCGGCAGACATCGATCAGCGCGGTGGCCTGACCACGGCCGATACCCTTGGTCTCGCGGGTAATGCAGATGGAGCCGCCGCCGATACCGACCTTGA
>URFP01000192.1:0-2631 GCA_900547235.1 uncultured Collinsella sp. | reverse complement strand
GCAGCCACCGTGATGGGGATATAGCTGAACATAAAGATCGGGAAGGTAAACAGGTTAGTCACCAGGCGCCACTTTTGCGCGCAGTGAATATGCTTGTACTCAAAGATAGTCGTGAGCAGCGCCAGGATGAAGAAAGTCTGATACATCATGGCGAAGGTCATAATGAGCGAAGCGGCGCACGCCTGCATCTCGACTTCGGTTGCCAAGAAACCATGCGAAAGGCCACCCACAATCAAGAACGTCGCATTAGCGAGCATCGAGATCAAGGACAGCAGCATACCCGGGGCGATGGTCATAAACATGTCGTAGGCGGCAAAGCGATGATAGCGGAAGGTCGATTTGACCAGGTGCTTACCGTAGGTAAAGAACACCTGGTAGAAGCCCTTGGTCCAGCGCATGCGCTGTTTCCAGGACGCCTTAAACGTCACGGGCTGTTCGTCAAAGAACTCCGCCGGCGCATAACCGATGCGAATGCCGTGAATGGCACAGAACGTAGTGAACTGGATGTCCTCGGTCAGCGTATGGAACTGCCAGCCGTGCATGCCCTCAATTACGCTGGCGGAGATGAGGTAGCCCGAACCAGAGACGGCACAAGACGTCTTGCAGATGTTGCGCGCGTTGTTGAGGAAGCGGGCCTCACGCAGATACCAGGTGGCGTTGGCAGACGAAATCCACGAGCTGCCGAAGTTCTTGGAGTTACGATAGCTCGTAACCACATGGAAGCCCTGGTCAAAGGCATCATTCATCTTGGAGACGTAATCGCGGGAGATAACGTTGTCGGCATCGAAGATAAAGTAGCCCTCAAACGTGTCGGGATACTCGTTGAGAATGCGATCGAAACCAAAGTCCATGACCCAGCTCTTACCCTTGCGGGCCAGGTCGTTGCGCTCATAAACGATGGCGCCCGCCTCGCGCGCGAGCTGCGCCGTATTATCGGTGCAGGCATCGGCGACCACGAAGACCTCGATAAGCTCGGACGGATAATCCTGGTCCTTGATGGAGCGAACGAGGTTGGCGATCACGGCCTCCTCGTTATGCGCCGCGATAAAGAAGGCATAGCGGTGGAGTTTTTTGGCCTTGGGAGGCGCGACCTCGCCACGAAGAGCGCCAATGACAAAGAAGACCACCTGGTACAGAAAGCAGACCGTGAGTAGCGTAACCACAATCTGGTTAAAGATCACGATGGGCGTGTTAGTTTGTAAAAAGGCGAGCATGCAGGCTCCCGAGAACGCGTTACGTAAACAACCGTATATCTTACCGTAGGCTAACCGAGTTCAAGAAACCACCTAATACTGGTTAGGCTTCGAGCAGACCGAGCTGCGGAACGATTTCGTCGCCGGCGGCAGTGCGGCCGAGCGAGCGCGGGGCTAAGTCATCCAGAACGGCGGCGAGATCCCACGGCAGCTCATCGCGGCACTCAATGCGCTCCCCCGTCACGGGATGATCGAACGCCACACGCCAGGAATGGAGGAATTGCCTGGTCAAACCCTGGTCGGCACGCGCATCGCACTTACCGTAGAGCGGATCGCCCACGCAGGCGTGGTTGATATGGCGCATGTGCACGCGAATCTGATGCGTGCGACCCGTAAACAGGTGGCACTCGACGAGCGTATAGCCATCGTCAAAACGCGTGGAATCGAAGCGCTCGAGGACCCTAAAGGTCGTAATGGCCTGGCGCGCGAAAGGATCGTCCGAAACCGCCATCTTGACACGGTCGCGCGTAGAACGGGCAATGCCGGTGTTAATGGTGCCCTCGTCCATGGCAATGTGGCCGTGGACGAGCGTAATGTAGCGGCGGTCGAGCGTGCGCGTGCGGATGAGATTCTGGAGCGCGCGCTGGGTGTCGTCGTCTTTTGCCGCGAGCATAAGGCCCGAGGTGTCACGATCCAGGCGATGCACGATGCCGGGGCGGTCCTCGCCCTGCACGGTGCCCAGATGGTCAATGCCACAGTGATAGACCAAGGCGTTCGCAAGGGTGCCGCTCTCGTGGCCATGGGCGGGATGGCACACCAGACCGCGCTGCTTGGAGAGCACGATGAGGTAGTCGTCCTCGTAGCGGATATCGAGGGGAATGGCCTCGGGAATCACATCGGTGGGATCGTGCGGCTCGGGCAAATCGACCGAAATACGGTCGCCGGAGCGCACGGCATACTTTTTTGACAGGCATGTCTCGCCGTTGACGGCAACGGCACCGCCCTCGATCAGATGCGCGCAGGCAGAGCGCGTAGGGCAGCCGTCATTAGCGCCCAGATAGGCGTCAAGACGCTGACCAGCGGCATCGTCGGCAACAAGGATATGGATGTCGGCCATTAGCGCTCGCTCCTTTCGCGAATCTTGCGGGCACGCTCCCCACGCTGCTGGGCCTTGCGCTTAGCGCGGGCCTCGTCACGGGCGTTGAGTTCGGCGGACGCGTCGACCTCACGGGCCGCAGGACTCAAGAACATGTAGCCGATGAGGGCAAGCACCACACCGACCGTAATGCCGACATCGGCCACATTGAAGACGGGGAAGTCGATGAAGGTGGTGGCAATAAAATCGGTCACAAAGCCAAAAGCCAGACGGTCGATCGCATTGCCAATGGCGCCGCCCACGACCATAGCCATGCCCACAACCTCAAAGCGAGCAAGCTGG
>URFP01000191.1:0-2647 GCA_900547235.1 uncultured Collinsella sp. | reverse complement strand
CCGGTCTCCACGATCTGACCGTCTGCCATAAACACGACACGGTCGGCCACGCGACGGGCAAAGTTCATCTCGTGCGTAATCACGATCATCGTCATGCCCTGCTGGGCCAGACGGACCATGACCTCGAGCACCTCGTTAATCATCTCGGGGTCAAGGGCGCTTGTGGGCTCGTCGAAGAGCATGGCCTTGGGCTGCATGGCGAGCGAGCGGGCGATGGCCACGCGCTGCTGCTGGCCGCCCGAGAGCTGTGCGGGCACCTTGTCGGCCTGCTCGGCAACGCCCACGCGGCTCAACAGATCCATGGCGCGCTCGCGGGCCTCGTCCTTGGAGACGCCCAGCACATCGACCGGTCCCAGCATGACGTTCTGCAACACGGTCATATGCGCGAACAGGTTGAACTGCTGAAACACCATGCCCAGCTCGGCACGCATGCGGGCAAGATCCTTGCCTTCCTGCGGCAGGGGCTCGCCCTCGATGAGAATCTCGCCCGAGTCGATGGTCTCCAAGCGGTTGATGGTGCGGCACATGGTCGACTTACCCGAACCCGAGGGGCCAATCACGACAACGACCTCGCCACGGTCGACCGAGAGATTGATGTCGTTGAGGACGTGTAGATCGCCATAGTGCTTATCGACGTGTCTGAGCTCGATCAGCGGCTGATTGCCGGTGGAAGAGGTGCTCTGTGCCATGGTGCTCGGCTCCTTATGACTCGAAATGGTAAAGCGTTAGCGGATGATGGCCGCGCCGGTCTTGTGCGAAACGTAGACAGCGGCCTTGTTAATCGCGACGTTGATGAGGATGTAGATGACCGCGATAACCAGGTAGACCGACACGAGGGCGTCGTAGTTGGTAATGAGCACGCGGGCATTTTGCATGAGGTCGGGGTAGCTCACCACATAGGCGACGGTGGTGTCTTTGACTACGACCACAAGCTGCGAAATCAACGACGGAATGATAAACCGAATAGCCTGCGGCAACACGATTTTAAAGGTGATTTTAGCCTTGGAGAGACCGAGTGCCTGGGCGGCCTCGACCTGGCCGCGCGGCACGGCGTTGACGCCGGCACGGAAGATCTCGGCAAGTACGCCGGCCGCGGCGAGCGCGACGGGAAGCGTGAGCATCCAAAACGACGGCAGCGCGATCTTGTACTGGGGCAGAACCAAAAAGAAGAAGTAGATGAACAGCAGGCTCGGCACGCCACGGAAGAAATCGGTGAGCACGCGGCAGACCAGCTGCAGCGGCTTGATGTCGCTGGTACGGCCGAGCATGAGGGCTAAGCCCAGTACCAGCGCGATGGCGCCGGCGGTGAGCGCGACCTTTACTGTGCCCTCAAAACCGGCAAGCAGGAACTTCCAGGTGGTGAGGTGCGTAAAGAAGTACCAGTAATGGACCGAAAGCTGGCCGGTCACATAAAAGCGCTGCAGTACCAGAGCGATGAGCGCGGCCACGGCAACAAGTGAGATGGCGGTGCCGACGCGAATCTTGGCGCGCATCTTGGGGCCGGGAGCCTCGTAGAGCGCATCGCGCATGGTGAGCGCGGAGGTGGAGTGCTTGCTCATCGGAGGATCCTCACCTTCTTATCGATATAGTTGCCAATGTGGCTCACCACAAAGGCCGTGCCCAGGTAGCCGAGCGCCGAGATAAAGAACGCGGCGACGCCGCCGAGCGAGCGTGTGTTGATGTAGCTCACCACGCCGGTGAGCTCCTGCGGTTTAAGCGGCACCTGACTGCCGAGCGCGGTGGTGAGCATGACGGCGATAAAGAGGTTGGTCATGGGCAGCACGCTCGAGCGCAGCGCCTGCGGAATCACGATCTTGGCGAGGATACGGCTGAAGCTCATGCCCAGCGAGCGGGCGGCTTCCACCTGGCCGACGCCGACGGTGTTGATGCCGCTCATAAAGTTCTCGGAGCCAAAGGCCGAGCCCAGCAACACCGTGGCGACGATAACGCAGGTGCGGTAGGGCAGGACGACCTTGAGCGGCGGCAATGCGTAGACGACGATAATGAGCAGCGCGATGCCGGGGATGTTACGGAAGACCTGGACATACAGGTCGCCAAAGACGCGCAGCGGCTTGAGCGGCGACACGCGCATCACGGTGACGGCGACGGCCAGCACCATGGCGATGGCAAACGACTCAAGCGTCATGCCCCAGGTTGCTAGCAGCGCGTCAATGTAGTTCTGGCCATAGAGCGACCAGAGCTCGGAGAGACTCATGCGGACCTCCCGCCGATAAGGAAAGGGGCTCCCGTGTGTACGGAAGCCCCGACAACTCAGTAAGGAAACAGTTTAGCGCAATAAAGCGCACCGTGCGTTTCCGTATGGTTTCGTTGCGGCCGTTACTAGGCGCGTTGCCTAGGCGCCGATCTCGGGCAGCTCGGGAACATTGGTGTCACCCGTGCGGTCACCGATGCAGATCTGCCACAGCTCGGTCCAGGTGCCGTCGTCCTCAATCTTCTTAAGGAAGTCGTTGACAAAGGCGACGCCGTCGGAATCGAGCGGCAGGCCGATGCCATAGGGCTCCTTGCTGCCGAAGGGCTTGCCGGCGATCTTATACTTACCGGGCTCGCGGACTAGGGCGCTCTGCTGCATGTTGTTGTCGATGACGTAGGCGTCAACGCGACCCTGCTGGAGTGCCTGGCGGGCCTC
>URFP01000190.1:0-2666 GCA_900547235.1 uncultured Collinsella sp. | reverse complement strand
GAGCCGCGACGCACCGCGAGCCCCCATCGCGCTTCTGCCAACAACGCGGGCCGCGCCAACACTCCCGCCGCGGAGCAGACGCCTGCTCGCCCCAAGTCCCGCTACATCCCCGCGCTCGACGGCCTGCGCACGCTTGCCGTCGTCGCGGTGGTGCTCTATCACCTCAACCTCACGTGGGCGCAGGGCGGTCTGCTCGGCGTCACGATCTTCTTTGTGCTTTCGGGCTATCTGATCACACGCTTGCTGCTCAACGAAGTCGCTAAGACCGGCCACATCGACCTTAAGAACTTCTGGATTCGCCGCATCCGTCGCCTGGTCCCTGCCGTGGTGACCGTTGTGGTTGTAACCTGTGCGCTGTGCACCGTCTTCAACCACGTGATGCTCACCAAGATGCGTCCCGACATTCTGCCGTCGCTGCTGTTCTTTAACAACTGGTGGCAGATTATGCAGGACGTCTCGTACTTCAACGCCCTGGGCGACCCCTCGCCGCTTACGCACTTTTGGTCGCTCGCCATCGAGGAACAATTCTACCTGGTTTGGCCACCGCTGCTGCTCGCTATGGTATCCATGCACATGAGCAAGCCCAACACGCGCCGCGTGGTTCTGGGCCTGGCTGCTGTCTCCGCCATCGCCATGATGGTGCTCTATAACCCCGCCGCCGACCCCAGCCGCGTGTACTACGGCACCGACACCCGCGTGTTCTCGCTGCTGCTGGGCGCCTGGATGGCCTTTATCCCCGATCGCGACCTGGCGCCGGTGCGTCTCGCTCATCGTTTGGGGCTCAATCGCCTGGCTGACGCCGCCAAGCACGGCAAGAACGCCGAGAGCAAGCATGACGCTACGACCGACGGCGCAGCCGAGACCGTCCCGGCACAGCCGAGCGCCCTCGTGCGTTTTTGGTCCTCGCCCGCATCCATCGATGTATTGGGCGTCGTGGGTCTGGTTGGCCTTGCCGCCATGGTCGCGCTCACCAACGGCTACACCGCGTTCCAGTATCGCGGCGGCACGCTGTTATGCTCCATCCTCACGCTCATGGTCATCGCGGCCTGCGTGCAGCCCCAGGGAATGGTTGCCCGCGCGCTGTCCGCCGAGCCGCTCGTGTGGGTTGGCAAGCGCTCATACAGCATCTACCTGTGGCACTATCCGCTGCTGTTGCTTATGAACCCGGTCGCCAACATCAACGATACACCGTGGTGGCAGTACATTTTGCAGGTGCTGTTGGTGGTCACCGTGGCCGAATGCTCATATCGCTTTATCGAGACGCCGTTTAGAAAGGGCGCCTTTGGGCGCACCGTATCCGAGTTCCGCGACGGCACCGCCACGCCCGCCAACTGGGTGCGCGCGCACGTCCCTGCCTGCGCAGCCTGCGCTGTCGTGTTGGTCGTTGCACTGGGCGGCCTGATCTTTGTGCCCGAGACGTCTGCGCTGAGCGGCGAGGGCGCCGAAGTTCTGAACAAGGAAGCCAAGAACACCGCGCCCACCGACCAGCAGGCGGCCGACGACACCGACAAGGACAACGACGGCTTCCCCGATGGCTCCTACGATCTGCTTATGATCGGCGACTCCGTGTCGCTGCGTGCCGTGGACACCTTTGACGGCGTGTTCCCGCACAGCCATATCGATGCCGAAAAGGGCCGCCAGTTTGATGCGGGCCGCGCGACATTTGAGGGCTATCTCCAACAGAACCTTGCTGGCAAGATCGTGGTCTTTGCACTGGGCACCAACGGCTTGGTAACCGACGACCAGATCGACGCCATCATGGCCGATGCAGGAGATAAGCGTATTGTGGTGTTTGTGAACACGCGCAGCCCGCAGCCGTGGGTTGGCTCTACCAACCAGGCCATCGCCAACGCCGCTACGCGCTACAAGAACGTGCGCGTTATCGACTGGTACGGATACAGTGCCAATCGCAACGACCTGTTCGATGGCGATGGCACGCACCTGTCGACCACTGGCGTGACTGAGTACCTCAACTTGATCCACGATGCAGTCAAGAAGGACCTGCCCGTACACCCCGAGGATCACGTCAACGATCCGCAGCCGGCAGCCGTCAAATCCGCCGCCGACGCACTCGTCAATGCCCTCGCCTACAAACCACACAAGCTGGGCACCGACAAGTAACACGCGGCCAAATCTGCTTCCACCCGCAGGGGGCGTCGGCCGTGGCCGACGCCCCCTGCGGCAGTTAGGGACGCTCCTTTTGCACCGGCACCTTGAGGCACTTCTGGCGCAGCCAATGAAGACCTCTAGAGATGAATTTCAAGCCGCTCCGCCGCTCCAGGCATCGTTTCCGCGCCTCGCGCCTGCCCCAAACAATCAAAACAAGCCCTTTTCGCCGCAACCTCAAAGGTCTGTGGGCAAAAAAGGGCAAATATGAGTACTGTTACCATTTTAGTAGCAAGCAAAACCACCCAAAATGACGTCCGAGCAACCCCTACAACCCCCTAAAGCAGCCAACCTGACTTGTTTAAGGTGTATTGGAGCCAATTTTAATGAACATACTATAGGTTATGTTCATTATCTTCTTGGCCGTAAATGTCATCAGTCTAGCAACAGTACTCATATTTGGCATTTTTTGCCCATCGTTATATAACTGACCCCCTATAGCGGGCAAATCAGAACCACCCTTAAAAAGGGTGGTTTGCTCTTAGGGTATAACCCACGGG
>URFP01000189.1:0-2673 GCA_900547235.1 uncultured Collinsella sp. | reverse complement strand
GGGAGGGTGCCGTGTCCGCATTTCCGTTCGACGCCGTTATCTTTGACATGGACGGCGTCATTGTCGATACCGAGTATTACTACTTGGGCGAGACTGCCGCGTTTGCCAAGGAGCTTGGGCTTAATCTGACTCAAGAGGAGCTAAACGGGCAGGTTGGCACCTCACATCAGTTCTTCCTGCATATGCTGGTCGATTGGTTTGAGCGCGCCGGTAGGGGGCATTTCACTGGCGAGGAAGCGTTGGCCCGTTGGGACGAGTGGGCGCATAAGCGCCCGCGCGACTATCAGGCTTTGATCAACCCGGGTGCCGTTGATACGATTCGAGAGCTGCCGCGCCGTGGCGTCCGTGTGGCGCTGGCGAGTTCGTCTCCCATGGTCAGCATCGAAGAGGTGCTCCATGCATGCGGACTGTCGGACGCCTTTGAGTACGTGGTGAGCGGCGAGCAGTTTAAGGAGAGTAAGCCCGAGCCCGACATCTACCTGCATGCGCTGGACCTGCTGGGGCTGCCCGCGAATCGCTGCTGCTGCGTTGAGGATTCCGTTCCGGGCATTACCGCGGGTAAGCGAGCCGGCCTGACGGTGATTGCCAAGCGCGAGGAGCGCTTTGGATTTAGCCAAGATGCTGCGGATAAGATTATCGACCAGCTGCCGGATTTGCTGGAATTCGCGTAGGGCCGGGGTGGTACGGCGGCTATTACAGCGATCTCGTTGGGACGAGAGGGGAGCGGCACTATGACATTCAACGTTAGCGCTCTTGGGTTTGGCGATAACGTCGTCGATCGTTACGAGCATATCCACACTATGTATCCGGGTGGCAATGCGGTGAACTTTGCCGTGTATGCCAGGAAATGCGGAGCCGCGCGCTCCGCGTATATGGGCATCTTTGGAAACGACGCCGCGGCTGAGCATATCATCGCGAGCCTTGAGGACGAGAGCGTCGAGCTCGCCAAATGTAAACAACTCATCGGCGAGAACGGTGCGGCTCGTGTTACCGTGGTCGATGGTGACCGCGTGTTTCTGGGGTCGAACGAGGGCGGCATCCGTGGTGATGCGCGCTATGTGCTCGATCGCTTTGACCTTGCGTATATGAAGCAGTTCGACGTGGTTCATTCGGGCAACTATTGCTTTACCGAGCGCGAGCTGCCCAAGTTGAAGGCAGCGGGCGTCACGGTCTCTTTTGACTTTTCGGACGACTCCACCGACGAGTACTACGAGCAAATTGCGCCCTACGTCGATTTTGCTTTCTTTAGTGCGGCGGATGCCGCGGGTGAGGACGAGATTCGCGAGCGTCTGGCATGGGTGCAGGGCTTGGGTCCGCGTTTTGTATCGGCCACGGCTGGCGCTGAGGGCTGCATTGCCTACGACGGCGAGCGTTACTATCGGCAGCATGCCAAGCCTGTGGCAGATATGAAGGACACCATGGGGGCGGGCGACTCGTTCCTGACCTCGTTCCTGATGTGCTATCTCGATTCTGCCAAGCGTGGCGAGGATGGCGCTGAGGCCATCGAGCGCGCGCTCGACTTTGCGGCGGGGTTTGCCTCGACTGTATGCGGCATGGAAGGCTCCTGGGGCCATGGAGCGCCGATTTCCGAATAGGTGAGCAGTCCCGGGAAGTCGAATTGTTGTCTTCTCGGGACCCTGTGGGCAAAAAATGCCAAATATGAGTACTGTCACTATTTTAGTAACAGCGAAATTAAGCTTTTGAGGCCCTAGTTGAATGTCCGAGAGCGATAAAAGCCTGTTATAGGCGGCTTTAGCCATGCTAAAACACCCTGATAATGAACGGCTGTGCATTATCAGGGTGTTGTTTTGTCGCAAAATAATGTGACTAGCTTTGCAACAGTACTCATATTTGGCATTTTTTGCCCACCGGGATCAGCGGAAGTCAAATATGGAGCGCGAATTTCCTAAAACGGTCGATTCGACGCTCTCCTCGGCGCAGTTTTTAAGTTCGGCGATGCGCCGGGAGACGCTTTTTAGCGATGTGATGAGCTGCCGCGCGCTTGTATCTGCTTGCGGCTGGGCTGGCGCATCAGTCTCGAGCAGCAGGCGGTCGAGTGGAATCTGTCGTACGTATTCGCGACCGCGCTTGGTGGCGAGCATCCGCTCGTTCACGGAAAAATAGCAGCCTGCGCTTCGTGCGCGGACGAACTCGTTCGAAGTGTCGCTAAACCAGTGGAAAATGATAGCGGGGGAGTCGGGGCTTGGCGTGAGTAATCCATGCGACTCGAGGATGTCTAGCACGGTTCCTGCCGAACGAACGGCGTGAATTGATATCACACGCCCGGCAAGAGGGCTCTGCACGAGCGCATCGCAGAGCCGGTCAAGTGCCTGTATTTGAAGCGGTTCGCTTCCGGCAAAACGCGCGGAAAAGTCGAGTCCGACCTCTCCGATAAATCGCTCTTGCGCAGCGACTTCGCATAGTAGATTGATTTCAGCGATTCCGCATCGCCCGTCGGCGAGCCACCAGGGATGGAGACCGATTCCAACAAAGATGTTTGAACGGCTACGGGTGCGCTCGTCTGCGCGTGCGAGGTCGCGAGGATCGACGCCGCAGTCAAATAGGACCAGGCCCAGCGCCGTTGCCTCATCGGCAACGGCGTCCGGGCGAGCCATTAAATCAAGATGGCAGTGTGCATCAAATAACCGGGGCTCCATCTCGGCGCGCTCCGCT
>URFP01000188.1:0-2676 GCA_900547235.1 uncultured Collinsella sp. | reverse complement strand
ATCGCCACGCGCCGCATCGGCGAGGTCAGCGATATCGCCAACGCCGTCATGTTCCTGGCGTCCAAGCGCTCGGACTTTACCACCGGCGACGCCATCAAGGTCGACGGCGGTTTCTCCAATATGATGGGCGACCTCACCGCCAAGCCTGGCGGCCGCCGGGCCTTTGCCGACAACTACCTCAAGAACAAGGGTGTCGAGCTTTGGTCTGACGAGTCCGGCGTCGCCAAGCCGACTGACCAGTAAACCAACCCGACAGGGAGGCTCCGCGGACACGACCGTTCCTCCCCCGTATCGATTAGAAAGAGTCCAATGGCTTCCACCAACTCCAACAAGGGTCGCGCCGTCGTGCTTTCCGCCGCGTGCGTCACTATGTTCTTCATCAGCTCCATCGCGCTGTATTCCGTCGTGAGCAAGAACCTGCTCGCCGTCTACCCCGAGTGGTCGAGCGCCCTTACCTGGGCTTTCCCGGTCTTTCAGACCATCATGGCCGTGACGGGTATCTTCGCCGGCCGCATCTCCGATAAGATCGGTCCGCGCAACGTCGTGATCGCCGCCGCCGTGTGCTACGGCCTGGGCTGGTTCATGTCCGGCACCGTCACCGAGCCGTGGCAGTTCTACCTGTGGTTCTCGCTCGTCGCCGCCATTGGCAACGGCCTGGGCTACAACCCTGCGCTCACCACCGGCCAAAAGTGGTTCATCGACAAGAAGGGCCTCGCCTCCGGCATCACCCTTGCCGCCTCCACCGCCGGCCCCGCCGTGCTGTCCCCGGTGCTCGCCTCGCTGCTCATCCCGAGTCTCGGCATCTTTGGCGCCCTCAAGGCACTCGGCGTCATCTTCTTTGTGATGATCGCCGCCTCCGCCCTGTTCCTGAAGGCCCCCGAGGCCGGTTGGCTGCCCGAGGGCTTCGAGGCCCCCAAGGGCGGCGCGCACGCCGGCACCTTCGGTGACCTCACCCCGGGCGAGATGGTCAAGACCCCGCGCTTCTGGGTCCTCATCGTCACCTTCGCCTTTGCCGCCACCGCGGGCACCCTGCTCGTGGGCAAGGTTGCCTCCATCGCCGCCGTCCAGCTCTTCGCCGACCCCACGAGCGCTGCGGCCGTCGCCCTCGGCGGCGTGGTCGTCTCCGTCAACACCTGCGCCAACCTGGTCGGCCGCCTGTCCTTCGGCCAGATCATCGACAAGCTCGGCGCCTACAAGTCGCTGCTCATCAGCCTTGTCGTCACCATCGTCGCGCTCGTCATCATGTCGATGAGCTTTACGCAGAGCATGTTCTTTGTTGCGCTCGCCCTGCTCGGCTTTAGCTTTGGCGCCCTGCTCGTCATCTACCCGCCGCTCACCGGTGGCGCCTTTGGTACCAGCAACATCGGCGTCAACTACGGCATCATGTTCTTGGGCTATGCCGCTTCCACCTGGATCAGCCAGCCCATCACCGCTGTGCTGTATCACGCCGAGGCCGGCAGCGCCGCCTACCAGCAGTCCTTCTACGGCGCCATCGTGATTGCCGCCATCGCCGTCGTACTCACCGTCTACATGATGGTCTCCGACAGCAAGAAGAAGTCCGCCTAGTTATACCGATGTGACAAAGGGGCTGTCCCTTTGTCACATTCCAAGCCACCAGCATTAAGGAGTCGAAATGTCTGAGCTCAACCCCGTCCGCATTGCCGTTATCGGCGCCGGTGCCATGGGCCGCAACCACATCCGCTTTGTCACCGAGGAGCCCGAGGCCGAGCTCGTCGCCATCGCCGACGCCTTTGAGGGCGCACGCGCCACGGCCGAGGCCGCTGGCGTGCCGTTTTACACCGATCCCGCCCAGATGATGGACGAGGTCAAACCCGAGGCCGTCATTATCGCCACCCCCAACGACCTGCACCTGGGCGTTGCTCGCGAGGCCATCAAGCGCAACATCGTGCCGCTGGTCGAAAAGCCGATCTCCAACGACCTCGAGGATGCCCAGGCCTTCGCCGCCGAGGCCGAGACCGCCGGCGTGCCCGTGCTCGTGGGTCAGCACCGTCGCCACAACCCCTTCGTCAACAAGGCCAAGGAGATCATCGAGTCCGGCGAGCTGGGCAAGCTCACCGTGTCGAGCTTCCACTACATGATCTATAAGAACGACGAGTACTTCGATGTCGAGTGGCGCCGCAAAAAGGGTGCCGGCCCGATCCTGGTCAACCTGGTGCACGACGTCGACCTGCTCCGCTACCTGCTGGGCGAGCCCGTTGCCGTCCAGGGTATGCAGTCCAGCGCCGCCCGCGGTTTTGAGACCGAGGACTCCGCCGTAGTCAACGTCCGTTTTGCCGACGGCGCGCTCGCGAGCATGACCATCTCTGACGCCACCGCCAGCCCCTGGAACTGGGAGGCGACCGCTCGCGAGGACCCGCAGTACCGTCCCTTCGACGCCGACGCTTACTTTATCGGCGGCACCAAGGGCGCCCTGTCGCTGCCCCGCCTGCACCAGTTCTCCTACGATGGCGCCTCCAACTGGCACAAGCCGCTGCAGATGGAGATTCCGGCCGTCGACCCAGCGCTGCCGCACAAGATGCAGCTCAAGCACTTTGTAAAGGTTGTCCGCCGCGAGGTCGAGCCCGTCGTGACGCCGGCCGACAACGTCAAGACGCTCACGCTTCTCAACGCCATCAAGGAGGCCGCCGAGACCGGCCAGCTCGTCGAGCTGTAATG
>URFP01000187.1:0-2703 GCA_900547235.1 uncultured Collinsella sp. | reverse complement strand
ATCAGCTAGTTCGCGGGGCGCCGCCTGTGTTTGGCGGCGCCCCGTTTTTGTGTTGTAAGGAGGGCAAGGCATGAATGCCACGGTGGTGATTCCAACGTATTGGGCGGGCGATGATGCCTGTGCAAATGCCCCCGGGACCTATGACCATTCGACAAAGCTCAACGCCGCCAACCCCGAGCTCGACCGCTGCTTGGGTTCGCTGGAGCAGGTGCGCGACATCCCGCGCATTATCTTGCTGGTGGTTTGTCCGGCGTCCGTTACGGCCGACGTATCAGAGCGCGTGCGCGAGATCGTTGACGCGCACCCTACGCTCAACGTGACCGTCGTTACCAATATCGAGGCGTCGCGCATCGCGGACCGCGTGGCGCAGATTGCACCCAAGGGCTCAGGCGAGTGTGTGAGCCTTCGTGGCTATGGTGCCATCCGTAACATGGGGCTGGCTTGTGCCGCCGTGCTAGGCCACGATGCCGTCATCTTCGTCGACGACGACGAGACCGTCATCGATGCCGACTTTATGAAGCGAGCGACGTATGCGCTGGGGCAGCAGACGCGTCAGGGCCTGCCGATTCTGGTCAAGAGTGGTTATTTCTACGACCGCGATGGATCGCCGCTTGCCCCCACCGACAAAGTGGGCATTTGCCATCGGTGGTGGACCAAGCGCATCGAGTTCAACCGTTGGATGAAAAAGGCGCTCTCGGGTACCCGCATCTCACGCTCCAATTACGTGTGCGGCGGCCTTATGGCCCTGCATGCCCGCGCGTTTACCCGTGTGGCATTCGACCCGTTTATTACCCGCGGCGAGGACCTGGACTATCTCTTTAACATGCGCATGTTTGGCTACGACGTGTGGTTCGACAACGAGTGGACCGTACGTCATCTGCCGCCCGAGTCCGAGAAACGCTCGCCGCGCTTTATGCAGGACGTGTACCGCTGGTACTACGAGCGGGCCAAGCTGACGTTTGCCGCGCACCAACAGGAGCTCATTCCCGTTACGGCCGCGTCGCTTATGCCCTATCCGGGTCCGTGGATTTCGCGCGAGCTCGACGATCGCGTGCGCAAGACCGCTATGGTGCGCAGCATGTTTACCCACGAGCACGAAGGCTACCTGCGCATCTGGCGTCACGGTATTGCCGAGGCCCAGGCATATGCGCGCCAAAACGCCGCGAGCTATCTGCGTTTCCAGAGCTTCTGGCCCAAGATTATGGACGGGCTTTGGCGTGACGCCCAACTGATCGACATTCTGGAGGGGAAATAATGGCCGACCGCCGTGACGGGCGCGACAGCTCAATTTCGTTCTTCCGCATCGTTGCCGTGTTCTGTGCCATCTGCGTGATGGCCTACTTCATCTTTGCGCTGGCGACCGGAATCGAACCCATTGCGACGGTTGTCGCCTGTGCCCTGCTCTGCATCTTTCTGTGTATCTTTATCTTTTTGACGCTTAATCCCGATTCGGTGCGCTCGCAGTACACCGAGGAGACGCTCTCGGTGGCCTCTGCCATGCTCGAGGACATCAAAGGCGGCTTGACGCAGGAGTCGGCGTTGCTGGTGTGCCGTCGCATTCTGCCCGAGACGCGCGCCATGACGGTGGCAATCACCGACGAGAAAAACGTGCTGGCCTGTGCGGGCGAATTTGAGGAAAAGCTCCCGCCCGATGCACCCATCCATACGCTTGCCACGCGCTACGTGATCGAACACGGCATCGTGCAGTCGTTCAATCGTGTGGTCGACGTGGTGGGTTCGGACGGCTCGCACAATCAGGTCCCCGCCGGCATCATCGCACCTATTAAGGTGGGCGACCGTACCGTCGGCACGCTCAAGTTCTACTATCGCACGCCGCGCGCTGTCGACCGCACCCAGTACGCTCTGGCCTCCGGCTTTGCCGAGATCTTGTCCACGCAGCTTGCCATCCACGAGCTCGAGGTGCAAAAGGAGCTTACGGCTCGCGCCGAGGTGCGCGCGCTGCAGGCCCAGATCAATCCGCATTTTCTGTTCAACACGCTCAACACCATTGCGTCTTTTACGCGCACCGATCCGCTGCGCGCCCGCGAGTTGCTGCGCGAGTTCTCGTCGTTCTACCGCGCCACGCTCGACAACTCGGGTTCGCTGATTCCGGTTTCGCGTGAGGTCGCCCAGACCAAGCGCTACCTCACCTTTGAGAAGGCGCGCTTTGGCGAGGACCGTGTGCTGGCGACCTTCCATGTGTCGGAGGATGTCGAGGACACGCTGGTGCCGGCTTTTGTAATTCAGCCGATTGTCGAAAACGCCGTGCGCCACGGCATGGGTGACGATGGGGCGCTCAAGATTGACGTCACGGTGGACGATGATGGCGACGACGCGATTCTAATCGCCGTTGCCGATAACGGTGTGGGCATGGACGAGGGCACCGCCGCCAGGCTGTTTGATGAGCGCTCTGCCCGCCCCGACGCCAGCTCCCCGCAGGGCGGCGGTGCCGGCGTGGCCATGCACAACATTTCGGAGCGCATCCATCGCTTTTATGGACCGCATTCCTATACGCGCGTCGAATCGGCGCCGGGTAAGGGCACGAAGGTGCTCCTGCATCTTGATTTGTCGGAGAGTATCTTTGACATTCAAGAGTAAAATAAAAGGCTACGGGTTCAACGCCTTGCGGCGGATGCCCGGCGTAGTTTGTTGACGAAAGGTTTTATCCCTATGCTGCGTGCGATGATTGTGGATGATGAGGCG
>URFP01000186.1:0-2770 GCA_900547235.1 uncultured Collinsella sp. | reverse complement strand
AAGCAATATGGCCGCGAGCAGATTGCCCGCCTGATCGCTATCTGCCTCTTTAAGCAGGTGTTACCTATTGCTGCGGTGCAGGCACTCTTTAACATTCAGCGTTTGAGCTACGATGCCCCGACGGCCTTCGATTATGTGGTCGATCAGCTCGAGGCATCGATTCGTTCGGCGTTTTCCGTCGAGCAGACGCCGGTTCCCGATACGGCGCATCAGGTAACGCGTGAGTCGCTGCTTGTGCGCAGTGCGGTTTCATCCTTCGTTTCGAAGGCGTACCTGATGAGCTATCTAAAGTTTAATGGGTTTAATAGTTAGCCGACGTATAAAACGGGCGGAACAAAGGGCCATCTGTCACTTTGTCCCGCCCGTATTTTTGCTTGGTTGGACGTTATTGGCCCGAAGCCACGCCCATGTCGTAGCCGATAATGAGGCCGTGCATCTCGGCATAGTATGAATCTAGCCCGTTACAGGGCATGATGATAGTCTTGGAGCCTGGCCAGCGCTCCACAATGCGGCTGGCAAGTGCCTGGGCGCCTGCCTCATTTTCCACATGGTCGATGACGACCTCGCCACCCGTAAAACCCTCGGCTTCCATGGTATCGATGATCTTGTTGAGCATCTTCTTTTCGCCACGCGTGTGCCCGACGAGTTCGATTTTACCGGCCTCGCTCGCCGTGCCCAAAATGCGGATATTGAGCTTGTTGGCAATGACGCCGGCTGCCTTAGGGATACGTCCGGCTTTGGCCAGGTTTTCGTAATTGCACAAGCTGAAGAGGATTTTGCTGTTCTGCTCAAGGCTATCGAAGTATGCGCAAGCGTCCTCGAATGAGACATCCGGATTGCTTGCAAGATAGCGGTCGAACAGCAAGAAAATGAGGTCCATTTTGCCGCCAGCTGCGCGCGAATTGACTAGATGAATCTGCCGGTCGGGCTCCTCGGCAAGAACCATATCGCGAGCCGTGGCTGCTGCGTTGTAGCTGCCCGACACGCCCTCAGAGATCGGCATGCAGATGGTCTTGTCTGCCAATTTGAAGAGCTCGGCCCACTCCCCTACGCTGGGACAAGCGCTCGAAGAAGCGTTCGTCTCCGCCTGAACAGCGCAGTTGAGCTCATGAACATCGAGCGAAAGGTCATCGATGAATTCACGCTCCCCCACTCGAATTTTGAGGGGCGCAAATGCAAAGGTGGTATGGGGTGCGGTCGGTTGCCAATCGCGGAGGTTACAGCTTGAATCTGAGATAAGTGCCCAGCTCATAGAGGGTCCTTTCTAATTGTTCCTCAACAATTATAGCCATCTTGCAAACTGAATGTACGGCTATCTAGTTTTGAATACTAGATAGTCGTACAAGATTAGAGAAAAAAAGAATGGACCTCGCGACTTAAAGCCACGAGGTCCACATTCACACGCTGTGTAAGATGACTTAGTAACGCACGAAGATATAGTTGTTGTTCATGCCGGCGGCAACGGAGCTGATGATAACGCCAGTCTTGTAGTCGGAAGCATGGATCATCTGACCATTACCGATATAAATGCCGGTATGGTAGGAGTTAACCACAACATCGCCGGGTTGCGGATCGGACACACGGGTCCAACCCATGAAGTCGACCGTGGTGCCCAGACGGCAGTAGCGTCCCGTGAGGCAATAGCTTACAAAACCGGAGCAGTCAAAGCTGTTCGGTCCAATGCCGCCCCAAGAATACGCATAGCCGAGCTTGCTGTAGGCGCGCGAAACAACGGAGCCACCATCAACAGACTGACTCGGTGCTGAAGGCGTGGGAGCCGGAGCGGGCGTGGGGGCAGGCTTCGGTGCGGGAGCCGGCGTGTTGCCGCCCTGGTTGTTGTTATTGTTGGTCTGGCCGCCATTGTTGGTGTTCTCGGTCGTACCGGCGGTGTCGTTGCTCACCGTGGCCTTTTCGGCAGTGCTGGCGTTGATGCCGGCCTGCAGCGCGGCGTTGGCCTCGGCCTCTGCGGCAAGCTCGGCTTGCAGCTGCGAATCCAGGGAGTTTACGACGTTCTGGGCTTCAGCCTGCTGGGCGTTAAGCTCGTCAACCTTCTTTTGCGTGGTGGCGACGTTCTTCTCCTGCTCGGCCTGCTTATCGGTGAGCTGCTGCTTAAGCTCTTTGACCTCTTGAATGGTCTGAGCTTGCTTATCGGAAACTTTGCCGTAGTAGAACAGACGGTTGAGCATATCGCTCAGATCATCGACACCCGTCAGAACCTGAAGCAGGCTCAGACCGCCGGTTTTGTACTCGCCGGCGACATAGGTCGAGAGTTTGGCCTGACCATCGGCGATCTCCTGCTGCTTTTGCGTGATCTCGCCGGCAGTCTGATCGAGCGCTTGCGTCTGCGTGGCGAGCTCATCGTAAATCTGCTGGGTTTGGGTACCGATCTGCTCGAGCTTCGCACGAGCAGCGGCAAGGTCGGATGCGGTATCGGCGTAGGCAGGAGCCGCGAGGCCCAAGCCCAAAACACAAGCGAGGGTTGCCGTAGCAGCGCAGCGTGCCATGTTTTTGTGCGTGTTTGCTGTGCGCATGTAGCTTCCTTTCCAGTAACTAAGGGTAACGGCTAGCCTACCGTCACCAGGCTAAAGAGCTCCACATCGTCATCAGACGGCGTGAGCTTCTCGCGCGGGTTGAGAAACGCAAGCTCAAGTATACAACCGTAACCGATAAGCTTTGCGCCCATATCTCGCACCAGTTTACCTGTTGCCTCGACGGTTCCGCCCGTCGCGACCAAGTCGTCCAGAATCAACACGGTATCTTTAGAGCTGAT
>URFP01000185.1:0-2845 GCA_900547235.1 uncultured Collinsella sp. | reverse complement strand
TCCGGCCCCAACTTTAGCCAGACCTACGCCATGGCCATCTGCTCGCTCATGGAGATGCAATGGCAGCACTGCTGCTACATCCACTCCGGCGAGTACTTCCACGGCCCGTTCGAGGCCACCGAGCCCGGCGTGTTCTACTTTGTGCAGCTCGGATCGGGTGAGTGCCGCCCCATGGAGGAGCGCGCCCTTGCGTTCCTCAACACGCACACCGACACGATTATGGTGCTCGATGCGCTCGAGTACGGCGTGGGCGAGGTACCTGCCAGCGTGCGTTCGTTCCTAGAGCCGATCTTCTTCTACGCGATGAGCTGCGAGCTGCGTGCCGCCCGCGGCAAGGTGTTCGACCACAGCCCCGAGTTCCGCCGCTACATGGGCATCGAGCAGTACTAAGTACCGGGAATTATCTTTTTTGACGGGGTCTGCGCTGCGCGCGGGCCCCTTTTTGCGTTGTGGCGGCCGGATTCGTGTCTGCGCGAAAACGAAGGTGAATACTTTTCCGCGAAGTGAACGACCTATTTTGGACCCCCGAAGCATCCACACTTTTTGGTGCCAAAACCGCAGGAAAAACTCGGCGAAACCGCAGGAAACGGCGTCTTAAAAGTGTCGATGCTTCGGGGGCTCGTTTTTGCTCGTTCACTTCGCGGAAAAGTATTCACCTTCGATTCGCAAGGGCACTGCGTGAGTCAAAAAAGCGGGCCGCACCGGGGATTTCCGGCGCGGCCCGCTTAGTATCGCGTTTAGATTCGCAAGGTTGCGGCAGCCTACGGCCTACTTTGCGTCGTAGGCCTCGGCATCCCACCAGTCGAGCTGGGCGATGTTGTCGCGGATGTGCTGGCAGCTCTTGTGGAAGCCCTCGAGCTCGTACTCGGACAGGTCGAGCGTGTAGACCTCCTCGACGCCCTCGGCGCCGATCACACACGGCAGGGACGTGAAGATGCCCTCCTCGCCATACTGGCCGGTCATGAGCGTGGAGGCGGAAAGCACGGCGTGCTCGTTGTGCAGAACGGCAGCGCAGACGCGCGCGGCGGAGTTGGCGACGGCGTACTCGGTGCACTGCTTGCCCTGGTAGGTCACATAGCCGCCCTTGCGCGCGAGCTCCTCGACCTCCATGTGGTCAAAGGCGTACTTGTCGGGGTTCTCGGCCTGAAGCTCGTTGAGGCTCTTGCCGGCGATGGTCGCGGCCTTAAAGGCAGCCAGCTGGCTAAAGCCGTGCTCGCCGATCATGTAGGCGTCGATGGACTTGGGGCTCACGCCGACCTTCTTGGAGATCTCGGTGCGCAGGCGGGCGGAATCCAGACCGCAGCCCGAGCCGATGATCTTCTTGGGATCGTAGCCGGTCAGGTGCCACAGCTCGGTGCATACGACGTCGCAGGGGTTGGAGATGCTCACGAAGATGCCGTCGAAGCCGGCGTCGACGATGCGCTTGGCAAAGGTGCGGGCGGCGTCGGTGGTAAAGAACAGCTCGCCGTCGCGGTTGCCGGCGGCCAGCGCGACCTTGCCGGCGGCGTTGACGATGACGTCGCAGCAAGCCAGCTCCTCGTAGTGGTCGTAGCAGTTGACGATTTTGGTGTTATACGGGACAAACGAAAGGGAGTCGCGCAGGTCCTGGACCTCGGACGTCACCTTGGCCTCGTTGATATCGCATAGGTACAGCTCATCGGCAATGCCTTGCATAAGCAGGCTGTTGGCGACATGTGCTCCTACGTGGCCCTGGCCGACCACACCGATCTTACGCGTCTGGTACATATCTGTATCCTTTCGGCCGAGTTTTCGCGTCGAACTATTGTAGCGTCCTGCCGTCACTTTGCTAGGCTAAAGCGCCGTAGATTTTGGGACATGCCTTAATCTCTACTTTTGGAGTGATTTGGGCCGCTGACGGCATCGCTGGGCGATACGCTCGCGCGGATGGGGCTGCTCGTTGTACCATAGCTGCAACTGACTCGTAAGGAGCTCCCATGCCCATTCGCATTCCCGACGCCCTCCCTGCCGCCGCGCAGCTCGAGAGCGAGAACATCTTTGTCATGACCGAGTATCGCGCGCTGCACCAGGACATCCGTCCGCTGCGCGTGCTCATCCTCAACCTCATGCCCACCAAGATCGCCACCGAGACGCAGATCATGCGCAAACTCTCCAACACGCCGCTGCAGGTGGAGGTGGACCTGCTGCGCACCAAAACGCACGAGGCCACGCACGTGAGTGCCGGCCACCTGGAGACGTTCTACCGCACGTTCGACGACATCCGCGACATCCACTACGACGGCCTGATCATTACGGGCGCGCCGGTGGAACAGATGCCGTTCGAGGAGGTCGACTATTGGCCCGAACTCTGCCAGATTATGGATTGGTCCACCACACACGTGCACTCTACGCTGCACATTTGTTGGGGTGCGCAGGCCGGCCTGTACCACCACTACGGTATTCAGAAGCACGACCTGCCGGCAAAGGCGAGCGGCGTGTTCGAGCATCATCTGGTGAAGCCGCAAAGCCCGCTGGTCCGCGGCTTTGACGACCGTTTCTATGCCGTGCATTCACGCAACACCGATGTGCGCCGCGAGGACGTGGAGGCCGAGCCGCAGCTTGAGGTCGTGGCCGTGTCCGACGAGGTGGGCCTGTATATCGTCAAGTCGACCGACAGCCGTCGCTTCTTTGTCTTTGGCCATCCGGAGTACGATACCGACACGTTGCGCCTGGAGTACGAGCGAGACGTGAAGCGCGGGCTCAACCCTCAGGTGCCGGCGCATTACTTCCCGGGCGACGACCCCACCGCCGAGCCGCGCAACGTCTGGCGCAGCCAGGCTCAGCTGTTCTACACCAACTGGCTCAACTACTACGTCTACCAGACCAC
>URFP01000184.1:0-2860 GCA_900547235.1 uncultured Collinsella sp. | reverse complement strand
ATCAAGGTGTTCGCTGACGGTGCAAACCTCGAGGGCATGCTCGACATGTACGAGAACGGCAACGTTCAGGGCTTCACAACCAACCCGTCCCTTATGAAGAAGGGCGGCGTGACGGATTACCGCGCCTTTGCCAAGGAGGTCCTGGCCCACATCACCGATGTGTCCGTTTCGTTTGAGGTCTTTGCCGACGACGTCGAGACTATGGAGGTCGAGGCCCGCGAGATTGCTGCCTGGGCCGAGAACGTCTACGTCAAGATTCCGTGCGTGACTACCAAGGGCGAGTCCACCGCCGAGCTGGTGCGCAAGCTCTCCGCCGACGGCATCAAGGTCAACGTCACCACCATCTTTACGCCTGCGCAGGTCGACGAGATGTTCGAGGCCGTTGACGCCGAGACGCCGTCCATCATCTCGCTCTTTGCCGGCCGTATCGCCGACACCGGCGTTGACCCCATTCCGTTTATGACGGAGTCGGTCAAGAAGGCCGCCGCCAAGCCCAGCTGTGAGGTCCTGTGGGCGTCCACGCGCGAGCTCATCAACATTTACCAGGCGGAAGGATGCGGTTGCCAGATCATCACGGTGCCCAACAGTATCCTGGCCAAGCGCAAGAACATCGGACGTGACCCGTACGAGGTCTCGCTCGACACCGTGCGCGGCTTTGCCAAGGATATCGCCGCTTTGGGCTTCCATATCTTGCCGTAAGCAAGGGTACCCCCTGCGGCGACGTGCAAAATCGCGAATATTCAGCACGGTAAAGGCTTTTACCAGCTGGTTGAAGCACGGAACGGCCCCCCGTTTTGGCTCTAATTGACGCTAAAACGGGGCCGTTTTTGCTTTTATGGCTCTCTGAGGCGCCGCGGGGCTATCGAGAGATGCTGAATATTCGCGATTTTGCACGTCGCCAAGAGGGGGAAGTCGGGCCCTACTCTGACCACTCGGACGTACTCTTACCCGAACCCGCTGCTTCATGGCACGGCATGTCATGCGTCTGAGCTGCGGTTTTCATGCAGCGGGTAGTCGGATTGCTGCTGAGTTGCTCGAACCTACTCGAACCCACTCTGTCCGAGCGGGGCCCAAGTGGCAAGGGGCTATTAGGGGACTGAAGAGCTATAGGGAGCTCGAGGAGATGGCATCGGCTCCCGAGCGCATGACTTCCCCCAGCATCCTGATTCCTCGGTCAAGCTCGATCTGCTTTTCGAAGTAGTCGGCGTGCTCAAGGAAGCGCTCGCGCAGGGCGCGCAGGCCTGCTGCCTTTTCCGACCTCGCGTCCGCATCGCTGACGATTCTATCGAAGCAGAGTACGAGTGCGGTGAAGTCGTGGATGACGGGGAAGCGCTTTGTAAGGGCGACGAGCTCCTGGTCGATTCTGAGCTCCTCCCGCGCGGCCGTCGCGATGGAGCCGACGGGCTTCTGTAGGCGCTGCCCGATCGTGTTCAGAACGTTGCCGTTATGAGCGGCCGCGTTGCGCAGGGCCTTCACGGGGAACAGGAGCTGCTTGACGGATTCGGCCTCCTGGCTGCGTTCCCTCCTGAGGTCGTAGAAGTAGAACTTGTAAAGCGCGATGATTCCCCCGAAGGAGACGAGTTCCAGGTAGTTCCAGACGTACATGTCCTCGCGTCTGCCATACTTATTCGCGAGGTTCCGGGTGTAGTTCGAGTCTCCGAGGTACGAGACGCTGCGCTCAAGGTGCTCCGGGTCTATCCCCAAAGTCTGGTCCTCGGCGATGTGGAGCATCTCGAGGAAGAGCGTCGCTCGCTCGCTGCCGCCCACTCCATCTAGCCGGTCGGCGATGGCTTTCATCTTCTCGACGGCTGTTTCTGACCCGCTTGGATCGAACCGCTCCTCCAGCATCCTCTCCTTACGCACCCTCTCGTGGGCGAAGAGGAGGTCGAGGATCTCCTTCCCGTCGGCGCCGTCGTCCATCATCGTCCGGTTTAGATGGACCTTCATGTAGTGCTCGATGTCAAGCGTCATCGAGAGGATGTGCTCGCGGAGGTGGTGGTCGAGTCTGGTGAGCTCGGCGAGGTAGGCGAAGTCTAGGTTGACGTAGCGTCCGTAGCCCTCTGACGCGGAGCTACGATACGTTGAGAAGCACTTCGCAAACGCCTTGACCTTGAAAAAGAAGTTTTTGTCGCGGAGGAACGCAACCGCATCCTCGGGGCTCATTATGTCGAAGCGGACGCCCCGCTCTGCGAGGTGGGCGACCTGTTGTTCTGCCAGGATGAGCGGGCGCTCCTTCATAGTCGAGCCTCCAAAACGAAAAATGCGGCTGTAGGTACAGGTACCCGCAGCCGCTAAAAGCACGAAGGCTTTTCACACTGCGGACAGTATACCCCACTTTGTCGAAGGGGCAAAGAGTGCGGGGAATTCCCGCGCTCTTTGCGATACTCGCCGCGAAGAGGGGGACGTTCGCTTTGGCGGTTTACTTCCCCCGCACCATGGTGAGGGAGATCTTTTTGCGGTCGCGATCGACCTTTTCTACCCATACCTTCACCGTGTCGCCGACGCGCACCACGTCGCTTGGGTGCTTGACGAAGCGGTTGGCCAGTTTGGAGATGTGCACGAGGCCGTCCTGGTGCACGCCCACGTCGACGAAGGCGCCAAAGTCGACGACGTTGCGCACCGTGCCCTTGAGCTCCATGCCGGGTTCCAGGTCGTCGATGGAAAGTGCCGAGCGGCTAAAGACCACCTCGGGCGCGTCGTCTCGCGGGTCGCGGCCGGGCTTCTTGAGCTCGTTGACAATGTCGATGAGCGTGAGGGTACCGCAGTCCAGGTCGCTTGCCAGCGTCGAGATGCTGCCCAGGCGGCGCTCGATGTCGGGCACGCCGCCGCGGCTGAGCTCGCTTGCCGCAACGCCGGCGCG
>URFP01000183.1:0-2904 GCA_900547235.1 uncultured Collinsella sp. | reverse complement strand
CCGGCCACGACTGCAACTGGGGCCGCGTTGCCATGGCGCTTGGCAAGTGCGGCGTAACGTTTAATCAGGAAGACGTTTCCATCGACATGATGGGCATGCCCGTCTGCCGCGATGGCCTGACTGTTCCTTTTGACGAGGACGAGGCCCTGCGACGTTTTGAGGCGCCCGAGATCGTGATTTCGGCCGACCTGGGCGCAGGCGACGCGGCAACGACCGTGTGGACCTGTGACCTCACGCACGAGTACATCTCAATCAATGGTGACTACCGCTCCTAGACTCCAGGCACGCTGCGCATCTCGCCGCGATTGCAGGCAGCGGAGCACAGCGCGATAACGATACGAAAGACGAGGCAGATTATGAAATTCGCACGCGATTATCGTTCGAGCGAATCCAACGAAGCAACTGCGCAGCTGCTGTTCGAAGCGCTGCCGTGGATTAAAAACCTGACCGGCAAGACGGTCGTTATCAAGTATGGCGGGGCCGCCATGGTAGACGAGCAACTGCGTTGCGACGTGATGAGCGACATCGTTTTGCTCAAGATTATCGGCATGCGCCCCGTCATCGTGCATGGCGGCGGTAAAGCCATCAACGAGGCGCTGAGCCATTACGATATGCCCGTCGAGTTTAAGAACGGTCAGCGCGTGACCACGCCGGCAACCATGGATATCGTGCGCGAGGTGCTGGGCGGCAAGGTTAACCAAGAGCTGGTGGCGGCAATCAACCACCACGGTAACTTGGCCGTGGGCGTATCGGGCAGCGACGCCGGCACGCTCATCGCCGAGCCGCTCGACCCCGAGCTCGGACGCGTGGGCAAAGTGACGCACGTCAACACCGACTACATCGAGAACTTGCTCGATAGCGAGTATATTCCCGTCATCGCTACCGTCGCGGCGGGGGAGGACGGTGGCTTCTTCAACATCAACGCCGACACCGCCGCCGGTGCCGTTGCGGCGGCGCTCCACGCGCACAAGGCAATCTTTTTGACCGACGTCGACGGCCTGTACAAGGACTTTAGCGATAAAGACTCGCTCATCTCCAACCTAACGCTCGACGAGGTTAATGAGATGCTCTACGGTGGCGAGGTCGATAAGGGCATGATTCCCAAACTGCGCGCGGCCGTCGATGCACTTACCGGCGGCGTATTTCGCGCTCACATCATTAACGGTACCACGCCGCATTCGCTGCTCCTGGAGCTGCTGACCGATGCCGGCGTCGGCACCGTGATCCACTCTACCGAGACGGCCTACGAATTTGATACGCACCCGCACCCGCTTTCGACCTTTGCGGCGCGCCTGGCCGAAAACCTCGACGAGGTCGAGAAGCTCCAGACGGTCTAGCTGGTTAGAAATCGTCACACCGTTACACCCACAGTCCGCGCCACCTGGCGCTTAACGAAAGGCATCTCATGTCACTTGCAGCTCAACAATCGCTCGAATCCCACTACGTGATGCAAACCTTTGGCCGCTCGCCGGTCGAGTTTGTCGAGGGTCACGGCATGAAGCTCACCGGCGACGATGGTCGCGAATATCTCGATTTTCTTGCAGGTATTGGCGTATGCAGCCTAGGCCACGGCAATCCGGCGGTGCTCTCGGCGCTCGAGGCCCAGGCCAAAAAGCTCCTGCATGTCTCCAACTACTTCTACATTGAGCAGCGCGGCCAGGTCGCGGCGTTGCTGTCTAAGCTCGCCAACGACGATGCGGACGGTGCGCGCGTGCTTGCCGACGCGATTGCCGCTGGCGACGAGACCACGGCGGCGGCGCTTGGCGCTCCGACTGCGGGCGAACAGGTGTGGGAGACGTTCTTTGCCAATTCCGGTGCCGAGGCCAACGAGGGCTCTATGAAGCTCGCGCGTCTGTACGCCAAACGTGCCGGCAACGGTGGCAACACCATCGTGTGTATGCGCGGCGGATTTCATGGTCGTACGCTCGAGACCATTGCCGCGACCATGCAGGATTGGCTGCAGGATAGTTTCCGCCCGCTGCCGGGTGGCTTTGTGGCATGCACACCCAACGATGTAGATGAACTGCGTGCAATTTTTAAGCAGTTAGGAAGCGAGATTTGCGCTGTGATGCTCGAGCCGATCCAGGGCGAAAGCGGTGTGCATCCCATGACCGAGGAGTTTATGGCTGCGGCGCGCGACTTGGCACACGAGGTGGGTGCCGTGCTTATCGCCGATGAGGTCCAGTGTGGTATTTTCCGCTCCGGCAAGCCGTTCGCCTTCCAGACTTATGGTGTGGAGCCCGATATCATGAGTCTTGCCAAGGGCATCGCCGACGGCGTGCCCATGGGTGCCGTGGTGGCAAAGAAGGAAATCGCTGACATCTTTAAGCCCGGCGACCATGGTTCGACCTTCGGCGGCAGCTGCTTGGCCATCGCGGCGTGTGCCGCGACGCTCTCCGCGCTTGTGCGCGGTGACTACGCAGACCATGCCGCCAAGGTGGGTGCCTATATGGAGGCAAGGCTCGCCAAGCTGCCGCATGTTACCGAGGTGCGTGGTCGCGGCCTAATGCTCGGCTGTGATTTGGACGATGCTGCGGGTGATGCGCACGACGTTGTGGCTCGCGCATTGGTGGCTGGTGCGGTGATTAACGCTACAGGTGCACATACACTGCGCTTCCTGCCGCCGCTCGTGTGCGAGGAAGCCGACGTGGATGGTCTGATCGAGATCCTGGCGGGTGTTTTAGCTTAGCGCCATCAGGCATAGCAGTTTGAAGCGGGTTCCAGACTGTCACGTGCCGTTTGGCGCACGATTGGGCGAACTGGAACCCGTTTTGCTATCGATTTACCATGGCTGGGATAGGCCGTGTGCAAAAAAGAAAGGCCCCCATCGCTGGGAGCCTTTTCAATCAAGTGGTGGGCGATGAGGGATTCGAACCCCCAGCCTTGTGCGTGTAAAGCACCTGC
>URFP01000182.1:0-3002 GCA_900547235.1 uncultured Collinsella sp. | reverse complement strand
GTGCCGCCAAGCACAAGATCTGTGTCTGCATTGCTCAGACTCGCGGCACGAACGCAGGCGACACCCTCGGTGAGCCACTCGCGTTTAACCGGATAGCTCGTGCCAAAAACAATATGGTCTGCACCCAACACGTTAACCGCGCAGGCGAGGAGTGTCTTGCCCCAAGGCTGGGCATGGGACATGTCGAAATAGATGTTGTTCTCGAGGCGCTTGGAAACGGTCTCGGTATCGACCTGAAAACGTCCAGAGGCATCAGGGCGCTTGGGGCCGTGAGGCAGCAGCATCTCCTTGAACGCAAAGTATGCGCCACCGAGCATGGAGTGGACCATCTTGATATTAGGATAGCGCTCGAAGAAATCACCAAAGATCTCGCGGCCGATCGCCGTAGTTTGGTCGACGCAGCGACCATAAGAGCGGCGAAGGTTGTCGTACGCGAGAAGCGACTCGTTCTCGACCGGTACGGGAACATGGTGGACGTAAACGGTGACGTTGCGCTCGTTCAGGTGCTCGAAGAAGCTCGAGAAAACCCGGTCGTCGAGATAGCGCTTGCCGTAGTGAGCGCAGAGCTGCACACCCGCAAAACCATCGTCGAGCCTGCGGTCGAGCTCCTCTAAATTTGCCTTGGTGCCAAAGGGTGGCACAGCGACAAGCGGAATCAGGCGGCCATTTGACGCCTTCGCGTCAGCGGCCATACCGTCGTTGAAGCGCCGACACATCTCGAGCGACATCCACTCGTGGCAGCCGGGGAGCTTGAGGATCGCCTTGTCGACCCCCGCCTCATCCATATCGGCCAAGCGCTTCTCGAGGGTGTAGTCGCCCTCGATGTAATTAAGGCCCGGAGAACCGGCGGGCATCTCGATCACGATCTGTCGCTTGCCGGCGGAATTCACGGTCAGATAGCCTTCGGTGTCGTAGGCGCGGGGCACCTCGGCCAAAAACTGTTCGCAGAGCGTCTCGTCATGAAAGATGCGCTCGTCGAACCAGTAGGAATTTGCATCGATAATCATTGGTTGGAACCGCCTTTCATCTTGTTGAGAACATTCTAGAAAAGCGGGTACCCGGGCATCAATTCCAGCTTAAGCCTACTGTATTCCATTTTGGAATAGAACTTACCGCTCACACGCGAACCTTGCTCGCTCAAAGAGACAAAGCGTTAGCAGCACGGGCTTAGACAGAAAACGGCCGGCCCGCATCCGTTGCGGGCCGGCCGTTTTAGTACAGGCTACCTTTGCCGTTACGACTGGCGGTAGTGATCGAAGAAGTCGGCGAGGTCTTCGAGGGACTCCTTGAGCACTTCCATGCGCGGCAGGTACACGATGCGGAAGTGGTCGGGCTCGGCCCAGTTAAAGCCGCCGCCGCGGGTGATCAGGATCTTCTTCTCGTGTAGCAGGTCAAGGGCGAACTGCTCGTCATCGGTAATGTTGAACTTCTTCACATCCATCTTGGGGAAGATGTAGAACGCCGCACGCGGCTTAACCACCGAGATGCCGTCAATCTTGTTGAGCGCCTCATACACAAAGTTGCGCTGCTCGTAGACACGGCCGCCGGGGCGGATGTAGTCGTTGACGGACTGATGGCCACCGAGCGCCGTCTGAACGATCGACTGAGCCGGCACGTTGGAGCACAGGCGCATGTTGGAGAGCATGTTGATGCCCATGATGAAGTCGCTCATGCAGCGCTGGTTGCCCGAAAGCACCATCCAGCCAATACGATAGCCCGCGATCATGTGCGACTTGGACAGACCGCTAAAGGTGACGCAGGGCAGATCGGGAGCGAGCGAGGCAATCGAGACGTGCTCGTAGCCGTCCATGCACAGGCGGTCGTAGATCTCATCAGCAAAGATCATCAGCTGATGCCTGCGTGCAACCTCGACGATGCCCTCGAGCACCTCGCGCGGATAGACGGAACCCGTGGGGTTGTTGGGGTTGATGATGACGAGGGCTTTGGTCGCGCTCGTGATCTTGGACTCCATATCCTCCAGGTCGGGATACCAATCCGCCTGCTCATCGCACAGATAGTGCACGGGATGACCGCCGGCAAGGGTTGCGCACGCCGTCCAGAGCGGATAGTCGGGGCTGGGGATCAGAATCTCGTCGCCATTGTCGAGCAGCGCGTTCATCGAAAGCTGAATGAGCTCGGACACGCCGTTGCCCGTGTAGATATGCTCCATCTGAACGTTGGGCAGGCCCTTGATCTGCGAATACTGCATGATCGCCTTGCGCGCGGAGAACAGGCCACGCGAGTTGGAATAGCCTTCGCAGTCGGGCAGCTGCTGGCGCATGTCCTTGATGACCTCATCGGGCGTGCGGAAACCGAAGGGCGCCGGGTTGCCGATATTGAGCTTGAGGATGCGCTCGCCCTCGTCCTCCATACGGGCGGCCTCGTCGACGACGGGACCGCGCACGTCATACAGGACGTTATCGAGCTTGGTGGATTTAGAAAAAGTACGCATGGTGGTGCTCCTTGCAATTTGAGCTGAGGGATGGGGTTCGGGCTTGGAATCGTTGCGGGGTGATGATGCCTCGCCTTGATCGGCGTCGCCGGCAAGCAGCCAGGTAACATCGACCTCCAAAATACGGGCGAGCAGCTCAGCCACATCGCGCCGCGGAATCGTCTTGCCGCTCACATATTGGCTCATCTGACTCTTGCCGAGTTTTTTGCCGAGCATCTCCGATGCGCGGATCACGTCCGACTGGCGAACGTCGCGATCGGACATAGCCTGTCGCAGACGATCGCTAAACGTCTCTTGGGCCACTAGAACCTCCTTGCTGGCAAAGTTCAATTTATACAACACGAATTGAACCTGAGTTCAATTTAGGCAGCAGTATAACGCCGTGCTATTTCGAATAGTTCAATTTCAAAAATAAAATGAGCAAGACCTCGAGATTTATCCCAAGGCGATAACGACGTGCACGCATTTAGAGGTATTCGAGGAAACGAGCGGCGGCAAGCGAAACATCGGCCGTTCGATATATGGCGTTGATCTGCCGATGGGGATGCCC
>URFP01000181.1:0-3003 GCA_900547235.1 uncultured Collinsella sp. | reverse complement strand
GCGCCATCGAGCAGCTCGATGTCGTCCATCAGGTTCTTGTGGTTCTCCTCGCCGATGAGCTCGTCCATGGAAGGATCGCCCAGCTCGGCCTCGACCTCGGCGACCTTCTTGGTGGCGTTGGCGTGACCGTCGCCCTCAAAGGCAATGACGCGACGGGTCTGACGGTCGAACACGCCGCGGAAGTTGCGACCACTGCCGATCGGCCAGTTCATGGGATACGTATTGATACCCAGGACGTTCTCGATCTCTTCCATGAGCTCAAACGGATCGCGAGCCTCGTGGTCGAGCTTATTCACAAAGGTGAAGATGGGAATGTGGCGCAGCGTACAGACCTTAAAGAGCTTTTTGGTCTGGGCCTCGACGCCCTTAGCGCCGTCGATGACCATGACTGCGGCGTCGGCGGCCATAAGGGTACGGTAGGTATCCTCCGAGAAGTCCTGGTGGCCGGGGGTATCGAGGATGTTGACGCAGGCGCCATTATAGGTGAACTGCAGCACCGAGGAGGTAACGGAAATGCCGCGCTCCTTCTCGATGTCCATCCAGTCCGAGACGGCGTGCTTGGCCGAGCTCTTGCCCTTGACCGAACCGGCAGTCTGGATGCTGCCGGTATAGAGCAGCAGCTTCTCGGTAAGCGTGGTCTTACCGGCGTCCGGGTGGCTGATGATCGCGAATGTGCGGCGCGACGAGATTTCATCCGACAGGCTTGCCATGCGGATCCTTTCTTGCATTGAGTGCATTACGTCGATGTAACCGCACTATTGTAGCCGCGAAATCCCGCTCTAGGGCGCCTATCAGGACAAATTCATCAGTTGGGGCCTGGGTAGCCGGCCCAATCCGAATTTGTCTCTTGCGTAACTGTACATAGTGTATATATACTGTGCTTACCGGTTATATACACGTGTAGCCCAACAGCTAAGGAGCCGCTGTGGACATCATCCTATCCAATTCGAGCGACAAGCCCATCTACGAGCAGATCTCCTCGCAAGTCAAAGCGCAGATCCTTTCGGGCGCACTCGCTGCGGGAGCCAAACTCCCCAGCATCCGTGCGCTCGCGAGCGACCTCGGCGTGAGCGTCATCACCACCAAACGCGCCTATGCCGACTTGGAACAGCTCGGCTTTATCTGCACCGTGCAGGGCAAGGGCTGCTTTGTCGCCGAGGGCAACCAGGAGCTCTTGCGCGAAAACCAGCTCTGCCATATCGAAGAGTTGCTTGCGCAGGCCGCTACGCAGGCCGAAACCCTGGGCGTCACGCGCGACAAATTGCACGAGATGCTCGACCTTGTAGCTCCCGAAACCATGCAGTAGCCATCTGCAAGAAAGGCTATACCATGCAAAACTTGCTAGAACTCAAAGGCGTTTCACGCCGCGTAAGCGACCGCTTTTCGCTACGCGATGTCACACTCACCGTGGAGCCCGGCCAGATTGTCGGCTTTGTGGGCGCAAACGGCGCCGGCAAGACAACGACCATTCGCGCCGCGCTCGGGCTCATAAAGCTCGATGCCGGCGAGGTGCAGCTGCTTGGCCAGCGCTGCGATGCCAATGCGCCCGGCGAGGCACAGCGCCACCTGCGCTCCCGCGTCGGTCTTGTCCTGGACACGTGCCCTTTCCCCTCCACGCTCAAGGTGGGCCAGATCGAGACGCTCGTAGGCCCGGCGTACCCCACATGGAGTCGCGAAACATTCGCCAGATTTATCGACCGATTTGGCCTTGATCCCAAAACCAAGGTCAAAGACCTCTCCCGCGGCATGGGCATGAAGCTGCAGCTCGCCTGTGCGCTCAGCCACAATGCCAAGCTGCTCGTTTTGGACGAAGCCACCGCGGGCCTCGATCCCATGGCGCGCGAGGAACTACTCGATGAGCTGCTCGCCTTTGTTTCCGACGGCCAGCGCAGCGTGCTGCTCTCGAGCCACATTACGTCCGACCTCGATCGCACTGCCGACCGCGTCATCTGTATCGATAACGGCTCGATTGTGTTTGACCTGCCGCGCGAGGACATTACCGACCGCCCCGGCATCGCCCACTGTACCCAAGCACAGGCCGCCGAGCTTACGGCTTGCGTCGAAGGCGCCCGCGCCGCCCACCACGCCTACAGCGTGGACGTGCTCGTGCCCAACCGTCGCGATACGCTCGAGGCCTTTCCCGAAATTCCCTGCGATCGGGCAACCATTGATGACTATCTGCGCCTCATGCTGAAAGGGGCTTCGAAATGAAACGCGCCTTTATGTCCGAGCTCGCCATCGTTCGCACGCTTATCCCGAGTATCGCGGGCGTCGGCCTGTTCATATTCGTCGTGTTGACCCTCGCCAACGCATCGGATGGCGATTCCGGCATGAGCGCCGGCGCCTGCGCGGTCAGCGCCATGTCGCCCATCATGGTCATGAGCTCGCTGGCCGGCTTCGACAATCAAAACGGATGGGAACGCTATCGGGCAACGCTGCCCTTCTCGCGCAAAGATATCATCTGCGCACGTTACCTATGCATTGTTGCCTTCTCGGCCATCATGGCGTGCGCGGCCGTGCTGTTGAGCATCGTCACCCTCCCGCTCTTCAGCAGCGCGGGGATTCCCTCGATGGGACAGGCCGTCTTTGAGATCGCAATCGCCTCGGCAGCATCGATGTTTCTCTCCCTCATGATCGTGTTTTTGGCGCAGCCGCTATTCTTCCGATTTGGGCACATGGAGGCGCTGCGCCTATCAGCTGGCCTGTTTGCCCTACTCGGATGCCTTGCCATGGCCGCACTGAGCTCCTCCAACCCCATCAGCAACTGGCTCATGTCGATTGCTGGGGCGAATCCCGATCCTGCTGTCCTCGGCTGCCTGTGCGCAGGAATCGCCGTACTGGCCCTCGCGCTATGCGCAATCAGCTGCACCGTCAGCACCAAGGTTTATCGAGTACACGACCTGTAGGCACGCGAGTCTCAATCCACGAAGGACGCGATCGCCCCCGCCGCAAATCCGTGACAAATGGCATATCCCCGGCACGCGCTATCGTGCTACTTGCGCA
>URFP01000180.1:0-3076 GCA_900547235.1 uncultured Collinsella sp. | reverse complement strand
AGTCAAAAAGTGTGCACCGATCACGATACGGCCAAAGGCGACGAGCGCCGCGACGGCCGCCGCCACCCAAAAGACCACGCGACGACGCGAAGGCTTTTCCGTAAAGGCCGCCGCGGGAAGCCCCGCAAGCATAAGGCCGATTGCCGCATGCGCGGTGTGCCCGCTCGCGAACGACTTAAAGCCGTCCTTGATCACGCCGGCGGCGATATAGCTCCACTTGTCGGGATTGCCGATCACCCACCACGGCTGAAAATTGAGCCCCGGCGTGACCTCGATCACGCGCATGCGCGGGCGCGACCACAGCGGCTTGACGATCACGTTGAGGATGATGGCCTGGGCAACCCACACGGCAAGCACCATCAGCGCCCAGCGCGTGAGATCGTCGGGGTCGGTGTCGCGCGTAAGGCGATAGGCAATAATGTTAACCGCAATGACCAGCGTAAACGTCAGTACCAGTTGAAACGCGATGAGCTTGCCGCCGACGCGCAGCGATCCGATAATCTCGTAGCCGACCAGGCCCACGTTGATCAAAACGCCCAGCGCGGCGAGCCACTTGCTCGCCTTGGAATCGGGGCGTGCCGAGCGCACGAGCATAACGCCCGCGACGCTCGCCGTCAGCTCGAACGGCAGCTCGCCGGCCGCCTCGACAAAGCGGCCGAACAGGCTGGACGAGTTGAACATCGCGCTCGAGATCTGGTAATCGAAAAACGACCCAACGAGCAGACAAAAGGCCAGGATGACCGCGATAGCAGCGGCATCTTTCTTATAGATGTACCCGAACATGCTTTCCTTTCGATGGGGCAGATTGCCCAAATGGAGCGTTTGCAGCGTCGACCCGTTAGTCATCGTCGCTCGCGCCCAGCTGCTGCAGCAGCATGAGTGCCGCCGCCACCGGGCCGGTGCCGTCGTTGGCGTCGAGACCGCGGCCCAGGCCGCTGCCCGCACCGGCGCCCGCCTTGTAGGGCACCGACAGCTTGCGGCTCTTGGGGAAGTTCACCGCGCCATAGCGATTCTTGAACTCAAAGGCTACCTTCTTGGGAACGTCAACCCCCAGGAAGGTAATGCGCCCACCGCTGAGTGTGACGCTCTCGAGCCCCAGGCGCTCGCCGCGGATACGGATGCGCGCGCGGTTGAACAGGTTGAGTCCCGCCAACGGCAGCTCACCGTGCGCGGCCTCGGTCTCCTCCTGCACCTCGTCGACACTCTCCAGGTCCTCAGCCGCCGCGAGCTTGCGGTACACGAGCACGCGCTGGTCCACCGCCGGCATGTACTCCTCGGACAAGAAGTAGTCGGCCGGCAGGTTGATGCCCACGCTCGCCGCCTCCACGCCGGCATCGTCATCGCCGCGCGCCTCAGCCACGGCCTGGCCCAGCATCTGCGTAAACAGATCGAAGCCCACGCTCGACAGGTTGCCGTGTTGCTCGGCACCCATAAGCGAACCGGCGCCGCGGATCTCCAGGTCGCGCATGGCGATGCGCATGCCGCTGCCCAGGTCCTGGAACTCGGACAGTGCGGTCAGACGCGCCGTAGCCTCCTCGGTAAGAGGCAGCTCACCCGGGAACATAAAGTACGCGTATGCCTGCGTGGCCGAGCGGCCCACACGGCCCTTGAGCTGGTAGAGCTGTGCCAGACCCAGACGCTGCGAGTCCTCGATGATGAGCGTGTTGGCTGTTGCGTTGTCGATGCCGCTCTCCACGATGGTCGTGGCGATGAGCACGTCAATCTTCTTGGTCGCGAACTCGATCATCACGTCCTCGACCTCGCGCGGGCTCATCTTGCCGTGTGCCACACCCACGCGCGCCTCGGGCGCGGCCTCGTGCACGCGTGCCACAGCATCGTCGATGGTCTTGACGCGGTTGGACACGTAGTACACCTGGCCGCCGCGACCCACCTCCAGGCGAATCGCCGCACTCACCACGTCGGGGTCGTACTCCCCCACGTGCACGATCACGGGACGGCGCCCGGTCGGCGGCGTGGTGATCAAGCTCATATCGCGCACGCCGCTCGTGGCCATCTGCATGGTTCGCGGAATAGGCGTTGCCGAGAGCGTGAGCACGTCGATCTGCTCGCGCAGGTTCTTGAGCTGCTCCTTGTGCTGCACGCCAAAGCGCTGCTCCTCGTCGATGATCACCAGGCCCAGGTTTTTGGGGTTCACATCGGCCGAAAGCAGGCGGTGCGTGCCGATGAGCACATCGATCGCGCCCTCGGCAAACGCCTTGAGCGCGCGCTTTTGCTGCGCCGGGGTGCGGAAGCGGCTGAGCACCTCGACCTCCAGGCCAAACGGGGCAAAGCGCTCAAAGAATGTCTCGTAGTGCTGTTGGGCCAGAATGGTCGTGGGGCAGAGCACCATGACCTGGCGGCCGGAGTCCACGCACTTAAAGGCCGCGCGCAGGGCGACCTCGGTCTTGCCAAAGCCCACGTCGCCGCACAGCAGGCGGTCCATGGGCTTGGGCGCCTCCATGTCCGCCTTAATGTCGGCGATAGCCTCCAGCTGGTCGCGCGTCTCGTCGTAGGGGAAGCTCTGCTCCATCTCGATCTGCTCGGGCGTATCGGGCGGGCAGGCGATACCGGTAATCGAAGAGCGACGCGTATACAGGTCGACCAGGTCAAACGCCAGCTTTTTGGCATTCTTGCGCGCCTTGTTGGTAGCCCGCGTCCAGTCGGCGGTGTTGAGCCTGGTCAGGCGCGGTTTGTCGCCGTCGGGACCAACGTAGCGCGTAATACGGTCAACCTGCTCCAGCGGCACGTAGAGCTTGTCGCCATCGGCGTATTCCAGCAAAAAGTAGTCGCGTTCCTTGCCGCCCACTTCCTGGCGCGCAATCTCGCTAAAGAGCGCGATGCCATGCGTTGCATGCACCACGTAGTCGCCCGGCTTAAACGGGAACGTGATCTGCGTAATGTCAACCTTGCGGCGGCTGCGCGCGCGGTTGGCATCCATGCGAGCGTTGAGGTCGGCGATCGAGAACACAGCCAAATTGGCGTCGGGCACCACCACGCCCTGCGGCAGGGCAGCGTCCACAAAGGTCACGCGCCCGCGCGAGATGGTGGGCACGGCGGCGCCTGTGGCAGCCTGGGC
>URFP01000179.1:0-3099 GCA_900547235.1 uncultured Collinsella sp. | reverse complement strand
TGCTCGCCCGCGATCGCGCCGGCGCCGACGGCACCTCGACCATCCTTTCGGCCGAGGATATCGCGCACCTCACCGTGACGCAAAAGCATGTCCGCTGCGGCCGTTGCTCTAACAACTGCCAGCTTACCGTCAACGACTTTGGCGGCGGCAGGCGCTTTATCACCGGCAACCGCTGCGAGAAGGGCGCCGGCCACAAAAAGCAGAAGACCGAGGCCCCCAACCTCTTCAAAAAGAAAAACGAGTTGCTGTTTAACCGCGAGGTGCTGAGCCCCGACGAGGCCCCGCGCGGCACCGTCGGCATTCCGCGCGCGCTCAACATGTACGAGAACTACCCCTTCTGGCACGCGTTCTTTACGCGTCTGGGCTTTAGCGTGCAGCTGTCCGACCAGTCGAGCAAGAAGACCTACCAGGCGGGCATCGAGTCCATGCCGTCCGAGAGCGTGTGCTATCCGGCCAAGATGAGCCACGGCCATGTGATGAACCTTATCGACCGCGATGTCGACTTTATCTGGATGCCGTGCGTGCGCTGGGAGCGCAAGGAGGATCCGACCGCCGGCAACTGTTACAACTGCCCCATCGTCATGAGCTACCCCACGGCGTTGGCGCTCAATATTGACGAGATCCGCGAGCAGAACATCGAGTTCCTGTATCCGTTTGTGCCCTATCACGACAAGACCGAGCTCAAGCGCCGTCTGTACCAGGTGCTCGCCGTCGACCGTGTGGCCGATGCTGAGGCCGGTCGCGGTCGCGTGCGTGGACCCAAGATCACGCGCTCCGAGGTCGATGCCGCCGTCAACGCTGCCTTTGAGGCCGACGCGCGCTTCCACGAGGACATCCAGACCATGGGCGAGGAGGCTCTTAAGTGGGTCGAGGACCACGGTGGCCACGGCATTGTGCTCGCCGGCCGCCCCTACCATAACGACCCCGAGATCAACCATGCCCTGCCCGAGCTTATCTCGAGCTTTGGCTTTGCGGTCTTTACCGAGGATTCGCTCGCGCACCTGGTAAAGCCTGAGCGTCCGATTCGCGTCGTCGACCAGTGGATGTACCACAGCCGCCTGTATGCCGTCGCCCGTTTTGTGACGATGCGCAACGACCTGGATCTGATCCAGCTCAATTCCTTCGGCTGTGGCCTGGACGCTCTGACCACCGACCAGGTGCAGGAAATCCTTGAGGCCAGCGGCAAGATCTACACCGTGCTCAAGATCGACGAGGTGTCCAACCTGGGCGCTGCGCGCATCCGCATCCGCTCGCTCATGGCGGCGCTCAAGGACCAGGAGGCCGAGCGCTTGGCCGAGGCTACGGCAGCGGGCGAGGCCTACGAGCAGGGCGACGCCGCGCCGGTGGCACCCTCCATGGATGCTCCCGCATTCGCGAGCCGCAAGTACACGTTCGAGGCGCAGCGTGAGAGCGCCTCGACCGCATGGCCCAAGGTGCCCTTTACCGAGCAGATGCGCGAGGAGGGTTACACCATCCTGTGCCCGCAGATGGCGCCGATCCACTTTGACCTGGTCAAAGAGGTGTTCCGCGGTGCCGGCTACAACCTGGAGCTGCTGCCCTCGACTGACCACGATGCCGTCGAGGCCGGTCTGCGCTATGTGAACAACGACATCTGCTATCCGTCGATCCTGGTGACGGGTCAGATCATGGAGGCCATCGAGAGCGGTCGGTACGACCTGTCCAAGACAGCCGTGGTCATCAGCCAGACCGGCGGTGGCTGCCGTGCCACCAACTACATCGCGCTTATCCGCAAGGCCCTGCGCGAGAGCGGCCACCCCGAGATTCCGGTGATCTCGCTTTCGGCCGTGGCGCTGGGCGAGGACAACCCCGGCTTTAAGATTACGCCGGCGCTGCTTAAGCAGGCAGTCTACGCGGTGCTCTTTGGCGACGTGATGATGCAGATGCTCTATCGTTGCCGCCCGTACGAGGCAACGCCCGGTGCGGCGAACGCACTCTACGAGGAGTACATGGCGCGCGCCCGCAAGCTGGCGCCCAAGTTCAACAGGCATAACTACACCAAGCTGTGCCGCGAGGCCATCCGCGCGTTCGACTCCATGCCGCTCGTGGGCGAGGGCACCAAGCCGCGCGTGGGCGTGGTCGGCGAGATCTTGGTCAAGTTCCATCCCACGGCCAACAACCACGTGGTCGACGTTATCGAGCGCGAGGGCTGCGAGGCCGTGGTGCCGGGCCTGCTCGACTTCTTCCTGTACTCCATGAGCAACGCCGAGCTGCAGAAGGACGAGCTGGGAAGCTCTCCCACTACGCGCGCGGGCATGCAGGCGCTCATCAAGCTGGTGGACTGGATGCGCACGCCGGTGGAGGAGATGCTCGAGAAGTCCCGCCGCTTTGAGGCGCCCGAGCGCATCGGCACCATGGCCGACAAGGCCCGCACAGTGCTTTCGGTGTGCAACAACATGGGCGAGGGCTGGCTGCTCACGGCCGAGATGCTCGACCTGATCGATCACGGTGCGCCCAACATCATCTGCACGCAGCCCTTCGCGTGCCTGCCCAATCACGTGGTGGGCAAGGCCGTAATCAAGGAGCTGCGCCGCCAACATCCCGAGAGCAACATCGTCGCGGTGGACTACGACCCCGGCGCGTCCGAGGTCAACCAGCTCAACCGTATTAAGCTCATGATCAGTGTGGCCAAGGAGAACATGCGCGCCGGTAAGGGCTTTAAGCTCGAGAAGGTGGCGCCGCTCGCGATGGACGAGGTCACCGGCCAGATGCGTGCCCATGACGGCTGCGTGAGCTGCGGCTCGGCCAGCGAGGAGGCCGTGGCGTCGGTCGCCGAGCGCCTGGGACGCGGCATTAAGAAATAACTGGTCTGCTTTGGGCTAGATATGAGACAAACGGGTGGTAGCCATACCGGCTACCACCCGTTTTTACTGGACATATGTTGCGTAAACGCCCCAACTATCACCCTTTGCGAACTCAGATTTCGGAAGTATGCGGCAAAATCTGAAGAGGCCGAGCACGCCGAATATTTCCCAGCCCTGTACCTGCGGTTTTATTGGCAAAAAACCGGGGCGTGCTCAAGAGTTCCGGAATTTGCCGCATACTTCCGAAAACAACGTCTCGGTGGCACCAAAAATTGCC
>URFP01000178.1:0-3115 GCA_900547235.1 uncultured Collinsella sp. | reverse complement strand
AGATGACGCCTTCGCGGGTGGCGAAGCTTGCTGCGGGCGGAACGGACGCCTCGCCGGTCGAGGTGAAGGTGGACTTAAGCGAATCGAGCAGACCCATAGTTGCCTCCAACGTATCAAGCGCGCATATGGCACGCGTGTAATGAAGCCGGAAACGTTTCGTATGTGTTTCCCGGCACGGTCAGCGCTCCTATTTTACGCTGTGAAACGATAGCGCTGAGCTGGGATTATGTGATATATCAGTTGAAGGTGAACTTATTGCGGGAGTGTTTCTGCGCCCTGGGCCCAACTGGGGTACGCTTGAGAGCGGAAAAATAGTGCGCACGAATTGCGCGAAGGGAGCACATATGATTGTCGAGAATCACGCACTGTGGGGCGAGGAGCCGACCGAGGAATATCCGGCGACGTTTACGTATTTGGGTGCCGAGCCGCTGCCCGATAAACCGAATGGCCGTCGCCCTGCCGTGATTATCTGCGGCGGAGGCGCGTTTACGCATATCGCTCCACATGAGCAGGACCCGGTGGCGTTTGCATTTTTGGACCGCGGCTACCAGGCCTTTGTGCTCAACTATGTGACGAGCGCCACGGGCGACGTGAGTTTTCCGCACCCGCAGGCAGACCTTGCCAAGATGGTTGCTACCGTGCGCGCCAACGCCGACGAGTGGCATGTCGATCCCAAGCGCGTGTGCATCGTGGGCTTCTCGGCGGGCGGCATGATTTGCGCTTCGCTGGCAACGCAGTGGAAGACTGGTCCCTTCGCGGGCCTGGCAGGGGCGCGCGCGGAAGATATTCGCCCCGATGCCGTGGTGCTGGGCTATCCGCTGCTCGACCTTGCCTATGTGCGTGATATGCAGACGCGCGATCCGCGCATCGACCTGCGCGTGCCCAAGACGGGTGGCAAGACGGGGCGCGATTTGCTTAACGACTATCTGTCGATGGTGACGGGCGGCGAGGCGACCGATGAGCACCTGGCCGACATCAGCCCCACCACGCACGTTTCGCGCCAGATGCCCCCGACCTTTGTGTGGGGCGTGTCCGACGACAAGACGGCGCCGATCGCGCAGGTTTACCCGTTTGCGCAGCGCATGGCCGAGGAGGGTGTTGCATGCGAAATGCACGTCTTTGACCAGGGCGGTCACGGCCTTTCGCTCGGCAACGCCAACACCGCGGTCGACAATGAGGACAAGCAAGTGGCGGTCCGTCCTTGGATTCGCCTAGCCTTCCGCTTTTTGGAACGCCATATGTAAAAGTAGACTACTTACCCGTTTCAAAAAGCCTACTCAGAGGAGGAGCCATGCTTGAGGGTACGTATGTGGTTTCGGCCCAGACGCCGGTGGGGAGTAAACGCGGCGAGGTGACGTTTGCACATGGGGTGAACGGCGCGCTCAGGGCAGTACTAAACGTCAGGGGTCTCAATATCGCTCTCTCGAGTGCCCGCGCTGAGGGCGATTTCTTTGAGCTCTCGGGTACTATCTCCCACGTCTTGATGGGCAAGGCGCCCTTTACATGCACGGGGTCGGTCGAGGGTGATCGACTCACCGCTACCGCGCGGTCGGGTTCCGTTTCGATCTCGCTGAGCGGTATGCGCAAAGAGCTTTCGGGGCGCACCGCATAAAGTTTGAGCAGGTAAACATCGGTATTTGACTTTATATAATAGTCCAGAGCGCTATCATTTGTCGTTACGAGTTGGTTAGCCCCGGTAAACGGTTAACCGCGTCTAACGAAAGGATGAGCGCGTGAGACTCGATACACTCGAGATTGGAAAGGACGCCGTTGTCGCATCGGTGACATCCGACGATCAGGCGCTCCGACAGCATATTTTGGACATGGGCCTAACGCCGGGCACCGAAGTCACCATGATGAAGTACGCCCCTATGGGCGACCCGCTCGAGATTCGCCTGCGTGGCTACGAGTTGACGCTGCGCAAGGACGATGCCGCTCGCATCGAGCTCGTGGGCGTTCACGACACCGATATGGGTCCGCGCGCCAACGCCGCAATCGGCACGACGGAGCATCCGGCACTCGGCGAGGGGACGTATTCGCCCCGCGCCGCGAAGACGGCCGTGCCCGAGGGCGCACCGCTGCATTTTGCCCTCGCCGGCAACCAGAACTGCGGCAAGACCACGCTGTTCAACCAGCTGACGGGCTCCAACCAGCATGTCGGTAACTTTCCTGGCGTGACGGTCGACCGCAAAGATGGCACCATCCGCAACCACCCCGAGGCAAGCGTTACCGACCTGCCCGGCATTTACTCCCTGTCGCCGTACACGGGCGAGGAGATCGTGAGCCGCCAGTTTATCCTGGATGAGCATCCCGACGCCATCATCGACATCATCGACGCTACCAACATCGAGCGCAATTTGTACCTGACGCTGCAGCTTATGGAGCTCGATCGCCCCATGGTCATCGCGCTCAACATGATGGACGAGGTGACGGCCAACGGCGGCGCCGTGGACGTCAACCTGCTCGAGAGCCTGTTGGGCGTGCCTGTTGTCCCCATTAGCGCTGCCCGCAACGAGGGCATCGGCGAGTTGGTTGATCATGCCTTGCACGTGGCGCGGTTCCGCGAGCGCCCCGGTCGCCTGGACTTCTGCGCGCCCGATGGCCCGGACGGCGGCGCGCTGCATCGCTGCATCCACGGCATCGCCAACCTTATCGAGGACCATGCCGCGACGGCGCATATTCCGGTGCGTTTTGCGGCGACCAAGCTGGTTGAGGGCGACGAGCTGGTAACCGAGGCACTTCACCTGGATCGCAACGAACTCGACGCCATCGAGCACATCATTACCCAGATGGAGGGCGAGGCCGGCACCGATCGCCTGTCCGCGCTGGCCGATATGCGCTTTAGCTTTATCGGCGACGTGTGCGGGCGTTGCGTCGTCAAGCCGCACGAGAGCCGCGAGCACGTGCGCTCCGTCAAGATCGACCGCATCCTGACGGGTCGCTATACGGCCATTCCGGCGTTCCTGGTGATCATGGGCCTCGTCTTTTGGCTGACGTTTGGCGTGATCGGCGCGGCGTTGCAGGGACTCATGGAGGACGGCATCGCTGCCATCATCGCCTCGGCCGATGCGGGTCTCAAGGCGTTCGGCACCAACGACGTGGTGCGCTCGCTGGC
>URFP01000177.1:0-3176 GCA_900547235.1 uncultured Collinsella sp. | reverse complement strand
AAATGCGACTGAGTCGATATATGTTGGCGGGTATACTTGTTCCGCTTTAAAACACGGGAACGGAGATGGTCGCATGGCACAGCCAGACACGACGCGCACGGTGGGGCTTGCGCTCGAGGGAGGCGGCTACCGCGGTATGTATACGGCGGGCGTGCTCGACGTATGGATGGAGCACGGCTTAACCTGCGACCATATGGTGGGTGTCTCGGCGGGCGCGGCGTTTGGCTACAACTTTAAATCGCGCCAGATCGGCCGCGCCATTCGCTACAACAAGGCCTATTGCGCCGACAAGCGCTATGCGAGCGTGACGAGTTGGTTGCGAACCGGCGATATGTTCAATGCCGAGTTTGCCTATCATGAGGTACCCATCGAGCGCGATCCCATCGATCTGGAGGCATATCGCGCCTGCCCCATGCGGTTTACGTGCGTATGTACCGATCTTAAGACGGGGCAGGCCGTCTACCATGACCTGCCCTATGGCGACGAGCGCGATATCGAGTGGATCCGTGCGTCGTCGGCGATTCCCGTGGCGACGCGTCCTGTTGCCATCGAGGGTCGTAAGTACTTGGATGGCGGTGTTGCCGATTCCATTCCCAGCGCTTGGCTGTTTGCGCAGGGTTATGACCGCAACGTGGTGGTGCTGACGCAGCCGGCGGGCTTTGTAAAGCAGCCCAATAGCGTGATGCCTATGCTGCGTCGCGTGTATCGTCACTATCCGGAGTTTGTTGCGGCGCTTGAGCGTCGGCACGAGGTCTACAATGCCACGCTCGATGACCTGGCGCGTCGCGAAGCCGCTGGCGAGATCTTTGTGGTGCGGCCGAGCGAATCGGTGAAGGTGCCGTCGCTGTGCCGCGAGCCCGATGAACTCGAGCGCATCTACCAGATCGGCCGTCGCGATGCGGAGGCGACGTTGCCCGCGCTGGAAGCGTATCTGGCGGGGTAGGGACTACGCCGGAAACTGCATCCCGTAATCAGCGTTCAGACTGGGACGCAGTTTCCCGCTGGTCCTCTATGCGGAAAGCGCATCCCAGAATGGACGTCCAAACTGGGATGCGCTTTCCGCTCTTGAAGATATGAGGCTGCGGAGCAGCTGCTCGGCATAGGTCTATGCTTGCTGCCAGGTATCGACGAGCTCCTTGGCTGCGGCGTAGGGGTCGTCGGCGCTGCAGACGGCGCTCACCACAAAGAAGCCGTCGACGCCGGTGGCCTTCAGCTGCGGCAGATCGGCCGTCTTGACGCCGCCGCCCACCACAATGGGGACGGGGCTTGCCGCATGGAGGGCGGCCAGGTCCTCAAAGCTCTTGGTGATGATGGAGCCGTCGGCCGCACGTCCGCAGTCGCGCTTGGTTTCGGTCTCGTGGAGCGGGCCTACGCCCAGGTAATCGACCAAGCTCATGTCGGCGGTCTTGACGTACTCGAGCATCTCCTCGCAGCGGGCCGAAAGACCCACGATGGCATCGGGGCCCAGAAGCTTGCGACAGACCTCGACGGGAATATCGCTCTGACCCACGTGCACGCCGTCGACAGCAATACCCTGCTCGCGCGCGGCGAGCACGCAGTCAAGGCGGTCGTCGATCAGCAAGGCGACCTGACCGGTCTTGCCGGCCTGAGCGATAGACTGCGCGGCGTCGTCGGTCAGCGCAATGATCTCGCGGGCGCTTGCCACCTTGGAGCGCACCTGGATGCAGGTAAAGCCGGCGTCGAGTGCCTGGGCCACCACATCGCCCACGGGGCGTCCGAGGGTGTTTTCGGGGCCGAGTACCAGATAGGCCGAGATATCAAGGTTGTCGCGGATGCTCATTGTGCTTCCTCCTGCTTTTTGATCTGTGCTTCCATGCGCTTGAGTTTGCCGGTCATGGTGTCGGTAAATCCGGGTCGAATATCGGCTTTGAGCACGACTTCGGTGCGGATGCCCTTGCTCGCCAACACAAAGGTCGCGTCGCGCACGACCTGCATGACCTCGTCCCAGTCGCCCTCGATCTCGGTGAACATCGAGGTGGTGCGGTTGGGAAGGCCGCTCTCGCGAATGACGCGCACGACCTCGGCGACCTCGGCGGACAGCTCGTCGCCGGTGCCGCATGGGGCGATGGCCACGGCGACGAGCGTGTTCATGCCGGCATTGGTTGCGGGTTCGGACATGGCTTATGCCTCCTCGAGCTCGAGTCGGTTGTCGGCAATATCCTGGGCGGTTGCGCGGTAGAGCTCGTCGATAAAGGCGACCTTAAAGCTTGCCGGGGCATCGGCGACGGCGGCGGCACGCGTGCCGGCAACGTTGTAGACGGCGGTGCCGCAGACTGCTGCCGTAAACGGATCGGTAGCACAGGCGTACACGGCCAGCACGCCGCCCTGCGAGCAACCGCAGCCGGTGATCTTGGACATGAGCGGGCTGCCGCCGTGGGATTTGGCCACGGCCGCGCCGTCGGTAATCAGGTCGACTTCGCCCGAGACCACAACGGCGCCGCCGGTGTAGCGAGCGAGCGCCACGGCGGCATCGCGGGCGGCGTCGACCGTGTCGGTGGTATCGACACCACGTACGCGGCTCAGATCGGCCGACTCGCCCTCAAGACCCCACAGGCCGGAGAGTGCGATGATCTCGGAGGCGTTGCCGCGTACGATGGCGGGCTTGTACTGCTTGAGCTCGTTTACCAGCTGGGTGCGCAGGCTACCGATGCCCAGACCCACCGGATCGAGCACCCAGGGCTTGCCGGCGTCGTGTGCCGCCTTGGCCGCGCGGGGAATCGTCTGCTCGTAGATGGGGAAGAGCGTGCCCATGTTGAGATAGATGGCGCCGCCGCCGGCAACGAGCGCCTCGCCCTCGTCGGGCAGATAGACCATGGCGGCCGAACCGCCCACGGCGAGCTGCGCGTTGGCGACAAAGTCGATCGTCACCGTGTTGGTGATGGAGCCGGCCATCGGATTGGTGGCTCGAATCTCCTCTACGGCCTTGACCATATGTTGCTTAAGCTGTTCCGAATCAATCACTGCACATGCCTCCTTGGCATAGAAAAGGGGCGCTGTGCATAGACAGCGCCCCTGTAAAGGCGGCATGCTCCCTACGCCAGCATTAACTGACAGGTTCAAAGGATTGGGCCCTATGCCCTCTCAGCCTTGTGGTTTGCACCGCCGGCACTCCCGCATCGAATCTGTTGTTCCCTATACTAGCGCACCTGCCAATA
>URFP01000176.1:0-3205 GCA_900547235.1 uncultured Collinsella sp. | reverse complement strand
CGTCCGAGCAGGTGCCGCACTTTAGTGTGAGCTGCCAGCATTATTCCTTTGCCGTTAATGCATTTGTCGATGTGATCCGCGAGTTCGATGCCGCGCGCTACGACTTTACCCTGCGCGAGGAGCAGACCCACGAGATTATCGAGGACGTCGCGCATATGAAAAGCGAGCTCGGCATCCTGTATCTGTCGGAGCACAATCGCGAGGTCATCGAGCGCATGCTGGCGGCCAACGAGCTCGTATTCGAAGGACTCTTCTGCGCTACGCCGCATGTCTTTGTGTGCTCCGACCATCCGCTGGCGGACCACGCCAGCGTGACGCTCGAAGATCTCGAGGACTACCCGTTCCTGTCCTATGAGCAGGGCAGCTATAACTCGTTTTATTATTCCGAGGAACTGACCTCGACCTTTGAGCGTCGCAAGAATATCCGCGTGCGCGACCGTGCGACGTTGTTCAATCTGGCCATGGGCCTTAACGGTTACACGGTTTGTTCGGGCGTGATCAGCCATGAACTTAACGGCCCCGGCATTATCTCCATTCCGCTCGATGTAGACGAGTACATGGAGATCGGCATCATCACGCGCAAGAACACGACACTTACGCGCTACGGGCAGGCCTATATCGAAGCGATTCGTCAGCACATCTAGATTGCTGCGTTCTGCACGGGTCAAATCTCTTTATGGCAGTCCCAACTAATATAGGAAGCATCTATATCAAACTGTTATAAACGCATATTTTACGATGTCCATATGAGCGCTCATACTCTGTCCCAGTAAAGCAACCAATGCAAAGGGAGATATCTATGAGCACTTCGATTCAACCGAACGCGCCGTTTCGTGCCGATATCGTCGGCAGTTTTCTTCGTCCGCAGGCTGTAAAGGACGCCCGTGCCGCCTATGTCGCGGGTAAACTCGACGCTTCCGGCCTTAAGGCCGTCGAGGACGAGGCCATCCGCGACTTAGTGGCCAAGCAGAAGGCTGCCGGCCTGCAGGTGATTACCGATGGCGAGTTCCGCCGCAGCTACTGGCACCTCGATTTTATGTGGGGCCTCAACGGCATTGAGCGCCGCGCCTCGCGCACGGGCTACATGTTCCACGATGAGGAGACTACCGCCGACACCGCCGTGGTAACCGGTCCCATTAGCGGCGAGAATCATCCGTTCGTCGAGCACTTCAAATTTATCAAGTCGCTCGAGGGAGAGGGCCAGGTCGCGCGCCAGACCATTCCGGCGCCGATCCAGACGTTCTCCGAAGTCACACTCGACCGCTGCGATGGCCAGCAGGAGAGTCTGCACGCCGTCTACAAGACCGACGAAGAGCTCGTCGGTGCCATTGCCGCAGCATACCGCACCGTGATTGCTGACCTGTATGCCGCGGGCTGCCGCAACATCCAGTTTGATGACTGCACCTGGGGCATCTACTGCGATACCGATTTTGTTGCCAAAACCGGCATGAGCCCGGTCGACCTGCAAAAGGTAAGCGAGCTGGGCGTGGCGCTCAACAATGCCGCCATCGAGGGCAAGCCCGACGATCTGGTTATCAACACGCATGTATGCCGCGGCAACTACCACTCCACCTACGCTTTTGAGGGCGGCTACGACCCCATCGCGCCGTACCTGTTTGCGCATGAGGACGTTGACGCGTTCTATCTGGAGTTCGACACGCCCCGCGCCGGTGGTTTTGAGCCGCTCAAGTACGTTGCTCCCGGCAAGAAGGTCGTGCTGGGCTTGGTGACCACCAAGGCGGCAGAGCTCGAGAACGAGGATGTTATCGTCGAGCGCATCCGCGAGGCGGCAAAGTACGTGCCGCTCGAGAACCTGTATCTGTCTCCGCAGTGTGGCTTTGCCAGCTGCGAGATTGGCAATAAGCTGACCGAGGACGAGCAGTGGGCAAAGATTGCGCTGGTCAGGCGTATTGCCGAGCGCGTTTGGAAATAGCGCTAGCGTTTGCAGGTGGCGGCGCGTGCGAGGTACTGCATATCGCGTACAATGGTTCGGATCGTATCGTTCGGGCAGGTTATCCGATATGCCTGATCGCCCTTCCATTCGAAAGGACTTCCATGTCCCAGTCTTCGACGCCCGCCGTCACCGATGCCATCTACGATGCATCGTCGCTCGGCCGCCCGCGCATGTTTGTGTTGGGTTTGCAACACATGTTTGCGATGTTCGGAGCCACGGTGCTCGTGCCCGTGCTCACCGGCCTTTCCGTTTCGGCGACGCTTCTGTTCGCCGGCATCGGCACGCTGCTGTTTCATTTTCTATCGCGCGGTAAGGTGCCCGCGTTCCTGGGCTCCTCGTTTGCCTTTATCGCGGGTTATGCCGCCATTGCGCCCAACGGCGAGGCTGAGCTTTTGCCCTACGCTTGCCTGGGCGTAGCTTGTGCCGGCCTGCTCTATCCGGTGCTTGCGGCCCTGTTCCGCGCCTTTGGCGCCAAGCGTGTCATGCGTTTCTTCCCGCCGGTGGTGACTGGCCCCATCGTCATTTCCATCGGCTTGATCCTGGCAAGCTCTGCCATTGCTAACTGCCAGACCAGCTGGTTTGTTGCTGCTATTGCCGTTGCCGTGATCATCATCTGCAACATTTGGGGCCGCGGCATGGTCAAGATCGTGCCGATTCTGCTGGGCGTTGTGGTGAGCTATGCCGTTGCGGCCGCGCTGGGCGAGGTCGACTTCTCTGGCGTCGCAGCCGCCCCCTGGGTTGGCTTGCCCGTCGTGTGGGACAACACCGTGTTTGCGCTCTTTGGACCGCAGTTCGATAGCAGTCTTGCCACGACGGCCATTATCACCATCATGCCACTGGCCTTTGCGACCATGATTGAGCACATTGGCGATATCTCCGCCATAGGATCGACTTGTGAGCGCAACTACATTGCCGATCCCGGCCTGCACCGTACCCTGCTCGGCGATGGCCTGGCGACCATCTTGGCATCGCTCTTTGGCGCTCCTGCCAATACGACGTATGGCGAGAACACCGGCGTGCTTGCCTTGACGCGTGTGTTCGACCCGCGTGTGATTCGCATTGCCGCCTGCTGCGCCATTGTGCTTTCGTTCTGCCCCAAGTTTGCTGCGGTGATTGCCGCCATGCCGGCATGCGTTATCGGCGGTGTGTCGCTCGTGCTCTACGGCATGATCAGCGCCGTTGGTGTACGTAACCTCATCGAGAACCAGGTTGATTTCCAGAACAACCGCAACGTGCTGGTGGCGGCTCTGG
>URFP01000175.1:0-3218 GCA_900547235.1 uncultured Collinsella sp. | reverse complement strand
CCGGTTGCGCTCGCCCGCGTGACGCACGATCGCCAGGCGCGCGAGTGCTATCCGGCTGCCGTGTGGACCGAGTTGCGGGCGCATGCCGAGGCCGCTGATGCTGCTAAGGCAGCTGACGACGCCAAGGCCGCTGACGCTGCTAAGGCCGCAGGCGCCGACAAGGCGAATTGCGTGGGTGAGGGCGATATCGTAAGGGACTTCGATCCCACGGCAGGCGAAGGTCTCAAGTGCGAGCGCGTGACCTGTGAAGCCCCTCAGCATCTGAGCGCCGAGGCCGTTCCATATCTGGTCCTGCGCCGTCGCGATGGCGAGGGCGAGGACGCGCCGCTCGTGCCGCGCCTGACGTCCGCTTCGCAGATCGAGGCCTATTCGACTTGTCCGCTATGCTGGTTCGTCTCGTATCGCGTGAAGCCCCAGTCAATCGACGCCGGCTTTGGCAATATGGAGAAGGGCAACTTTGTCCACGACGTGCTGGAGCACCTGCACGCCCGTCTGCCCCAGGAGGGCATGGAGCGCGTGACGCCCATGAATCTGCCGCGTGCACAGGAGCTGCTACACGAGGTCTTTGACGAGACCTTGGCCGAGCACGCCGGCAAGCGCGGTACCGAGGGCCCGCTGGTGCCGCTCTCCCCGGTGGAGGAGCGGCAGGTGGCCGAGATTTTGCCCCAGCTGGAGGGCGTGCTTGCCTATGAAGCCGAGGCGCTCGCCCCCTTTGTCCCGCGCTACCTTGAGTTCGCCTTTAATGAGCTTAAGGTCGAGTATGCTGGTTGGCCGCTTGGCGGGCGCATCGACCGCGTGGACGTGGACGCCGAGAATCGTGCCGTGGTGATCGATTACAAGCATCGCACGGGCGTTGAGGAGTTCAAGCTCGCCGACCCCACGGTGCGCGACGAGGAATCGGGCGAGGCCGCCATCGACGACCCGCGGTGGCTACCGCCCCATACCCAGACGCTTATCTATGCGCAGGCCATGCGCCGGGCGCTGGATCTGGATACCCGCGCGGCGCTCTACTTTTCGACCAAGGGCGGCAAACCGGCGCTGCGAGGCGCCGCGAGTGCCGAGCTGCTCGAGGAAGAGCGCGGCGACGGTCGCATCCCGGGCCTCAAGAAAGGTTTCCCCGGCGAGGGCGGCAACATGGACTTCGATGCCCTGCTCGACCGCGTGGAGGCCGGCATCGCCGAGCGCTTGCGCGAACTCGAGGCTGGCAACGTCGCTGCTGTCGACCCGGCGTCGACGCAGGCCGCGCATGCCCGCTGCTCGTATAACCACGAAGGAACGTTTGTAAGGAGGGACGTGTAGACCATGGATCTTTCGACCTTGATGCCGCAACAGCTGCAGATCGTCAAGACGCTCGACCGTCCGCTGTTTGTCTCGGCGGGCGCCGGTTCGGGCAAGACCTTTACCCTCACGCGCCGCATCGTCTACGCGCTCTCGCCCGAATCCGGTCCGTTCGTTGAGCATCTGGACCAGGTGCTCGCCATCACCTTTACCAAAGATGCCGCGGCCGAGATTCGCGACCGCGTGCGCCGTGCGCTTATCGACGAGGGCATGGACGAGGAAGCACTGACCGTCGACGACGCGTGGATCTCGACCATTCACGGCATGTGCTCGCGTATCCTGCGCGCACACGCGTTGGAGCTGGGCATCGATCCCGAGTTCACGGTGCTCACCGATACCGACGAGCTTATGGATCAGGCTGTTGAGCATGTGCTGGCCCGCGCGACGGCGCCCGATGCCGCGCCCGAGCTCGCTGCCTCGCTCAAAGCCCTCTACGCCTGGTTTCCCATGGCGGGCGAGGGTGGCCCCTTTGGCGCTGGCACCACCATCAAGGGTCTGGTGCGCGACCTGTTGGAGCTATCGAGCCAGCTGCCGGGCGGCATGGACGACGTGCGCGTGGCACGCGGCCAGGCCGACACCTCGGCGCTTGCCGACGCATATCGTGCGGCACTAGGTGCGAGCAAGGCCGCGACCGAGAAAGCGCAGGTGGCGCTCGATGCCATCGATGCGTTCGAGGCGAGCGGCAAAACGATGGGGGATGCGGCGCGACTCATGATGTCGTGTACCATGCCTCGGGCGAGTAAGGCATTCCCTAAGGAGCAGGTGGAGCTGCTCAAGGCCGAGGCCGCCGATGCGTTTATCAATATCGTGCTTGCCTGCGGTAGTCCGGCGCTCGATGCGCTGGTGGGCCTAGCCCGTTCCGTGGAGGCAGAGTATCGCGCGCTGAAGGCTGCCCAGTCCGCCCTCGATAATAACGACCTGCTCCGCATGGCAAACGAGGCGCTGCGCGACTACCCGGCCATTCGAGCGGCCTATGAAGGCCGCTTTAAGATGGTCATGATCGACGAGTTTCAGGATACCGACCAGATGCAGGTCGATTTGATTCGCTATCTGACGGGTGCGGGGGAGCGCGCGCTGTGCACCGTAGGCGATGCGCAGCAGTCGATCTACCGCTTCCGTGGGGCAGAGGTCGAGGTATTCCGTCGCCAGGAGCGCAAGGTGGGCTCCTCTGCTGCGCCCGAGACCTCCGTCGCATCCGATGCCCCTGCCGGCGAGCTCGTCAAGCTCGTGCGCAACTTCCGCAGCCACGACGAGGTGCTGCGCTATGTGGCACGCGTCTTTGACGGCAACGACGGCGGCCTGATGCAGGGCTTTTTGGATCTGGAGGCGAGCGACGGCCGCAAGGATACGCTGGTGGCAGACGCCTCGCGTCGTCAGGCGATTTTCGTCGCCGGCGGCACGACGCAGGAACGCACGCAGGCAAAGGCGCGAGCGATTGCCGAGCGTTTCCGCGCGCTTGCCGATAAAGAACAGCCCCAGGGCAGCATGGTCCTGCTGCTGGGTCGCATGACCAACGCCGATGTCTATGCGCAGGCCTTCCGCGACCAGGGGCTCGACTGCGTCATCGCGGGCGGCTCGGTCTTTGCCCAAGCAGCCGAGGTGCAGACGGTGCGCGCCCTGGTGTGCGCGCTTGCCAATCCGGCCGATACGGCGCAGGGCCTTATGCCGCTGCTGGCCTCGCCGATGTTTGCGCTCGGCGCCCAGGAGTTCCTGGCGCTGGCGACCAAGCTCGATAGCGAGACGGGTGAGACCTCGCGCCGGAATATCGACGCGGGCATCATGAGCGATTTCGACGTGCCGGGCTTGCAGGGCTTGCCGCTCGTGACGCGCGCCCGCGAGGTGCTACGCTACGCACTTCGTCGCGTGGGGCGCGATTCGTT
>URFP01000174.1:0-3235 GCA_900547235.1 uncultured Collinsella sp. | reverse complement strand
GTTTTACGACTATCGAAGGCTATGCGTACAATGAATATACGCGACGGCCATGCCGGATAAGGAGATCCGATGCCCTACCTGCTTTCTTGTGATATCCATACCCATACGATGTTCTCTGCGCATGCATATTCGACCATTGAGGAGAATGTGTACTGGGCGGCAGAGCGTGGCCTGCAGGTGCTCGGATCTGCCGACCATCTGAGCTCTATGGTTTCGCCTTGCCCCAATGACCTGCGCAGTTATCAGTTCTTTATCAACCAGGATGTCTGGCCGCGCATTTGGAGCGGCGTACTGGTGCTGCGTGGTGCCGAGGCCGATATCGTTTCGCTGGACGGCAGCTTGTTTGGCGAGGACATTCCCGTTTCGCTCGATATCGCCGGCGATTCGTATAGTCGTGAGCATTCGCTGTTCGATTTGGTTACGCGCAATTTGGATTATTTGGTTGCGAGTGTGCATAATCCGCAGCTCGCTGAAGGCGCGACGCTCGCCCAGACGACCGAGATGTATATCAATGCTCTGGAGCACCCCAAAGTGTTTATGCTGGGTCACACGGGTCGCTCGGGTGTTTCCTTTGATATCGATGAGGTGTTGTTGGCGGCAAAGGCCAAGCACAAGATTATCGAGATTAACAACCATAGTCTTGAGCATGGTACCGATGCCGAGCATTGGGGCGCTTGTCGCAAGATTGCCGAGCGCTGCGCCGAACTGGGCGTGGGGATTGGCGTCTCGACCGACGCGCACATTGGTATGGCAATTGGCAAGCTCGACCAGGCGCGCAAGATGCTCGATGAGATTCACTTCCCGCTGGATCTGATCGTGACGCGCGATCGCGAGACGCTGCTGCGCGAGATGGCGGCAGCCGGCGTGTGTGACCTGCGCAAGAGCATGTAACGGGCTCATATATCCAACGAAAGGGGGCGGTCCAGACGGGCCGCCCCCTTCTTGTCCCAAAAATCTACCGGTGTTGGTTAGCGGCGCTCGAGGATCGCTACGGTTTCGGTGTGGTCGGTATGGGGGAACATGTCGACCGGCGTGATCTTGAGCAGGCGATAGCCTCCGTCGAGGAGCTGGTGCAGGTCACGCTCTTGGGTCACGGGGTTGCAGCTGATATAGGTGATGCGGCGCGGCTTGAGTGCGCAGGCGGCTTCGAGGAACTCGGGGGTGGAGCCGGCGCGCGGCGGGTCGATGGAAAGGACGTCGACGCGCTCGTTGTTATCGGCGGCGTCCAGGATGTAGCCGGTGGCATCGTCGGCCATAAACCAGGCGCTGCGGGTGAGGCCGTTGAGCTCGGCATTGCGACGTGCGTCGGCAATGCCCGCCGGGTTGCGCTCCACGCCGAGCAGCATAATGCCGACGCCCCTGTCCTGGGCATCCTTCGCGGCGCACAGACCGATGGTGCCGCTGCCGCAGTAGGCATCCATAAGCACATCGCCCTGGCGCAGGTCCATGCCTTCGATGGCGAGCCGGTAGAGCAGTTCGGTCTGCTGCGGGTTGGTCTGGTAGAACGCGGTGGGGGAGATGTCGAACTCGCAGCCGAGCAGCTGGTCGCGCATGCACTCGGCGCCATAGACGATACAAGTCTCCTCACCCAAGATGGCGTTACCGGGACGGCCATTGATATTTTGGGCAACAGTGACGATATGCGGATCGAGTGCCGCGACGGCCTCAAAGAACTCCTGTGCATGCGGTAAGTCACGCTGGGCGGTCACGAGCGTAACCATGACCTGGTCGGTACGCCAGCCGCGGCGGACGACGGCATGGCGAAGCAAGCCAAGATGTTTGTCCTCATTAAACGCGGGAATATGCAGCCGCTCAGCTTCGCGTGCGATGCCGTTGAGAATCTGACGGGCACCCGGCGCCTCGACAGGACACTCGGGTACGGCAACGATCTTGTGCGTGCCGCGCTCAAAGAAACCGCAACGGACAGCGCCCTCCTTACCGGGAGCAAAGGGAGTGGCAGCCTTATGACGAAAGCCACGCGGCGCAGGATATTTACCCGGGTCGCCCAGGATAACACCCATACCGCGAATGGGATCAACGGCAATACCCTCGCGCTCGCAGAGCTCAGCAAACAGCTCTTCCATAGCAGCCTGCTTGGCCGCCAGTTGCTTCTTATAAGGACGATTGAGCGCCGTGCATCCACCACAAGCTTTCATGATCGAACAGGGAGACTTGGGGTCCACAGCCTTACGCGCAGACGAAACCGGATCCTTGTGCGAACGCTTGGGGCGAGCCTGAGATGCCTTATCCCCGCTCCGACGAGAGCCGGGACGCTTGGCCTTAGCCTTACCCTTCGCATCCTGAGACGACTTGGATTTCTTAGAAGATTTTTTCTCCTCCGACCCTTCAGTCGCTTCGATCAAAGCACGACGAGCCCTACGCTCCGCACGAGATTCTGCCATGAATTAACCCCACTAATTTACAAATTGAAATCTGAAAGCATTGTACCGTGCCAAGCTAGCGGACGATATGCAAGCACCCATTTCATGTTAGTGATAAGCCCAACGACGTTTGCCCGCCGGGTGCCGGGGCTGGGGTTAAGTTTGTCGCGAGTTCCGCACGAACAGGAGAGCACTTAATGTGCTCTCCGTCGTGAGCAGGACTGTAGAGCAGCAAGCTTAACCCCTGCCCCGGCACCCGGCGGGCAAATCCTCCCTTGTACTCTATCAAGGTAAAGTGTATGATGCTGAACGTTACATGACTCACTTTACTTAACTAAAGTGCTATCAAGGGGGAATACCATGAATACCGATATGTCTCGTCGTCAGTTTGTTGGTCTAGCCGGTTCGCTTGCCACGGTGCTTGGCCTTGGTCTTGTCGGCTGCGGTGGTGGTGCCGGCAAGGGTTCCGCTGCGGGCTCTGCTGCGGCCAAGGACGTGAAGGGTGCTGCGGAGTCCGAGAAGCTCGTGGTGGGCTTTGACAAGTCCTATCCTCCGTACGGCTTTGTGGGCGACGATGGCGAGTACACCGGCTTTGACCTCGACCTTGCCAAGGCCGTTGCCGACAAGCAGGGCTGGGACGTTAAGTATGAGGTTATCGACTGGGATGCCAAGGACACACTGCTCAACTCGGGTGCCATCAACTGCATCTGGAACGGCTTTACCATGGAGGGCCGCGAGGACGACTACACGTTCTCCGAGCCTTACATGCTCAACGAGCAGGTGCTCGTGGTCAAGAAGGACGCGGGTATCAAGAGCTGGGACGATCTTGCCGGCAAGACCGTGATTACCCAGAC
>URFP01000173.1:0-3259 GCA_900547235.1 uncultured Collinsella sp. | reverse complement strand
AAGGCGGTGAACACCTATCGTGAGCGTTACGAAGCCGTCGCCACCGAGCGTACCTGCCGGACGCGGCGCCGGAATCTCGCCCGTGCCGTGGCTAAAGACGAACTTGCCATCGGCCACGTCGCACAGGACGGTATCGCCCTCGCCCCACTCGCCGGCCAGCAGCTCCTCGGACAGCGGGTCCTCGATGAGCTTTTGAATAGCACGGCGCAGCGGACGCGCACCGTTGGTGAGGTCAGTGCCCTCGGCCACGATCTTGTCATAGGCCGCATCGGTGAGCTTGATGTTCATACCGTTGGCGATCAGACGCTGACGTAGGTCGTCCACCAGCAGGTGCGCGATCTTGGTCAGATTCTCGCCCGAAAGCTTCTGGAACACCACGATGTCATCGATACGGTTGAGCAGCTCGGGGCGGAACAGGCGCTTGAGCTCGCCCATCGCGCGGCCGCGGATCTCGCTCGAGGTAAGACCCTGCTCGCCCGTGGTACCAAAGCCCACGCTTGCATCCTGCGCAATCTCGCGGGCGCCCACGTTGGACGTCATGATGATCACGGTGTTGCGGAAGTCGACCGTCTTGCCCTGGCTATCGGTCAGGCGGCCCTCCTCCAGCACCTGCAGCAAGATGTTGAAGATATCGGGGTGCGCCTTCTCGATCTCGTCGAACAGCACGACCGAGTACGGGTGGCGACGAACGGCCTTGGTGAGCTGGCCGCCCTCGTCGTGACCGACGTAGCCCGGAGGGCTACCGATGAGCTTGGAGACCTCGAACTCGCTACCGAACTCGGACATGTCGAAGCTGATGAGCGCGTCTTTGCTGCCAAAGAGATACTCGGCGAGCGTCTTGGCGAGCTCGGTCTTGCCCGTGCCGGTGGGACCCAGGAAGATAAAGCTGCCGCCGGGGCGACGCGGATCCTTGAGCGGCGAGCGGCTGCGGCGCACGGCCTTGGCAACTGCCTCGACAGCCTCATCCTGACCGATAATGCGGGTCTTGAGCACGCTTTCGGCCTGCAGCAGGCGACGGCTCTCGCTCTCGGTAAGCGAGGACACCGGCACGCCCGAGGTCACGGACACGATATCGGCGATCTGGGAGACATCGATGGTGAGCGGGCTGGCGTCGAGCTCGGCCGTCCAGGCAGCCTTGGCCTCGGCGAGCTCAATCTCGGCAGCCTTCTGCTGCTCGGTGATCTCGGCAGCCTTGTTCATGTCGTCGCTCTCGGTGGCCTCCTGCGCGGCGGCCTTGAGCTCCTCTATGCGATGCTCGGCCTCGCGCACCGGCTCGGGCGCGCGGTTAGCGGCGATGCGGGCGCGGGCACCGGCCTCGTCGATGAGGTCGATGGCCTTATCGGGCAGGAAGCGATCCTGGATGTAGCGGTTGGAAAGGTTCGCGGCGGCCTCGATAGCACCCTGCGTATAGCGCACATGGTGGTGCTCCTCGTAGCGCGGCTTGAGCGCGGTCAGGATCTTGACCGTGTCCTCGACGCTCGGCTCCTCGACATCGATGGTCTGGAAGCGACGCTCGAAGGCCGGGTCCTTGGTGAGGTACTTGCGGAATTCCTCGGCCGTGGTGGCGCCGATAATCTGGAAGGCACCGCGCGCGAGCACGGGCTTGAGCATGGAGCTCGCGTCGATGGAGCCCTCGGCAGAACCGGCACCGATGATGGTGTGCATCTCATCGATAAACAAGATGACGTCGTCGGCCTCGGTTGCCTCCTGGATCACGTTCTTGAGGCGCTCCTCGAACTCACCGCGATACTTGGCGCCCGCAACGAGACCCGGCAGGTCGAGCGTCCAGATATTCTGGTTCATGAGGTTCTCGGGCACGTTGCCGGCAGCAATCTGTTGCGCCAGTCCCTCGACGATGGCCGTTTTGCCCACGCCGGGATCGCCCAGGATAAGAGGGTTGTTCTTGGTGCGGCGCGAAAGGATCTCCATCATACGCTGGACTTCCTTTTCGCGGCCGATCACCGGATCGAGTTCGCCGTCGCGCGCCTTCTGCGTAAGGTTGGTCGCGAACTGCTTAAGTGTATCGGTGCCGCTCCCCTTTTGCTGGGAGGCATCCGAGCCGCTAAAGAACGGCAGGCCCGTACCGGGACGACCAGCACCGGCGCCAGCGAGCGGGCGCTTCTTATCCTGGTCCTTGGCGGTGAGTTTCTCGATAGCCTTTTTGATGGAGGCGGACGACACACCCAGGCGCATGAGGATGTCCATGGCCATGCCGTTGCCCTCTTCGACGATGCCGATCAGCAAGTGCTCGGTCGACACGTAGGTCTGGTTGTTTTCACGCGCCACGCGGAATGAACGCTCCATCACGCTAATGACGAGCGGCGTAAAGGCGAGCTTGGCCGCCTCGGTCTCCTCACTGGGCTCGGGAACCGTGGTCTGGACCTCTTTAAGAGTATCCATGATGTCGTCGTAGGAGATATCGAGCGAACGCAGTGCCTCGGCGGCAATGCCCTCGTCCTCCTTGGCGAGTGCGAGCAGCAGGTGCTCGGTACCCACCTTATTTGAGTGAAGATCGAGCGCTTCTTGCTTGGCCATGGACATGACCTTGCGCGCGCGATCGGTAAAACGGTCTAACATGCTAGTTCCTCTTAGACGAGCTAGTTTTTTCAAACGCAAAGCGCCGCCCGCGGCAGCGCTTTGGTCTCTTTACCCATATGGAGTATATGTTAACCGTTGGGACCTTTCCTGCCCGTAGCCGCGCGACAACGTCTACAAAAAAGGAATTGCTCGGGTCCGTTTGGCGGTTTGGTTTTGAGCTGCTGTCTAGCAGGCGGGCTCGGCGTCCATGCTCTCGGCAACGTCATTGACGGCATCGGCAACGGGAGCGCCCGGCATGCGCACGAGCTCCATGTGCGGCTCGGCAAAGACCGTGCCCATGGGGAAGGCGCGGCGGAAGACAAAGCGAGCAACCGGACCGGCCACCAGCAGGTTCCAGGGCAGGGCCATGATAAAGTTGCGCGGAATGTTAACGAGCCACATCATCGGCAGCAGCTGCAGGTTGGCGAGCGGGCCGCCGGGCATGTGGAACAGGCCCTCGCACGCACCGTAGAGCGACATGATGATGACCATAGGAACGACCATGCAGGAGCTGACGGCGAGCGTCATGGCAATCGGCGAGCTCTTGCCCGGCGTGACCAGGAATTTAAAGGCGAAACCCTTGGCGAGCGGGCTGGCGACAAACCAGTCGCAGCACATGGCAAAAACGTAGGCAACGGGGAAGCCGAGCCACGCGGCGGCAACAACCTCGCCGTTGATGGCC
>URFP01000172.1:0-3281 GCA_900547235.1 uncultured Collinsella sp. | reverse complement strand
TCGAGCAGGCTGGACACGGTCTTAAGGCCGATGGTCGTGATGGTCTTGGTAAAGGTCTCATTCACCTGGCTCTGGACGGCGCTCGAACCCTTTTCGGTCACGATCTGGGCGATGGCGTTAGCCTTCTGGTTTTCGTAGAACTCGATGTCGGCGTGCTTCACGTTGGTCGAGAAAAGCGTCATCATGTCGGCGCTAAACGTCTTGGGGATAACGACAGCGGCATAGTATGTGCCCGACTTAACGCCCTCAATCGCCTTATCGCGGTCGTTGAGGACAACCCAGTCAAAGTTCTCGTTACCGCGCAGGGTCGCCGTCACGTTTTCGCCCACGTTGATCTCGACGGGAATCAGGTCGCTCTCGTAGCCCTCATCGGTGTTGACCACTGCAATCTTAAGGTTGCCGGTATTGCCGTACGGATCCCAGCTGCCGGCGATGTTAAACCACGCGTACAGGCACGGCACGATAATGAGGCCCATCACGACGACCATGCCGATCACGGAGCGAGACACGTTTTGGACATCACGCTTAAACAGGTGCAGGATGTTCTTCATTTATGCCTCACCTCCTTTAGAGTGCTTGCCAAGCAGGGTGGTATCTCCATCATTTGTAGCTGTGCTGTCGCTGCCCTGAGATTTACGATGCGCACCAATATGCGGCAGACGGCTCGTGGGCTGTTCGCTGTCCTTGGTGCCCCGCTCGCTGGCGTTGAGACCAAACATGCGACGGGCGGCAGGGATGGCAGCCGTGTGCTCGCGCATCTCGCGGCGCAAGTCCTCGTCCGAAAGCGCCGAGATGCGCATCTGGGTGTTGAGGCTTGCACGGATGTACTCGATGTTGATGAGCCAGCCGCAGATGGCAATGACCGAGATAATCCAGATAACGAGCAGGATGATCTTGCCGTTATTGTCGATATCGAGCACCGTCGAAAGCACAAAGAGCAGAACCTGCACGCCTACCACGGCGGCAAAACCGCCCTTGATGTAGTACGGGTAGCGATGCTCAAACGCCACGGCATGATCGAGCAGCTCGCGACGGTACGAATCCGAATCGAGCATGACGCGCATGGCCGTGCGCAGCGAATAGCGCTGGCGCGGTAGGTCGTTGGACTCGCAGATCATGAGGCCCGTCGTGGAAAGCTGCTTATCAAAGAGCAGATTGAGGTTGAGCAGCAACGGGCGCAGCTGCAGACCGATAAAGAGCGCGATGGCAAGGAACACGCCCAGGATGCACAGGTTGAACAGGTAGTTGAACGAATACATGCCACCGACGGTCTCGCGCAGCAGGTTGATGCCATAAGTGAAGGGCAGCAGCGGATGCAGCCATTGGAAGAAGCCGGGCATCATCTCGATGGGATACATGCCCGACGAGCCGGGGATCTGCACAATGACGAGGATGACGCCAATGGCTTTACCGATATGCTTAAAGGTGGTGGACAGCGCATAGATGATATTGACGTAGGTGAACGAGATAGCGATGCCGCCCAGCACAAAGAGCAGCGGATTGACGCACTGAACGCCAATGACTAGGTCGCCTACCGTAACGATGATGGCCTGCAACGCGCCCAGGATCACCAGGAGCAGCCAGCGGCCAAAGTAGCCCTGACGCGCCGTAAAGCTACCGATGCCCTCGCGGTCGACCTCGAGTTTGTAGATAGCGATGAGCACATAGCCGCCTACCCACAGCGCCAGATTGGTGTAGAAGGGCGCGATGCCCGAGCCAAAGCTCTTGACCGGATAGATTGACTTGGATGTCAGCTCAACCGGAGATGCCATGAAATCTGCCACGTCATTGACGTCGACGTCCATAAGGTCGGCTAACTCGCCCATAGACTCAGAGGTCTGCAACGCCGCAATGTCATTGGCGGCGGTCGCGAGCTTGTCCTGAACCTTGGCAAGGGAGGCGTCGGTTTGGGACAGCGTGGTCTTTGCCTGCTTGAGCGTGGCATCGAGCTGCGCCAGCGTGCCGCGCGCGCTCGCTATCGTGGGGGTCATACCCGATACAATGCCGGTCAAATCGCCCGAAACGGCGGCAAAGGAGTCAAGCGCGCTCGAAGCCTTCGGCAGTGCGTTCTGTCCCAAATCGGTCTGAGCCTGACCGAGGTTAGCCGTACCGGTCTGAATTGCCGCGTTGAGTGCGTTGCTCGCGTTCGAGATTGCCGTAGCTTCGTTTGCCATGGCGCTCGACTGCGCAGAGAGGCCATCCTTGATGCTCTGCAGCTTCTGGTTTTGCTCGCGAAGCGAATTGATGGTCGATGCGATGAGCGCGTCGGCGTCCGCCGACCCCGTCGACGTATCGTTAGCGAGAATCTGCAGGCGCTCGATGACAGCGCTGTTGTGGTCAATCGTCGCTTGGAGAGACTCGAGCGAGTTGTCGATGCGGGTGGTCGTAGATGTGACCGCGCCCGTCAGCTTGCCAATCGCAGCGTTCGCGGAGGCTGACGTCTTGGTGAGTGCAAGGCTGCCTCCCGAGAGCGCCTTGGAGAGCGAGGTGATGGAGTTACCCGCCGTGGCGCGAGCCTCGCCCAGCAGGTCGTTGCCCTGGGAGATCGCCTGCGTCAGCGACGGCGCCTGACCCTGCAGACCGGCAAGTGCCGCATCGGCCGAAGCAATCGAGCTGCTTGTCTTGTCGATGGCGGTGTTCATGTCGCCGATGGAATCACGTACTTCGCCCAGGGTATCAGACGCCTCGGACACCGAGCCCGCCAGCGAATCCTGGGTCTGGGTTGCCTTGTCTTTAAGGTCAATGCCAGCATCTTTGGCAATGCCCGCGACGGTCTCGCCCACCGTGGAGACAAACTCAGAGTTGATCTGCTCCTCGATGGTGTTGGCACCGGTATCGGTGACCTTGGGCGCAATGGCGCTCTTTTTCTCGTTGACGTAATAGGTGAGCTTCGGCTGATGGTAATTGCCATCGAGCATCGAGACGAGATTGTCGGAGAAGTTCTTGGGAATCACGATGGCAGCATAGTATTCGCCACTTTCGACGCCCTCTTTGGCATCTGCCGCCGAGTCGACGAAGGTCCAGCCCAGCTGGTCGTTCTCCTTGAGTTGGTCGACCACCTTATCGCCCGCGTTGAGCTCGCCCACCAAGTCGTTTTGGGTGCCTTGATCGTTGTTGGCGATGGCGATTTTAATGCCCTGGGTATTTCCGTACGGATCCCAGTTGGCAACGATGTTGTACCAGGCATACAGCGAGGGAATGACGCACACGCCCAGGGTAACCACCAGGGCGACGGGGTTCACGATCAATCGCTTGATGTCGCGTTTAAAGATTGCAAAGGA
>URFP01000171.1:0-3325 GCA_900547235.1 uncultured Collinsella sp. | reverse complement strand
GGTGGTCGGCGAGTGCCAGCACACAGCCGGGGACGACGCCCGCGGATCCTGCCGTCGGAGCTGCAACGATTACGCCCATCGTGGCCGAGCGCTCGAGCACGGCCATGGCGCGGGCCACGGCGTCAGTCTGGACGGCGCCCATTAAATTGGAGCTCAGGTCGTTGCGGCCGGTGGCATCGACAAGCTTGGCCTCGCCGCCGATAAGCCCGCCGAGCGAGCGCTGCGGATTGACGATAGGCGCCGTGGTCTCCTCGCGCATGACGTCGAGCACGCGGCGCATGGCGGCGACGGCGTGGGCCTCGCCGGTCAGACGCGCCTCGCGCAGGGCCATGACGGCGCCGATGCTGAGTCCCAGTTCCTCGCACGCATCGAGCAGCTGCTCGCCGTCGTCGAAGATTTCCTTTGCTGAGACGCCGGGAGAGAGCGACGAGGCAGAACCGGGGAGCTCGATAAAGGTCGCGTAATCGACATTGTCGAGCTTGCGCAGCATAGGGACGACGGTGTCGTCGGGCGCGCCGTCGGTCTCAAAGACGGAGTAGGCCTGGCCGCCCACCTCAGTGCGGTAGGTGCGGCAGAAGGCGATGTTTACGTGTACGTAAGCGAGCAGGTTCGTGAGCGCGGCGAGCACGCCGGGAACATCCTGGTGCGCCACGAAGAGCGTGGAGTACATGCCCGAGATGTCGACGCCGACGCCGTTAATGCGGCTGATGCGCATCTTGCCGCCGCCCAGGCTTTCACCGCGGACCTGTGCCGTGGCGCCCGTGTCGTCGACCATGTCGATGTCGACGGTGTTGGGGTGGATGGAGGCGTCGTCGCCCTTAATTTCAAAGTGATATTCGAGGCCCTGCTCGCGTGCGAGGTCGAAGGCCTGCTTGATGTTCTCGTCGTCGGTGTCGAGGCCCAGGATGCCCGCGACGAGCGCACGATCGGTGCCGTGGCCGCGGTAGGTGTGGGCAAAGGAGTTCCACAGGCCAAAGGTGACCTTAGTGATGCGGCCTTCCAGCAGGCTGGCGGCAACTTGGGCGCAGCGCAGGGCGCCGGCGGTGTGCGATGAGCTGGGGCCGACCATGACGGGGCCCAAGATCTCGAATGCCGAGGTCGTAGCTAGTGTTTGCGGCTTGCCTGCCATGGCTGCTCCTTTGCCTTGTCTCGTCGTCCCGAGGGGCGGGGCATAAGGTCGCCTGCTCGGGCAGTCCTGCTCGCACGGAGAGCACATTAAGTGCTCTCCGGCTCGTGCGGAACTCGCGATCAACCTTATGCCCCGCCCCTCGGGACTAAGGATACATGGTAGAAGTGCGCATGCTGCAAAATTCATTAGCTGGTGACGCAGCGTGGGCTCATATCGATATATCTTCACCACCGGATTAATAAAATAGAAGTACCGGTTGGAGCCGGTACTTCTATTGGTGCGTTTCTATTTGGCTGTGGCTTTTCTCGTTAGCTTACAGGCCGCAGGCTGCTTTGAGTTCTTCGACTCGGTCGGTTTTTTCCCAGGTGAAGTCGGCGTCTTCTCGGCCGAAGTGACCGTAGGCTGCCGTCTTTTCGTAGATGGGGCGACGCAGGTCTAGGTCGCGGATGATGGCGCCCGGGCGCAGGTCGAAGGTTTTCTCAACGGTCTCGACGATCTTGTCCTCGGCAACATGCGCGGTACCGAAGGTGTCGACCATGATTGAGAGGGGCTTGGAAACGCCGATGGCGTAGGCAAGCTCGACTTCGCATCGGTCGGCCAGACCGGCGGCGACCACGTTCTTGGCGACCCAGCGCGCGGCATACGCGGCGGAGCGGTCAACCTTGGTGCAGTCCTTGCCGCTAAAGGCGCCGCCGCCGTGACGGCCGTAGCCGCCATAGGTGTCGACGATGATCTTGCGGCCGGTGAGGCCCGTGTCGCCCATGGGGCCGCCTACGACAAAGCGACCGGTGGGGTTCACATAGATGTCCGCGTTGTCCCACGGCATGTTCTCGGCAGCCATGACCGGGGTGATGACGTGCTCGATGAGGTCGGCCTTGATCTTGCCCATGTCCTCGATCTCTGCGGCGTGCTGCGTGGAGATGACGATGGTAGTGACCTCGACAGGCTTGCCTTCCTCGTAGCGCACGGTGACCTGGGTCTTGCCGTCGGGACGCAGATAGGCGAGGGTGCCGTCGTGACGCACGGCGGCCAGGCGCTCGGCCAGGCGGCTCGCCAGGTAGTGCGGCATGGGCATGAGGGTCTTGGTCTCGTTGGAGGCATAACCGAACATCATGCCCTGGTCGCCGGCGCCGATCAGGTCGATCGGGTCGGTGGTAGCGCCGGTCTGGGTCTCGAAGGACTCGTCAACGCCCTGGGCGATATCGGGCGACTGCTCGTGGATGAGGCTCATAACGCCGCAAGTGTCGCAGTCAAAACCGAACTTGGCACGGTTGTAGCCGATGCGGCGGATAACACCGCGGGCGATTTCCTGTACGTCGACGTAGGCCTGGGTGCGAATCTCGCCGGCGACGATGACAGTGCCGGTGGTCACGAGGGTCTCGCAGGCGCAACGGACGTTCTCAACGTTGGCAGGCACGCCGTTGGGGGCGATGTAGCCCTGCTCCTGGAGCTCTATTTCTTTGGCGAGGATTGCGTCGAGGACGGCGTCGCTGATCTGGTCAGCGATCTTATCGGGATGACCTTCGGTCACCGACTCCGACGTAAAAACAAAGGACCCGTGTTGGGGCGGGATGGAACGAAGTTCTTCTGACATGATTGTCCTTTCAAAAACGTGTCCCGGCGACCGTTACCATTCCGCCGGGCTCTCTATGCAAGGGCACATCATAGCGCGTAAATCAAACATTCACACCCTTTCCGCACCTACTCATTGGGGACAGACTTAAATGACCAGCCTTGCCTAAGTGCCGACAGGTTGCCCAAAGACTGGTCATTTAAGTCTGTCCCCAATGAGTGGGTCGGTGCCCTTTGTGCGGAGGTTGCGTTGATGCTTTATACTGATGCGGTTAGACATCCATCCTGCAATCGAGGAGATTTCCATGGCATCAGACGTTCGCGTCCGCTTTGCACCCTCACCGACGGGCAAGCTGCACATCGGCGGCGCCCGCACCGCTATCTATAACTGGGCTTTCGCCCGTGCAAACGGCGGCACGTTCATCCTGCGCATCGACGACACCGACCCCACCCGTTCCACCGACGAGAACACGCAGATTATCCTGCGCGCCATGCGTTGGCTGGGCCTGGACTGGGACGAGGGTCCCGAGGTAGGCGGCGACTTTGGCCCCTACGCCCAGACCGAGCGTCTGGACCTGTACAAGCAGGCCGCCCAGAAGCTTTGGGACGAGGGCAAGGCCTATC
>URFP01000170.1:0-3343 GCA_900547235.1 uncultured Collinsella sp. | reverse complement strand
ACAGCAAGGTGACCATCGAGCGCATCCCGGTGGAAAAGGGCGGCCGCAAGGTGCTTATTCCCGTGGACGATATCCGCTTTATCATGGCCAAGGACGATTACTCCTGTATCTACACCATCGACGATCGTTTTCTATCGACGACCTCGTTGGCACAGTTCGAGGCCAAGCTGTGCGATTTTGGCTTCTTCCGCGTGCATCGCCGCTACATCGTGAACTTGGCGTGCGTCACGGATGTGGAGACGGTGCCCTCGGGCGCCATCCAGCTGGGCATTACCGGCGTTGACGAGCGCGTGCCGGTTTCGCGCCGTCGCGTCGTGCCGCTCAAGAAGGCCCTGAGCCTATAGAACATTTGCCCCGCAGCCCTGTAGACCCAAAAAAGTCTGCGGAGCCGTGGGGCCTTTTTGTATGTAGATGTTGGATATCGAACCGGTTTTGCGAAAGGGATCCCATGAACAGTGCAGACGCCAAGCGCATCGACATCATCTCGGACACCCACGGCTATCTCTCTCCCGCGCTTTTGGACGAGCTGGAGGGCGCAGATCTGATCATCCATGCGGGAGACCTAACGTCCGAGATGGACTATGAGCACCTGTGCACTATCGCCCCCGTGCGAGCCGTGCTGGGCAACAACGACTACTACCGCGATTATGGGCCCGACGTGGATCGATTGGCCCTCTTCACCTACGAAGGACTCAAATTCGCCGTAGCCCACTACCGCGAAGACCTCCCCGTGGGATCCGTAGACGTAGCCATCAACGGCCACACCCACGTAACCAAAGAAGCTCAAGTAGGCCGCTGCATAGTCCTCAACCCGGGCAGCGCCAGCTACCCCAGAGGCAGCCGAGGCCCCACCATGGCCAGAATGCTCGTCAAAGACGGCCATGTCATAAGCACCAAATTTATTGACTTAGAGTAACCGCAACAAAAACGGGGGATGCAGATCGCATCCCCCGTTTTTCTTTGAGCCAAAGGCCGAAGTTCAACAAGACCATCAGACAACCCCGCCGAGGAGAACGGGGACCTCGAGCCGCGAAGCGGCGAGCAACAAAGTCTTCGAACAAAGTGACGGCAGGGAGGGTCTCCGGGGCCGGGGGCGGGGGTTAAGTTTGTCGCGAGTTCCGCACGCAAAGGAAAGCACTTAATGTGCTTTCCGTCTTGCGCAGGACTGTAGAGCAGCAAACTTAACCCCCGCCCCCGGCCCCGGAGACCCTCCCGGATGGCCCCAAAAATTTTTTCAAAAAAGTTGTTGCGCGCCGGACAGACTTCTGTGTATACTAATCCCCGCAGCGCACGCGAGCGGAAACAAACGCGAACGACTGCCTGGGGAGTTAGCTCAGTTTGGTTAGAGCGCCGGCCTGTCACGTCGGAGGTCGCGGGTTCGAGCCCCGTACTTCCCGCCAACGCAATTAAAGCCACGTCTTCGGACGTGGCTTTTTGCGTTTGATAGGACCTCGATCCCATCGGCTCCTTTCGCCCAGAAGCAAATCCTTCCAATTCCCGGACAAGTTCCGTTTGAGACATGTGTTCAAACAAGGCGTTTGTTGCGCAATACCAGTTCAACGAAGCAGGGGGTTAGGTTATACTGAATTGCACTGTGGGCCGTTTTTGATGCAAGAGGCTTCAAACACGGCATTCAGTGGGCACCCGTTTTGCTATTTGGGCGTCCATACGGTCATTGACGTCTCGACGTAAGCTCGGCCCCGGAGCTCGTTCGAGCTGCTCCTATTCCTTGAAAGGGAAAAAATGGACATATCGAGGAAGACTGATTACGCCCTTCGCATGCTCGCGATGCTTGCCGAGGACCCGGAGCGTCTGCTTTCTGTTCGCACTGCCGCCGAAGAGGTCAATGTCCCGTATTCGTTTGCCCGTTCGATCCAGCATGGTTTGGTTCAGGCCGGTATTGTGGAGAGCCTGCGTGGCGTCCATGGCGGCATGCGTCTTAGGGTCAGCCCCGACGATGTCACCATCCGACAGGTCGTCGAGGCCGTTCAGGGCCCCATGGTCATGAACGATTGCACTGCGCCCGATGGCGACTGTGCGCGCATGGGTACGTGCTGCTATCATTCCCTGTGGGCCGGAGCTCAGGCGCTGATGCGCGACTACCTCGATTCCGTTTCGCTGGGCGATATCGTCGCTCGCCGCCAGTTCCCGGCCGTCGATTCCAAGTTCGCCGACCGCGATGCGTTTCCCGAGTACGCCACCTGTGCGTGCGCTTGCCGGGAAGAATAGCGCCGCACAAGGAGTGTAGCCATGATTCAGGACCCCTTTCGTTCGATGATTCGATCGGAAGGGGTCCTGCGTTATCGCGACCTTCCGTGGCGCCGCACGCGCGACCCGTATATCATCTGGCTTTCCGAGGTCATGTTGCAGCAGACGCAGGTGCCGCGTGTGGAGACGCGCATGCCGGCGTGGCTCGATCGCTTTCCGACCGTACAGGCGCTTGCCCAGGCCGCGCCTTCCGATGTTTTGGACGCTTGGCAGGGCATGGGCTACAACCGTCGTGCTCTGGCTCTTCACAGGGCCGCACAGTGCGTTGTTGAGGACTGGGATGGGGAGTTTCCGCGCGAGACGCGCGATCTGGTCGCGCTGCCCGGCATTGGTCCGGCGACGGCGCAGGGAATCCGCTCGTTTGCGTTCGATCTTCCGGGCGTGTATCTGGAGACCAACGTGCGCACGGTCTTTCTGCATCATTTCTTTCCCGACGTGCCGGCTGTTCCCGATCGCGAACTGGTGCCGCTGATTCAGGCCGCCTGTCCGGCGGCTCCCGGCGCGACGGCGGATGAGATCGCTCCCTTTGCCGTGCCGCTCGATGATGCCGACACACCGCGCGCATGGTATTACGCGCTGCTGGATTATGGCGCGTATCTTAAGAAGACGCTGCCCAATCCGTCCAGGCGCTCGGCGAGCTATAGCCGTCAGTCCAAGTTTGAGGGCTCGCGCCGTCAAAAGCGCGCCCATATTGTGCGCATGCTGCTGGCTGCGCGCGATGGGCGGCCGGCGGGCATCACGCTCGCCGAGGCCGTGGCGGGTGTCAACGAAATGGAGGCGGCGGCAGGCCGCGAGCCGGTCGACCGCGATCTTGTCGCAGGCATTTTGGCCGACTTGGAGCGTGAGGGCTTTTGCCGCGTGGAGGGCGACCGCTGGCTAAGCGTGTAGCCTACCCGAATCTGAAGAACAGGATTGTAAGGTTTAAATTTTCGTCATGGGGGCATCCTAAGGGCAAGGCCGCTCAAAGCCTATGGGCGGCATGTGTTGAAGGGAAGTACACCTATGGATTTTGAGAACTCTCAAACCAAGAAGAACCTCGAGACCGCTTTTGCCGGTGAGTCCCAGGCGCACACCA
>URFP01000169.1:0-3359 GCA_900547235.1 uncultured Collinsella sp. | reverse complement strand
GGGCGGCACCCGCCTCGAGCGAGCGGGCGTTGAGCGCATCGGCCTTGCGGTCACGAATGGAAGCATGGGCCTCCTGGCGTGCGGCACGGTCGGCGGAATCCGCCGCTGCCACGCGTACGCGCTCGCCGATAGCGCCGGCATTTTCGGGCGCCGCGGTCAGCGATTCCTCAAAGGTAATGCCCTCGTCGCCAAAAGTGAGCTCCATCGACTCGCGCGCGCCGCGGTCGGGGATGGCAAACACGCAGGCATAGCGCTTGCCCACGACCTCCTGGATGCGCGTCATAAAGCGGTTGTCCGATCCTGCGATGGCGGGCTGCTCAATCTTGAGCTCGGCCGTCACCGCACCGCCGGCACGGATGAGGCTCACATAGTTCAGGCGTTGCTGGGAACCAAAGTCGAGTTGCTGGGCACGCACGTACAGGCCGTCCAGACGGTCGACCCCCGCCTCGCCGGCACGCGTCTCGATATCCTCGTAGGCGCGCAGGCAATCGTCGAACAGCGAGCGCGGCTCGGACAGCACCACGAGCGCCTTGCCGCTCACGTGCGACAGCGGGCTCACGGTCTGACCGTACATCACCGGCAAAAAGCGGTCGAGCTCAGGCGTGACGATGCGCGCATCCACCATCTCGAGCAGCGCCGCTAACTTGCTGTCGTCCTGGCTGGCGCGGTAGAGCGCCACATGCATGTTGTGGACGGCGTCGTCGGTGAGCGCGAGCTCGCGACAGGGGAAAATCTCGATGCTGTCCTCGTTGCCGATGGTCTGGCCTGTGGAGCTCACCATGCGGCGGATGCGGTCAATCTCGTCGCCGAAAAACTCAATGCGCACGGGCGCCTTCTCCTGCGCGGGGAATACCTCGACGGTGTCGCCGTGCACACGGAACAGGCCGGGCGCGTCGGCGGCGCCGGCATTGGTATAGCCCATGCCCACCAGACGCTGCGGCACCTCGTCAAAGGGAATCTCCTCGCCCACCGCAAAAGTAGTGGACTCCCAGTAGCGGCTCTCGACCGGCGGCACGCAGCGCAGCAGTGCGCGGGCCGAGGCGACCATGATGCAATTGTCCCCGCGCACGATGCGCCCGAGCGCCTCGCAGCGCTGCGCCACCACGGCGTCGTCGGGCGCCTGCTCGCGCCACGGATAGTCCTTGCGCTCGGGAAAGCGGCACACGTGCGCCAGGCCCACGTAGGCGGCTAGACTGCGTGCGGCGCGATCGGCCGCATCCTCGCCACTCACGATGTAGACCGTGGGGCGCGGACGACGCGCAAACTGGGCGGCCGCCATAAGCGTGCGACCCGACTGAGACACGGCCAGCGTCACGTCCTCGCCAGAATCGAGCCCGGCCTCGACGGTCTGCAGCGCCTCGGCAGTATAGAGCTGCGCGGCTATACGGTGAATGAGCATGCTGTTCCTCCGGCATTGCAACGCCAAAAGCCCGCCGGGGCAAGCTCGGCGGGTCGTTCGTCAAATTCGTTGCCTGTCATGGTAGCGCATGGAGAGGACTCCAGCTCAAGCGTACGTCCAGCCCCGCAAAAAACGCCAGACGGACGAGCCGCCTGGCGCTATCAGAGTGAGCTATACGCCGAGTCTAGTCGTAGACACCCATTTTAAGCAGCGTGAAGGTCGGAGCGCCGTCACCCTGCACGACGCGGACCGTGCAAGTCTCGGTACGGCCCATGGATGCGTTCGCTTGAATTGCGGCGATGAACTGGTCCTTTGGCAGGCCGTAGGTGCTCTCGGGGATGTCGGAAGGAAGTAGCATACCGCCAGCACTGTAGACCTCATAGGTGAGCTCGTAGATGTTGTCGCCAAGGTCAGTCGCGCCCGTAACGATGGCACACGGTGGGTTGTAATTTCCCTGGCCGTATTCCTGTTTCAGATACAAGTACCCGTCATGCGCTTCGGCCGAATCAGGAATCGCCTGCCCCTCCGGCGTTCTGTCATAAGTCATATCGGCATCGGAAAGCGTCAGGCCCGTCAAGCGGTTGAGTTCCCTATTGACCACATCAGTCGCCACACGCTGGCGATTACCGTTGTCGTAGTCGCCTTTCTCGATTCGATACGGCGCGTTGTCAATAAAATGGCACCAGATAAACTTGACCAGCTTGTATTTCTCGTCATCAGAAAGTCCGTCAGTCGAATCGAAGCCGCCCGCCTGATACCAGTCCCGATCGAAGTGTTCCTCCGTAAAGTTCGACAGAAACAGATTCGCGGCGGCATAGGTTGCCTGGTCATTGAGGTCGACCTTTACGCTGCTGCCCGTCTGCTCGGGCTCTTCCGGCTCTTCTTGCCCTTCGGCAGGCTTCTCCTTGGCGCTTCCCTTGTCCTTGTGCTCGGCCGAACCCTCGTCGGACCCAAGCACCGTAATCTGCGATGAGCCACCCTGCCCAAGCGGTCCCAACACGCCGGTCAGCGCCAGCGCAGCGCCACCGGCCACCAGCACGCCCGCTACACATATGCCGATAATCACCGCTCGCTTATGCGACCTCTTCTGCACGGGAGGCATTCCTACCGCCGGCATCGGCGCGGGCTCGGCGGGCGCGGCCGCCGGAGAAGTGGCGCCCATGCGCGCCCCGCAGTTCGTGCAAAAATCGGTTCCGTCGGGCATCTCAGAGCCACACTTGGTGCAAAACATACTCGGGCATCCCCTCACAACAAACGGCATCTGTCGCCATCATATTGAGCCTTCGCAGCCCAAATGTGTTGCGCAACATTGGCCAAAGCCTTCGGACGCCGGCAAAACGCGCCGGGCCCTATCCCGTTACGCGCACGCTGGGGCACAAATCCGCCAGCGGGCACTCGTCGCACTTGGGCTTACGGGCATCGCAAATCTCGCGGCCAAAGGTGATCCACTGGTGATTGACCGACTCCCAATACTCGTGCGGCAAAATCTTGAGCAGATCCTGCTCGGTCTTGAGCGGCTCTTTGGCGTGCGTCTTGGGACTCAGCATCAGGCGGTGCGCGATGCGGTTGACGTGCGTATCCACCGCGATGCCCTCAACGATGCCAAATCCCACGTTGAGCACGATGTTCGCCGTCTTGCGTCCCACGCCCGGCAGCTTTACAAGCTCCTTCATGTCGGCCGGTACCTCGCCGCCGTAGTCGGCAACGATCATCTGCGCGGCCTCCACGGCATGCTTGGCCTTACTCTTATAAAAGCCGAGCGACTTAATGGTGTCCGCCACATCGGCCACGCTCGCCCCTGCCATGGCCTCGGGCGTGGGCCACTGGGCAAACAGCTGCGGCGTCACCTTGTTGACCTGCGCGTCGGTCGTCTGAGCCGAGAGCAGTACCGCGATGAGCAGCCTAAAGGGATTCTCGTGGTCCAAGAAGCACTCGACCGGGCCATAGCGACGGTTAAGGC
>URFP01000168.1:0-3385 GCA_900547235.1 uncultured Collinsella sp. | reverse complement strand
GCCTTCGCCTTCGGCTGCCCCGCCATGGGCTCCGAGGAACTCGAGTACGATGAGTTCCAGCCGATGTGGGACGAGGTCAAGGAGGTTCTCGGCGACAAGAAGGTCGTCCTCTTTGGCTCCTATTCGTGGGCCGAGGGCGAGTGGATGGACAACTGGAAGGCCGACGCCGACGAGGCGGGCGTCAACGTCGTCGATTCCGTCATCTGCTACGACGCTCCCGACGATGAGGGCGAGGCGGCCTGCCGCGCCCTTGGAGCCGAGCTCGCCTAGCGGCAATGAGCTCCGCCCATAACGAGCTCTGCACCAAAACACATTCGCATCCCAACAAAAACGGGAGCCGGATCACATCCGGCTCCCGTTTTCTGTTATGTCAGTCATATAAAGCGGCTACGAGATATTTCCCAAGAACGCCTTGGTGCGCTCGCTCTTGGGGTGGTCGAAGACCTCGCTCGGCGTACCCTCTTCCACGATAACGCCGCCGTCCATAAAGACGACGCGATCGGCGACGTCGCGAGCAAAGCCCATCTCGTGGGTCACCACGATCATGGTCATACCGTCACGTGCAAGATCGCGCATAACGCCAAGAACGTCGCGAACCAGCTCGGGGTCGAGCGCCGACGTGGCCTCGTCAAAGAGCATGACGTGAGGGTTCATCGACAGGGCGCGGGCGATGGCAACGCGCTGCTGCTGGCCACCCGAGAGCTGGCTCGGCATAAAGTCGATGCGCTCGGCAAGACCGACCTTGGTCAGCTCCTCGATAGCGATTTTCTCGGCCTCTTCCTTGCTGCGCTTGAGTACCTTTTGCTGTGCGAGCATGACGTTCTTTTTGACTGACAGGTGCGGGAACAAATTGAACTGCTGGAACACCATGCCCAGATGCGTACGTACCTTGTTGAGGTCCACGCCCTTGGCGCACACGTCCACGCCCTCAACGACAATCGAGCCGCTCGTGGGATGCTCCAGACGATTGATGCAGCGAAGCATCGTCGACTTGCCCGAGCCCGAGGGACCCAAGACAACGACGACCTCGCCCTTGTGCACATCCAGATCGATGTCGCGCAGGACCACGTTATCGCCGAAGGCCTTCTGGAGGTTCTTGATGCTGACGACGACCTCGTTCGAGTTATTGGTTTCGCTCATGATAGGACCTCCTTACAGACCGGCGATGTGGTCGGCGGGCGTCGCGACGACCTGTCCAGCGCTCTTGGCGGGACGCTTCTTCTTGGTTTCGGCCGTCCCCAGAAGCCTCGCCTCAAGACCGCTCACCAAGCGAGCAAGCGGCAGGGTGATGACCAGGTAGAACAGCGCGGCAACCACATATGGCGTAATGGAACCCGTCGTGGCCACAATGGTACGGGCGTTCATGACGATCTCGACCACGCCCACGGCCGCGAGCAGCGACGTATCCTTGTAAAGCAGGATAAACTCGCTGGTCAGCGTAGGCAGGACATTGCGGAACGTCTGCGGAATCATAACGTAGAGCAGCGTCTGGAAGGCGTTCATGCCCAGCGAGCGCGCGGCCTCGTTCTGGCCCTTGGGGATCGACTGAATACCGGCGCGGAAGATCTCGCACAGGTAGGCGGACGAGTTCATGGCCATGACGATGACGCCCAGCACATAATCGTCAACCTTGACGCCGGCCAGCGGCAGGCCAAAGAACGCGATGTAGATCTGCAGGAACGCCGGCGTACCGCGGATGATATTCACATAGATGCCGGCAAGGCAACGCAGGATGCGCGACTTGGAGATGCGCATGAGTGACAAGGCAAAGCCAAAGGGAATGGCCAACGGAAATGCCACGAGCACGATCGAGAGCGACATGAGGAAGCCTTTGAATACGATCGGCAGGCTCTGAACCAAAATGACCGGGTTCAGGAACAGGCGAAGGAACATATTTGAGTTCCACGCCTCGATCCACGGCTGCTCCTTAAGGTCGGCCAGGAAGTTATCGAATGCCGTCACGCCCTTGATCTCCACCGACGGAATCTTGGAGATCTTCTTGGTCGAGCCGTCAGCCAAGATGTAGGTTCCGCTAAAGGCCTCGTCGCCGCCCTCGACGGGGAACGTCACGCCGTAGACCTCGACACGGAAAAAGCCGCCGGCAGGCGCCGTCTCGCCAAAGTCGATCTTGAGCGTCTGGCCATCGGCCTTGCACGTGGGCTTCATGGGCGTACGGTCCATGAGGTCCTCGCCCGAGAGCATCGTCAATCGCGTGTCATCGGTACCAAACGTCGCGCCGTCGACAAACGTCAGCGAAAGACCGCTCAGCTCCTCGTCGGCATCGGCCTGAACTTCCCAGGTAATGCGCGTCTCGGTGCCGCCGACCACAGCGCTGCCCGAACCGGTGTTGGGTCGGGCGGTAATCTTTGCGGTCTCAAGCGCCTGGGCGGTCGTGGGCGCATATGCCCCCGCGCACACCAGCGCGAGCGCCACGGCCATGACGCAGGCTAGCTTTTGGAGCAAGGCGGACAGTGAAAAACGCTGCTCCGTGGCCCCTTTGTTCAATCGAGACAAGGTGGCTCCTATCGTAGAAGTTGCCGGCAAAACAAGACGGAAACGCGGTCCGTCGAGAGAAGCGCAAAGGCCCTCTCCGCAAAACGGAAAGGGCCCGCACGCAATCAAGCATTAATTTACTTGATGCTGTACTTAGCCATGAGGGCGTCAACGGTACCGTCGTCGGTCAGGTCCTTGATGGCCTGGTTGATGTCGTCCTTGAGCTTGGTGTTGCCCTGGTTGATGGCGATGGCGTACTCCTCGCCGGTGCTAATCTGCTTGATGGTCTGGCAGGTGTTGAACTGCTCGGCGGTCAGCTGGCTGGCAACGGAGCGGTTGGTGACTACTGCGTCGCCCTTATCGGACTGCAGGGCGCTGAAGCACTCGGTGGCGTCCTTGTAGGGAACAATCTTGGCCTTGGGGAAGTTCTCCTGGGCAAAGGCCTCGGCGGTCGAGCCAGACTGGACGATGATGGTAGCGTCGGCGTTGTTGAGCTTCTCGCTGAAGTTGTCGGCCGTGATGTCGGTGTTATCGACCTTGGTCACGATAGCCTGATCGTCCATGTAGTAAGAGTCGGAGAAAGTGACTTCCTTCTCACGCTCGGGCGTGTCAGTGATAGCCGCGATGGCGACGTCGTACTTGGCGCCCGAAGCGACGCCCGGAACCAGCGTGTCGAAGTCGTTGTTGACGTACTCGACATCCAGACCCAGCTTATCGCCGATAGCCTTAATGAGTTCAAGGTCAAAGCCCTGGTAGTCGCCGTTGTCATCCTTGTACTCAAACGGCGCGTACTCGGCAGAGGTGCCGACGGTGAGCGTACCGTCCTTGACGAGCGCGTACTCCTTGGAGCCGTCGACCTTCTCGACCTTAGCGTCGTCAGAGCTGCTGGAAC
>URFP01000167.1:0-3392 GCA_900547235.1 uncultured Collinsella sp. | reverse complement strand
GGCACGTCGATGACGCGGCTGCACGAGGTGCAGATGATATGTGCGTGCGGCTCGATGGTGCGATCGAAACGGCTGCCGCCCGGCGTCTTAATAGAGAGAATCTCCCCTGCGTCGGCTAAGAGATTGAGATTGCGGTAGACCGTACCGCGGCTGATTTTGTCATCCTGCGCGCGCACGACGTTGTAGATTTCGTCGGCGGTGGGATGGTTATAACTTTGGCGCACGGCGTCAAGAACCAGCTTTCGCTGCCTGGTATTCCTTCTTTGCACCGCCATGCGCCTCGCCTCTTTTCTATCAACGGTCGTAGGTAAATGATACCGTATTTAGCACACAATACTAATAACGAGGAATGAAACTGTCTTCATTGGCAAGTGGGGCTTGGGCCTGGGCTTCTACGAGGCGAAAACGCGTTCCCATGCGCTCGTAGGAGACATGAAGCGCCTCGAGATGAGATAGGATGTTTGCCGGTGCTCCCTGTATCTCCATCTCGACCGAGCCGTCTTCCATGTTGCGCACCCAGCCGGTGAGTGCGCGTGCCTGCGCGAGGTTGGTGTTGGTAAAGCGAAAACCAACGCCCTGGACTTGCCCCGCCCAGCGCAGGAAATAGCGCAGGGGAGTGTCTTGAGTGGCCTCGTCGCTTGCGAGCACAGTAAGCCTGCGGCGCAACTCGAGCTCGATGTTTGATGGTTTTTGAGGCTCTCGACTGCCGCCGGTGACGCTGGAGAAGAACGCATCGAAGAAGCCCATCGCTAGGCCTGCTTGCCTGCGTCGGACGGGAAGGTAATGCCGGCCTGCTGGCGCACGGCATCCATGATGCGCAATGAGACGAGCGTGACATCGCGGTAGTGGCCAAGTTCGTGACGTCCCGCCGGGGTCTCCCAAATCTCTTCCTTAACGTTATCGATGCCGCCGATGGCGGTGATAAAGTCTGTGAGTTCGTATTCCATAGTGTTGCTCGATTTGGGCAGGTCGAGCACGCGGCCGTTGTCGCCCTGTTCGCGCGGTGCCTCGGTCGCCGAGCCGCGTACGACATCGCCGCGATAGTCGATGCGGACATTGCGGGGCGTGGACAGATGGTCGATCTGGATAGTGCCACGCTCGCCTTCGATCTGCGAGGGTAGCAGGTCATTCGTTATTTTGGAGTGCGCGAGCTCGACGGAGATACGGCCACCGCCGTAGCTGGCGAGGATGGAACCGCAGCCGTCGATGGGGCCGTGCGTGAGCTGTCGCGTGGCGGGGTCGAGCAGAGTAGCCATGCTCGTAAGGCCGGAGGGCATGCCGAAAATCTCGACCATGGGCTCGACGGTGTAGACGCCGATGTCCATGAGGGAGCCCGAGGCCATGTGGCAGTCGAAGATATTGGTGGCGCGTCCCGCGAGAACCTCGTTGTAGCGCGAAGAATACTTGCCAAAGCGCAACGATGCACGACGAATGGGCGCAATTTCGCCCAGGGCGTCCTCGATGGCGTGGAAGGCGGGGTCATGGAGCGGGCGCATGGCCTCGAGGGCTACGACGCCCGCCGCCTCGGCTGCGCGAAAGACCTCGAGCGCCTGCGCCTCGGTGGCACAAAAGGGCTTTTCGACGATAACGTGCTTGCCGCCGGCGATACAGGCGAGCGCCTGCTCGTAGTGGAGCGCATTGGGGCTGCCGATGTAGACGGCTTCGACGTCGTCGGCGGACGCAAGCTCGTCAAGTGCGCTGAAGTTACGCTCGCCGCCGTGCTTAGTGGTGAAGGCGGCGCCGCGATCTGCATCGCGCGAAAGCGTGCCCACAAACGCGGCTTGGTCGTTGGCGTTGACGACCTGGATAAAGTCGTCGGTAATCATGGATGTGCCGATGGTCGCTATACGCAGCATGTATCCCCCTCGTGCCGTTCGGTTTACAGGATGAGTGTAGCGCGAGGGGGCAGGAAATAGCGTGCGAAAACGCCGTTACAGGTCGCTCTCGTTAAAGCCGGCGTCGATATCGAGGTTGTTGCCGTCGGCCGCCGTGGTGGCAAGCTCGTCGCAGCGCTCATTGAGCTCATGGCCGGCGTGGCCCTTAACCCAGATGAACTCCACTTTGTGCTTGCTCTTTGCGGTGAGCAGGCGCTCCCACAGATCGCGGTTCTTGACAGGCTGCTTGTTGGCGGTCTTCCAGCCGCGTTTTTTCCAGCCGTCGATCCAGTGCTTGTTAAAGGCGTTGACGACGTACTGCGAATCGGAATGGACTTCGACGTCGCAGGGGCGGTTGAGCGCCTCGAGTGCCACGATGACCGCCATGAGCTCCATACGGTTGTTGGTGGTCTTGGCGTAGCCGCGTGAAAGCTCGGAGGTGAAGGTCTTGCCGGCGGGGTTGGTGTATTTGAGCACGGTGCCGTAGCCGCCGCGTCCCGGATTTGATCGGGCCGAGCCGTCGGTATAGATGATGACCTTCACGGGCTTCCTTTCGTTGGGTACGTTTCGTGTGAGTGACCATTGTAGCGCCATGCCCGCCGGGGGCTAGCAATCTACGATTTCTACCCCGTCTTCCGACAGTTAGTTGGCATGGATGATGCGGTTGAGTTCGTCGAGGTATTGCTGCAAGAGGGGAGAGGGCTTGCGCTCGTCGTGCATGATATAGCCTACGCGCATCGTTGGGGCGTCTGCTAACGGGATCGATGCCATACCCCATTGCATTTCATTGGAGAGGACGCCGGTCGACAGGGTGTAACCGTTCGACGTGATAAGTAGGTTAGTAAGTGTTCCGCGGTCCGAGATTCGTATGTTGCGGTCGCAAGGGATATAGCTAAAAGGTTCCTCGGCGTAATAGAAGGAGTTTGAGGTTCCCTGCTCAAAGCTGTAGCGCGTATAGGGCGTGAGGTCGGCAAGGGACAGCTGAGGGCGGCGTGCGAGCGGGTGGCGCTCGCTAACGAAGACGTGGACCGTCGCGTCGAAGAGGGGATGGAAGCTTGCGCGGGCATCGGCGAAGGCCTTCTGCAGAACGCGGGCGTTAAAGTCATCCAGATACAGAATGCCGATATCGCTGCGAAACGCACGGACGTCATCGATGATCTGCGATGTGGTGGTCTCGCGCATGATGAACTCGAACTTGCTGTCGCGGCAGCGCTCGACTACGTTGACAAAGGCCTCGACCGAAAAGGCGTAGTGCTGGGCGGAAATGGCGAGGCGGGCTTGCGGGGTGCCACCGTCCTCATAGCGTGCCTCGAGCATGTCGGCCTGCTCTACGACCTGGCGCGCATAGCCCAAAAGCTCGGTGCCGTCGTTGGTGAGCGTGACGCCGCGGCTGGAGCGCGTAAAGATCTCCAGATGGAGTTCTTGTTCTAGGCTTTTGACGGCGTTTGAGATGTTGGACTGAGCGGTATAGAGGCGCTGAGCTGCGGCGTTGATTGAGCCGGACTCTGCCACGGCGAT
>URFP01000166.1:0-3402 GCA_900547235.1 uncultured Collinsella sp. | reverse complement strand
CACGCAAAGGAAAGCACTTAATGTGCTTTCCGTCTTGCGCAGGACTGTAGAGCAGGAAACTTAGCCCGTGCCGGGCCCGCTGAGACCAGACCGGCGGGATAGACCAGTTCAGATGGGGCTTTCATGCATGGGTGGTCTGTTGGTGGGCAAATGGGTATCATACTGTGGTTATTGCATCGACTCTGCGATGCATGTTTGTACGTTCCCGGCGGTCGGTTTGCCAGAAGCGCCCCGTCGGTTGTTCCAGACCCGTTTCGAAGAAAGGAAACCACACTAACCTATGGCAGCTAAAAAATCATCTCCCTTGAAGATCATCCCGCTCGGCGGTCTTGACGGCATCGGCAAGAACATGACGGTCTTCGAGTGCGGCGACGACATGGTGCTCGTCGACGCCGGTCTTATGTTCCCGGATGACTCCCAGCCCGGTATCGACCTGGTGCTTCCCGACTACACCTATGTTCTGGAGAACGAGGAGAAGCTCCGCGGTATCATCGTCACTCACGGCCACGAGGACCACACCGGTTCGCTTCCGTACCTGCTGCAGGACCTCAACAACAAGGTGCCCATCTTCTCGAGCAAGCTGACGCTCGGCTTTATCGAGGGCAAGCTCTCCGAGTTCCGCATTCGTGCACCCAAGTTCCGTGAGGTCAAGGGCGGCAGCCACGTCAATTTGGGTGGCATCTCGCTCGACTTCTTTTCGATGACGCACTCCATCCCGGGCGCTCTGGGCGTGTTCATCCGCACCAACCAGGGCACCGTTATGCACACCGGCGACTTTAAGCTCGACCAGACGCCCATCGACGGCGTCACGCCCGACTATGCCGCTATCAGCCGCTTTGCCAAGCAGGGCATCGACCTGCTGCTGTCCGACTCCACCAACGCCACGGTCCCCGGCTTTACTAAGTCCGAGGCCGAGGTTGGCCCCAATCTGTTGCATGCCATCAAGAATGCTCCGGGCCGCGTGTTCGTCGCGTCGTTCTCGAGCCACATCCATCGTCTGCAGCAGATCTGCGACGCCGCCCGCAAGTGCGGCCGCAAGGTCGTCGTGACCGGTCGTTCCATGCTCACCAACACCCGCGTGGCGCGTGAGCTGGGCTACCTCAACATCGATGACGCCGATATCATCGATGCCTTCGATATCGATAACCTGCCCGACGATAAGATTGTCGTCATGTGCACCGGTTCGCAGGGCGAGCCGCTGTCGGCCCTGTCCCGCATGGCCAATGGCGAGCACAAGACGCTCTCCATCCACGAGGGCGATACCGTTATCCTTTCGGCAACTCCCGTTCCTGGCAACGAGAAGGCCGTCCAGCAGGTCGTCAACAGCCTGGCCAAGCTCGGCTGCGACGTGTGGGATAAGAACCGCGCTCTCGTCCACGTCTCGGGTCACGGTAGCCAGGAGGAGCTCAAGCTCCTGATGGCCATGGCCAAGCCCACGTACTTTATGCCGGTTCACGGTGAGGCCGTGCATCTGCGCGCCCATGCGCAGCTGGCCCGCAAGATGGGCATCAAGGACGATCATATCTTTATCCTCGATAACGGCGACACGCTCGAGATGCGCGGTGGTATCGTCAAGCGCGGTACGCCCGTCGAGTCCGGTGTCGTTTACGTCGACGGCCTGCGTATCGGCGATACCGACCCCATCGTCCTGCGCGATCGCCAGAAGCTCGCCAACGACGGTATGGTCACGGCCGTTGCCATCGTCTCCCTCAAACACAAGAAGATCGAGGCCATCGAGTTCTCGGGCCGCGGCGTCTCGTTTGCCATCGACGACCAGTTCTCCGAGGATGCCTCCGCGTCCATTATGAAGACGATCGAGAAGGGTAAGTTTAGCTTTACCAGCAGCGGCTCCGATGCCATTCGCAAGGCCGTGCGCGATTCGCTCTCCAACTTTATATGGAGCCGTACGCGCACCCGTCCGATGATCATTCCGGTCGTCATGGAGGTTTAGTTTGGCGCGCGGATCTGCACAAAACGCCAAGGGCAATAAAGCCAACAACCAGCCGGCATCTGCTAAGGGTGCCGGTTCCCATCTGCGTGCCAATAAGGGCCATGAGGCAGACTTCGACGATTTTGAGCCCTTGGTCGAGCCTTCGGCCAATCGCGATATCGCCGGTGTGGTCATCGCCGTTTTGGCGATCGCGTCCTTCATTGCCGTGATCTCTCCGGCAACAGCGCCCGTGACTGCTGCGGTTGCCGGTTTCTACCACCTGGGCTTTGGTCTGGGCGCCTACGTGCTGCCGATCGTCATCTTGCTGTTTGCCGCCACGCTCTTTTTGGGTGAGGACTCGCCGCTCAACGTGCGCTCTGTTGCGGGCGGCGCCTTGGTCTTTATCGCCGTCGTCTCCATTCTTTCGCTGATGGTGCCGGGCACGAGCGATTCGTGCGACCTTATGTTTACGCCGCAGAACCTTTCCGTGTCGGGCGGCTACATTGGCGCCTTTATCGCAAGTGCCTTGCAAAACGCCCTGGGTAAACCTATCGCCATGGTTGTCTTGCTGGGGCTTGTCGTCGTTGGTTTGGTCATTATCGGCTTTTCGGTGGGTGGCGTTTTGCGCTCCGCACGCGATCGCGCTGCCGATTTTGCCGAGCGTCGACGTGCCGATGTCAATGCGAGCCCGTGGGGCGATGAAGAGGCCCTGTCTGTTCCCGGCGTCGCTCGTCCGCACCTGAGCATTCTGCGCCAGAAGGGGACTGACGCCGCGGTGACCACGGTCATGGGTGGCGATGTCGACCCGGTTTTGGATGACGACGAGGACGATGACCCGTTTGTCGACGTATCCGAGTCGGTTGAAGCCGAGCGGGCCAAGACCACGCTGCTGCCGCGTCGCCATGTCAAGAAGGGCAAGGCCGCGCCTAAGCTCAATACGAGTGAGCCCGACCCGTCTTGGTCCGATAGCGAGATTGAGCTTACCGAGGGCGATGACGAGGACGACGAGGCTCCGATTGAGACCGCAAAGACAACTTTGCTGCCGCGTCGCCATGCAAAGCGCGGCCAGGTAACCGGCCAGCTTTCGATGGAAGACGACCCCGATAAGATTGACGAGTCCGAGCCGCCGTTTGCCGTGAATCCCGTCTCGGCCGCACCTCAGATTCCCGACTTCCTGAAGCATCCCAAGGTTGCCGATGCGTCTGCCACGAGTGCTATCGAATCGGCTGCGGCTCGTGATGGGGGAGTGGACGACGGCGCCGCAGATAACGAGGGCGAAGAAGAGGACGGCCTCAAGCTTCCGCCGCTCGAAATCCTGCATGCCAACCCGCAGTCGGCTTCCGCCGCGTCTTCGGACAAGGAGCTGGAGCAGACCGCTGAGTCACTGCAATCCACCTTGCTTGAGTTTGGCCGCAGTGCCCGCGTGGTCGGCTGGATCGCCGGCCCCACGGTGACGACCTTTAAGCTGCAGC
>URFP01000165.1:0-3429 GCA_900547235.1 uncultured Collinsella sp. | reverse complement strand
TAGCCGTTCTGCTTCATGTGGCCCCAGCGGAACGTCGGGTTGCCCCACACCTGGCCCTCGGGCGCAAAGTTGTCGGGCGGCGCACCGGAAATCTCAATCGCTTTGCCGGTATCGGACAACCAGAAGTTCTCGGGCTCGCTCCATGCATCGGCCGAATCGTCCGAGACATACATCGGGATATCGCCGATGACCTCGATGCCCTTCTTGTGCGCGTAGTTCATGAGCTCGCACCAGGCTAGGTCAAAGCGGTACTGCATGTACGCCTGCAGCTCTGCCTCGTCGTGGAAACGCTTGTCGTCAATCAGGTGCTCGTTGTAGCGCGCGACATCCGTCGGCCAATCGTGGCGCGACTCGCCCTTAAAGTACTTCTTAACGGCCATGTAGACGCAGTATTTCTCGAGCCAATCGGCGTTGCGATGTTTAAACGCGGTGTAGAGCGGATCGGCATCTTCGCCGCCACGGGCCTTCCAAGTCTCAAAGTCGGCCGCCAGCTCCTCGTGGCTCTCGGGCAGCAGGTCAATATTGCCCGCAAAGGCCGAAGGCCCGGCGTAAGGGGAGCGGAAGAAGTCCGTTGGGTTGACAGGCAGGACCTGCCAGTAGCGCATGCCCATAGCGGACAGATGGTCGATAAAGCGACGCGTGGGTGCGCCGATCGTGCCGGGCTTGCCGTCATCGGTCGGTACCGAGGTGATATGGCACACAACGCCCGCGCCGTGATCGAGCGGCTCCTGCAAGCGCTGCTCGGCATGGTGATAGATGATCGACGAGCCCAGCGGATACAAATCGAGCGTGACCGTGCCGTTGTGGATCTCGCACTCGTGACCGCTGATCACGTCACTCGCGCATTCGTCGAGCGCCGGAATCGTCACGCGGTGCGAATTGCGCAGACTACGGTTAATGATAACCGTCGCGGACTCGCCATCCTTGCCCGTGCGGTTGTATGCCAGCACCTCGTCGTTGAGCGCGAAGGCCTTGATTTCACCGTCTACCATAAACGGCAGCGCGCGGCGCACAGCAGATGCATTCTTGACGATCGCGAACGTATCGAAGTCGTGCAGGTTTTCCTTGGCCGGCATGGTGCGGCGATTGCCCGGATCGGTGAGACCCTCCAAGCCGTATTCGTCACCGTAATAGATTGAGGGAACGCCCGGGAAGGTCATCTGCATGAGCGTCGCGAGCCAAAAACGGCTCTTGGCCAGGCCCATTGCGTTCTCGTCCAGACGCCATTTGCTGCGCTCGCACTCGGGCAGCTGCGATTCATCAGGGCCGCCGCCGAGCACCGAGATGATGCGCGGACGGTCGTGGCTCGACAGCAGGTTGAGCGCGCAAGACAGGGCCTCACGCGGATAGTTCTCGCGTAGGGTCTCGATATCCTCGGCAGCTTGGTAGGCGTTTTTGTAGCCCATCAAAAAGCCGATGACCATGTCGCGGAAGGGGTAATCCATGGCGGAGTCGAGTTCCGATCCCTGCAGGTAGCGACGCAGATGGCCATAGCTGATCTTGTTGGAGGCGTCCTCCCAGACTTCGCCGAGCAGCAGTGCGTCGGGTTTTTCCTCGAGCACGGCGGTCTTGATATCGGCTAGGAAGTCATCGGAAAGCTCGTCGGCCACGTCCAAGCGCCAGCCATGGGCACCGGCGCGCAGCCACTTACGGATAACGCCGTCCTTGCCTAGAAGCTTTTCGCGCACCAGCTCGGAATTCTCGTTGATGGCGGGCATGTTGCCCACGCCCCACCAGCAGTCATACGTACCGTCCTCATGGAAGGTAAACGCATCGCGCCACGGCGAGTCCTCGCTCTGCCACGCACCGACGCCGGGATAGTTTCCGTAGCGGTTAAAGTAGATCGAGTCGTCACCCGTGTGGTTAAAGACGCCGTCCAGGATAATAGAAATGCCAAGCTTCTCGGCCGCTTCACACAACTCGGTAAAGTCCTGCTCGGTGCCCAGGATTGGGTCGATCTTGGTGTAGTCAGCCGTGTCGTAGCGGTGGTTGCTCGCGGCCTCAAAGATGGGGTTGAGGTAGATGGCCGTAAAGCCCAGCTCCGCGATGCGGGGCAGGTCATTTTGGATGCCCTTGAGCGAGCCGCCGTAGAAGTCCCAGGTCTTGATGGAGCCGTCCTCGGCGCGCTCGTATACGGGCGGCTCGTTCCAGTCCTCGATCATGCGGCGCTGGATTCCGTTGCGCGGTTTTTCGACTTCGGCCAGCGTGCGCTCGCGCCAGTTTTCGTCGCGGGCATAGCGGTCGGGGAAGATCTGGTACACCATGCCGCGCTCGTACCACTCGGGTCGAACTTCGCGGTGCTTGTAGACGGTGACCTGGAACGACGGCACTTCGGCGTAGTCGTAGGTTACGCCCTCGCCGCCTGTGCGACCCTGCGGTGCGCCCAAGCGGACCTCGGGCTGGCCCTCGATATTGCATATAAAGCTGTACCAGATAAGACAGGGCTCGGCGCACTCAAGCTCTACGGTAAATATGCCGTCGCCCTCGTGCGTCATGGGATACCGAGACTCACCGATTTCATCGACCCAGGTGCGCAGCGTAAGCGTTGCCTGGTTGGGATCGGCATCCTCCAATATCACCGAGAGTGCAACGGAAGTTCCAGTGGTCACAGCGCCAAACGGAGTGCGAAACTGCGGTAGACGGCTGTTGTGTATCAATCTCATAGTACGGTCCAGTTCAATAGAATCATGGCCTGCGGGCCATGGGTTTTACGCCTAAGATGTAAGTATATCTGTAGTACATAGGGTGTATAAACAACATCCGTTTACCATCGGCGAACGGTTGTCCTAGAAAATCGTTTTACCACTACCTACAGAGAAGGGGCGCCCGGTTGGAGCGCCCCTTGCTTAGGGTTTGATGAGGTTTTGGATCGTCTGGATTAGCGGCGCTTGCGGGTGGCCGTTGCCTTGCGGACGGAGGTCTTCTTGGTCGGAGCCTTTTCCTCGGTCGCGGCGACGGGGGAGACCGGGGCCTTCTTGGCGGGCTCGGCCTTAGCCTCTGCCTTGGGAGTTGCGGCCTTTGCCGTGGACTTCTTGGCCGTCGTCGTTGCGCGCTTGCGCGTGGTGGTCTTGGCGGTCGGCTTGGCCTCGACAGCTGCCTTGGTCTTAGGCTCGGCGGCTGCCTCCTTAACCTTGACGGCGGGCTTTGTGGCAGCCTTCGGAGCGGCCTTGGTCGCAGTAGCCTTGGCGGCCGTCGACTTCGTTGCCGTGGTCTTCTTGGCAGCTGTTACCTTCTTGGCGGTCGTGGTCGCCTTCTTGGCAGCGGTCTTTGCCGGAGCCTTGGCGGCCGGCTTGGCCTCAGCGATCTCGGCCTTTACCTCAGGAGCGACCTCGGGTTCGGCGGCCTTCTTGGCAGCGGCGGTCGTGCGCTTGCGCGCGGTCGTTGTCTTGGCAGCGGTGGTCTTGCTCGCAGCGGCCTTCGTGGTCGTGG
>URFP01000164.1:0-3473 GCA_900547235.1 uncultured Collinsella sp. | reverse complement strand
GGAAGCCGTGGGCAAAGACGTGCTCGGGCAGGGCCTCGCCGATGGCCATGAGCATCGCGGGCCAAATGACGCAGTGGAAGCGGATGATGTCCTTACCCACGATGTGGAACTGCGCGGGCCAGCGATAGGCCAGCTCGGCACGGGCCTCGTCGGTGTCGACACCGTAGCCGACGGCCGTCATATAGTTGAGCAACGCATCGAACCACACGTAGGTCACGTGACCCTCGTCAAACGGGACCTGAATGCCCCAGTCAAAGCTCGTACGGCTCACGGAAAGGTCGTTAAGGCCGCCCTCGACAAAGCTGCGTACCTCGTTCATACGGAACGCAGGCTCGACAAAGTCGGGGTGCTCGTCATAGAGCTTGAGAAGCTTGTCCTGGAAGGCGGAAAGCTTAAAGAAGTAGGACTCCTCCTGCACGCGCTCAAGCGGACGGTGGCAGTCGGGGCACAGGTGCTGGCCAACGCTGCCGTACTCCTCGTCGCCCTTCTGGACCTGCGTATCGGTGAAGTAGGTCTCGTCAGGCACGCAATACCAACCGTCGTAGCTGCCCTTATACAGATAGCCGGACTCCTTCATGCGCTCCCACAGGTACTGCACGGCATGATGCTGGCGCGGCTCGGTGGTGCGGATGAAGTCGTCGTTGGAGATCTCGAGCTTGCTCCAAAGCTCCTTGAAGTGCGGAGCCTGGCTGTCGGTCCACTCCTGCGGCGTCATGCCATGCTTGGCTGCGGCCTCGGCGACCTTCTCGCCGTGCTCGTCCATGCCGGTCAGGAACTTGACGTTATAGCCGGCGGAACGGCGATAGCGAGCCTGAACGTCGGCGATGATGGTGGAATAAGCCGTGCCCAGGTGCGGATCGGCGTTGACGTAGTAGATGGGCGTCGTGATAAAGAACGAAGGCTTGCTTTGATCCATGGGGTTTGTCCTCCAGAAAAACGTTGCATACAGAGGATGATTCTAGCGCAAGGGCTGGATATCCTCCATCTATTGCATATCGAGCACTATGGCATAGACATCGCGCTTGCGGCGCGAATACTTCTGAGACAGGCGCTTGGCCACCGCAGACGCGGGCTCCCCCTCCTCGAGCGCGGCGCGGATATCCTCGCGCAGGGCCTCGTCGGGATCCGCTGCCGCGGCGCCAACCGGCACGATACCGGCCTCCTCATCCTCGCTCGGCGGCGCGATGACCAGCGCAATCTCGCCCCTTACCTCGCCGCGAGCACGCAGCTCCTCGGCAAGCTGGTCAGCGGGCCCGCGCAAGACCTCCTCGTGCAGCTTGGTGAGCTCGCGGCAGACGGCAACCTCACGCTGGGGAAAGACCTCCGCCACGGCCTCGAGCGTCGCCACGATGCGATGTGGAGACTCGTAGAAGATGAGTGCGCCGGGCACCACGGCAAGGCGCTGCAAACGGCGCACACGGTCGCCGTGCTTTCGGCCCAAAAAGCCCTCGAAGAAAAAATGCTCGCAAGGAATACCGGACGAAACGAGCGCCGTGACGCAAGCAGAGGGCCCGGGAATAACTTCGACGGGCACATCGGCCTCACGCGCCGCCTCGACCAGCGCCTGGCCGGGATCGGACACGCTCGGCATGCCGGCGTCCGAGGCAAAAGCGAGGGTCTCCCCCGCCAGCAGACGGTCGACCAGGCCGGCGGCGCGGCTGGCGATCACATTCTCGTCGCAACGGACAAGCGGCTTGGAAATGCCCAGGTGCATCAGTAGCTTTGACGTCACACGCGTGTCTTCGCAGCAGATGGCATCAGCAGCGGCAAAGGCCTCACCAACGCGCGGGGACAGGTCGCCCAGGTTGCCGATGGGCGTGCCGACCACATAGAGTTTGCCCGTATGGGCGCTGTTTTGCGTCATATCAACCTATTCAATCATGCCGCGCTCGAGCGTACCGAGCGCCGCGCGGGCGTCCCATGCTGCAATGCGCTTCTCGGTCTTCCACGTTTGGAAGAACCAACCGGCAGCCGGCGCAAACGAAGCCAGCTGGTTGGCGATAAACACGCGCTCGTAGGCATTGCGGCCCTCGGGCGTAACCGACGAGTTGGCAAAGATCGCCGCGCCCGACCATTCGCCCACCAGCACGGGGAACCCAGTCGAAATCGCTTCTTTAAGCTCGCGCTTGTTACGCGAAATCGCCGTCGTCAGCCCGCGAGGGCTCGTGATGTCGAGCGCATACTCGTCGCGGTAATGGTACAGGTGAAGGTCCATGTAGACGTTCTTGTACTTGGCGCCGCGCATAAAATGCTTCCACTCGCTGGGATGCCCCGACGACGAGAAGACGACGATCTTATCCTCGGGCATATACGAACGGACGAGCTCGTAGGCATCGCGATAGAAATTGCGCAGGTAGTGAGCAGGAATGCCATCCGTCATGGTGAAGAGGCTCTTGCGAACGCTCATCTGCGGCGTGTCCAGCAGCTCAATGCCCAGCAGGCTCTCGGCCTCGCCATAGCGATCGGCCAAGCGCTCGAGCACGTCGAGTGCGACATGACGGCCGTTGGTGGACGAATGCCACTCGGCAACAGCCTCCGGCGTGGTGGGCGAATCGTTGGAATCGCCCTGGCCACCGGGCACGGTTGCCAGATCGAGCAGCACGCGGATGTCGTACTTGGCAGCCCACTCAATTGCGCGGTCGATGTAATCGACAACCGATATGTAGGAGGCATCGGACTCCTGTGAGCCAAAGGCATACCAGGGCACCGGCAGACGCACGGCATTGAGACCGATCTGCGCCATGCGGCGAAAATCGTCCTCGCTCACAAACGTCTCGTAATGGCGGCGCATGCGCTCGTTATAGGCGGCGGTACCCATGGCCTCCTGTAGCTCAGCCGCGTTGGATGCACCGGTCGCCGCGTACAGCGACGGGGTCACCCAAGGCTCGGGAATAAACCAGCCAGAGAGATTAACGCCGAGTATCCTCTCCATCACTGCCCCCTTCGGATCATGCAGGTCGAACCCGCATCGTATTGCGTAGGATAAGTATCGTTTTGAGTATACCCGCGTGTGCGGACAGGCGACCGAACGGTCTGCAAAGTGACGCGAAAGTGGGAGGAATGTCTGGGAGCAGACGGACTCGGAATGGTGCGACGAGGTGTGTACGCGCGCCGGAGGCAGGCACCGGAAAGCATGTCCCGTTCTATCGCTCAATAATGGGGCGCATTTTCCGTTAGCAGGCCCAACCGGAAAATGCATCCCGTTCTGAGCGCGGGATCTGGGACGCAGTTTCCGCCAAAGGCCGCAAAAGGAAAGCACGTCCCATTCTGACGCCGGATTCCGGGTCGCGCTTTCCCAAGCGGCCTCAAAGCGGAAAACGCATCCCACTCTGAAGCCAAATTCCGGGACGCAGTTTCCGCAGAACCCTACATAAAAGAAAAGGACCCCTTTGCAGAGGTCCTAGTCAATTCAAGGTGGGGCTTATAGGACAAAATGTGTGTCCCGATAGAACGTCCGTTTCCATCCATTAATC
>URFP01000163.1:0-3479 GCA_900547235.1 uncultured Collinsella sp. | reverse complement strand
CCACGCGGTCGGCGACCTTCAGGCGCACATAGTACTTGGTCTGGAGCTCGTCCATGGGCTTAAAGGCGAGGTTGTGGCCATAGGGCTCAATCTCGGGCAGCGGGGCCACGCCGCGGCTGATTTGCTCGGAGAGCGACAGAATATCGCCCACGACGGCGCTCGCGGTGGGGAAGGAGCCTGCGCCCGCGCCGTAGAACATGGTCTCGCCCACGGCGTCGCCTACCACGTAGACAGCGTTCATGGCACCGTTGACCTTGGCAAGCATGTGGTCGGCGGGGATCAGCGTGGGATGGACGCGGACGTCGACGCCGGCGTCGGTGTTGCGGGCGATGCCGAGCAGCTTGATGGTGTAGCCGAGCTCGCGGGCCTGGGCGATGTCCTCGGCGCCGATGGTGCGGATGCCTTGCTGGTATACGTCGTCGGTGGTCACACGGGTGCCAAAGCCGATAGAGGCCAGGATTGCCGTCTTGCTGGCGGCGTCGAAGCCGTCGACATCGGCGGACGGGTCGGCCTCGGCATAGCCCTTGGCCTGCGCGTCGGCAAGCACGTCGGCGTAATCGGCGCCCTCGGCGTCCATGCGCGACAGGATATAGTTGGTGGTGCCGTTGAGGATGCCGGCGATGGTCAGGATCTTGTTGCCCACCAGGTCGTGCTCGAGCGTGCTCACGATGGGGATGCCGCCGCCGCAGCTGGCCTCGCACTTAATCTGTACGCCGCACGCGCGCGCCTTCTCGGCAAGCGTCTCGACGTGACGGCCCAGCAGGGCCTTGTTGGCAGAGACGACGTGCTTACCGTGCTCAAAGGCGGTGGTGAAGATCTCGGTTGCGGGGTGCTCGCCGCCGATCAGCTCGACGACGATGTCGATGGCGGGGTCGGTGACGACGTCGTGCCAGTCGCTCGTAAAGGCCTCGCGCTCAATGCCGGCTGCCTCGGCCTGCTCCCAGGCAAGCGCGCAGGCGCGGGTCAGCTTAAGGTCGATGCCGTAGGCTGCCAGGTACTCATCGTGGTGGCTCTTGATCAGACGGGCCACGCCGCCGCCGACGGTTCCCAGGCCGATCAGACCGACGTTCACGGTGCGCAGGGGTTCGCTCATAGATAGCTCCTTCGTGCATCTTATGGATGGATTAACCGCTTAAAGGTTGAGTGCATTCTAGCGTGAACCGAGGGCGCGTGCTCGCCAGGCAACAGGAGTCGCACAAAACGGCACCCCCGAAACGCTGCGGAAACATTGGAAACATGCTCGCTACAAACGGAACTCCGTAACAAACTGTCAACGTTTGCGCCATAAGGTTTGCCCCGTACCGCAAGACGACCGCACTGCGGCCAGCGAAAAAGGGGGACACCATGTTCAACATCAACAGCACGCTCAGCCGAAGGAACTTTCTCGCCGGCGCCGCGGCGCTCGGCAGCACCGCGGCACTCGCTGGTTGTTCGTCGGGTGGCTCGGACGGCGGCTCCGCCGATGACGGCAAGACCTTCAAGATCGGTGTCATCGGCCCTCTGACCGGCGCCGCGGCAACCTATGGCGTTTCGGCCGAGAAGGGTGCCAAGCTTGCCGCCAAGGATTTCTCGACCAAGGACCTCAAACTCTCGCTTAAGTCCGAGGACGATGTCGCCGACGGCGAGAAGGCCATCAACGCCTTCAATACGTTGTGCGACTGGGGCATGCAGGCGCTCGTCGGCCCCGTCACCACCGGTGCTGCCGTCGCCGTCTCGGGCGAGATTGCCGACGATATGCTCATGGTCACGCCTTCGGCCTCGTCGCTCGACGTGACCAAGGATAAGACAACGGTCTTTCAGGTTTGCTTCACCGATCCCACCATGGGTGCCAGCGCCGCGAAGTTCTTGGCCGAGAAGTATGCAGACGCCAAGATCGCCCTGTTCTACAACTCCGGCGATACGTACAGCTCGGGTGTTGCCGATGCCTTTGCCGAGCAGGCCAAGGAGTCCAAACTTGCTGTCGTCGATACCGAGACCTTTAAGGACGACTCCTCCACGAGCTTTACCAACCAGCTCACCAAGGCCAAGGAGGCCGGCGCCACGCTCATCTTTGCGCCGATCTACTACACGCCGGCGTCCGTTTTGCTCAAGAACGCCAAGGACATGGGATACGACATGACCCTCATGGGTACCGACGGCATGGACGGCCTGCTCTCCGTCGAGGGCTTCGACACCTCTCTTGCCGAGGGCGTGCTGCTCATGACCCCGTTCTCTGCCGACGATGAGAAGAACGCCGACTTCGTCAAGGCATATAAGGACGCCTACGACGAGACGCCCAACCAGTTTGCCGCCGATGCCTATGACTGCGTCCATGCGATTGTCGAGGCTATCGATAAGGCAAACATCGACATTACGGCCGACGGCGCCGACATTGCCGGCGATCTTGCCAAGGCCATGCGCAAGATCAAGATCGAGAGTCTGACGGGCGAGCTCACGTGGAACGACGAGGGCCAAGTCGAGAAGCCCGCTACAGCCTATGTGATCCAGGACGGCAAGTACATCGCCGCCTAAGTGCGCATAAAGCGCTACCGGTGAGGCCGTTTTAATCAGGGCGGGGACGCTTGTAACAGAATGGAAACATTACTTTTACACAATAAAGTGGCTAAACTGCATAAACCAATAGAAATACGCATAACTATGGATAAACGGACAAAACAAAAGAAAAGTTGAAATAATCGCCACTTTTCTCAACTAAAGCGTCTACTATTTTGCGAACGCCGAACACGGCGAAGGATGGCCTGTCGGGTAACCAAAACCCGACGAGATTTGAGAGGAGAGCCGCATGTCGAGCCTCACCGGTAAGTCATTGAACCCTGTTATGAATCGCAGGAGCGTTATCGCGAGCGCAGCAGGTCTGGGGGCGATGTCCATTCTAGCTGGCTGCTCCTCCAACGGCGGCGACAGCGGTTCCGCTTCGGGCGACGCTTCGTTTAAGATCGGCACCATCGGCCCGCTGACCGGTGCCGCCGCGTCCTACGGCAAGTCCGTTACCCAGGGCGTCGAGCTTGGCTGCAAGGACTTCTCCACCAAGGAGCTGCCGCTTGCCAGCAAGGCCGAGGACGACCAGGCCGACGGCGAGAAGGCCGTCAACGCCTTTAATACCCTGCTCGACTGGGGCATGCAGGCCCTTGTCGGCCCGACCACCACGGGTGCGTCGGTTGCCGTTGCCGCAGAGTGCGGCAACGACCCCAAGACGTTCATGATCACCCCGTCCGCGTCCTCCGAGGACGTCACCGACGGCAAGGATTGCGTCTTCCAGGTTTGCTTCACCGACCCCAACCAGGGCGTCAACGCTGCCAAGTTCCTGGCGCAGAAGTATGCGGACGAGAAGTTCGTGCTGTTCTATAACTCCGGCGACGCTTATTCTTCGGGTGTCGCGGATGCCTTTAAGGCCCAGGCCGCTGAGTCCAAGCTCGAGATTGTCGACGAGGAGACCTTTAAGGACGACTCCGCCACGAGCTTTACCAACCAGCTGACCA
>URFP01000162.1:0-3490 GCA_900547235.1 uncultured Collinsella sp. | reverse complement strand
CTGTATGAAAACGGAGAAATCAAGCGTTCACAACTTAATAGTCTTATTAGAACATCCTCGGCCTTCTCGCGCTCGGCACGCAGGGCGGCCAGCTCCTCACGCTCGCGGCGTGCCTCTTCCTGGGCCTCGCGGCGAGCTTTCTCGGCGCGGAGCTCTTCCAACTCGGCGCGTTCCTCGGCAGACAGTGGTTGGGACTCAAGCTTGGCCATGGTACAGCCCTTTCTTTTAAAAAAAGCCGCCGACACAATGTCAGCGGCTTATCAAATCCAAGGGTGGAGACGAAGGGAGTCGAACCCTCGGCCTCTGCCATGCGACGGCAGCGCTCTCCCAACTGAGCTACGTCCCCAGGACAAGTTGATATTTTACCTACGGCTCGCCAACTGTCAACGCCCAATACCCAGTCTTTTTGGGACGCGGCTGTTTTAGCTACCCCGACAGACAACGCGAACGGTTTGGTCGAACAGCGGCAGGGGTAGCTAAAACAGCCCCGTCCCAAAAAGACTACTCAAAGAGCCTCGTCCCAGATTAGCTGGTTTGAGCACTAGTAAGAACACCGGTGGTATCGAACGCCGGGGTAAAGCTCTCGTCTACCGCGCCGCCTTCTTGCCAAAACATCGTCGTAAAGCCCAGGTCGTCGGCATGGTCGAGCACCTGCTCGTACTCCTCGCGCGTCACGGCGCGCGCCAGGTCGCCGCCTTGTTCGCGCATGAGGGCATTGGGCGTGTACTGGTTCATGACCGAGATCGGCACGTCGCCCACCGTCTGCCACACCAGGTCCAACACGCGGCACGAATCGTCCGCATGCCCCGGCAGCACCAGATGACGCACGATTATGCCGCGCCTCATGAGCCCGTCCTCGTCTACCAGCTCTCCCCCGCGGCGCTCAATCTCGCGCGCCATCTGGGCCAGACCCGACACGGCCACGCGCGGGTAGTCCTTAATATGAGAAAGCGACTGAGCAAGCCCGGCATCGGCATATTTAAAGTCCGTAAGCCACACGTCGACCAGGTCGCCCAGCGCCGCCACGGCACTCGCGCGCTCGTAACCACTCGTGTTGTAGACAATTGGGATGACCAACCCGCGCGTCCGTGCCGCGGCAATCGCGGCGGGCAACAGGTGCGCATAGTGCGTCGCCGTCACCAGGTTGATGTTATTGGCGCCCTGGTCCTGCAGCTCCAGCATAATCTCGACCAAACGCTCGGGCAAAATCTCAAGACCGAAATTGCCCGTCGAGATCTCGTGGTTTTGGCAGTAGATACATTTGAGCGAACAGCCGCTAAAGAAAATCGTACCCGAGCCGGCCTCGCCCGAAATGGGCGGCTCCTCCCACATATGGAGCGCCGCGCGGGCGACCTTAAGCGTGTTGTCGGCGCCGCACACGCCACGCGCGCCCTCGTCGCGCGCCGCACCGCAACGGCGCGGACACAAATGGCAGGCGGGCGAAAAAAGTTCGGTCAACGACGTCGGCATAAAAACATGCTCCAAAACAATGATTCAGCAGCTCAAACGTAAAGGGACCAACCGCACAGACGGCTCGAGCCCAAGGCGCCGTAATCGTCCGACACGATTTTTGTAATGTCAAGACTGGAATCGATAAAGTGCCGCTTTATGATGTAGGTATTCCGCCCCCCGCGGAGCAACTGGGTGAACCGTCGCGTTTATTTAGGGAGCCCACACAGTCGTACCTAGTACAGGTATCCTTCGTTGTTAAGGACGCTGGAACAGTCGATGAGGGCACCCACCTGTTTTAGGTGGGTTCATTTTCGTAACGTGGGGGGTGGTTTTCATTTGCCGAAAACCACCATTACAGCCCATATCCCATATGGATCCCCGCCGGTATCCCGACAAGCCATCGACAACATCCCAATATCTGGTAAGCGCGTGATTATCGCTGCATGCAATTCCATGCACCCCCCGTGGTCGAGTATCATGGTTCGGCTATGCCCTTTGCGCATGGCGTTCTTCTGACCTTTTCCTTCGACGCTTGGCGGTTTTTAGATTCATGGCTTCATCCCCGAGCTACATTCCGTACCTATGCGTGGCAGCGGCGGCCTTTATCACGACCTTCCTCATGGTGCCCCTGGTCAAGCGCTTGGCAATTAAGCTCGACGCCGTCGACTATCCTTCCAAGCGCCGCATCAACACCAAGCCCATCCCGCGTTTGGGCGGAACGGCGGTGTTTTTGGGCCTGGTCGTTGCCTGCATTGTGCAAATCCTAGGCACCTGGCACCTAGGCTGGCCGCCCGTCCTGGTGCCGCACCCGCGCCTTCACATTAGCTATCCCATGCTGGCGCTCTCCTTTACCGTCATCTTTGCGACCGGCGCTATCGACGACGTCATCCAGCTCAAGCCCAAGCAAAAGCTGGCCGGACAGGTCCTCGCCGCGCTCATCGCCTGCGTGGGTGGCCTGCGCATCGGCGTCATCGTCAACCCGTTTGCCCCCGGCGAAATCATGCTCGGATGGCTCACCTACCCCATCACCGTGATCTATCTGGTGGCATTCACCAACATCATTAACCTCATCGACGGCCTCGACGGCTTGGCCACGGGCATCTGCGGCATCGCGTCGTTCACCATGTTTTCGATGGCCGTTCTCTCAGGCCGCATCGACGCCGCCGCGCTCTCCATTGCGCTCTTTGGCGCCTGCCTGGCCTTTTTGCGATACAACTTCAACCCCGCAAGCATCTTCTTGGGCGACTCGGGGTCGTTGCTTCTGGGCTTTGCACTGGGCTCCATCTCGCTGCTCAACGTGAGCCGCACCGCCGCGCTCACCTCGCTTATCATCCCGCTCATCGTTGCCGGCGTGCCCATCATCGACACGTTTAGCGCCATCGTGCGCCGCAAGCGCGCCCACATTAGCATCGGGCAGGCCGACAAGGGCCACATCCACCACCGCCTGATCCAAGAGGGCTACAACCAAAAGCAGGCAGTGCTCCTCATCTACGCCTGGTGCATCATGCTTTCGGCCGGCGCCGCCGCGATTAACCAGGTCGAGGTGCCCATGCGCGTGCTCATCTTTACCGTACTCGCCATTGGCTCGGCGGCCTTTGCCAAGCACCTGCACCTGTTTGAGCCCGTGCTGCGCCACCATTACAACAAGCGCACACACGAGGACGAGCTCGTCACCCCCGACGATCCCGCCTTTAAGCAGGAGGAGCAGGCGGCAGAAGAACGCAGGGAGGAGCGCCACCACAGGCGCTAGGGTAAGCTGCCGAGGATGCGCCCAGGCGCCGCCGGCCAAACGCGCAGCCACGCCGCGCCCATCGCACATGCCGCCGCTCTCCCGCCCCTCGCGTACTTACGACCCGACCCTCCAATAAACGCGTTATCATCTTGACCCATGAACATACGTTAGGAGCAATCATGCCAAACGAGAACAGCTACGAAGTCGCGCTGCAAAAGAGCAACGCCATTCGCGAGGGCCTGGCCAAAACGCCCGAGAAGTTCACCATGCTCACCGGCGACCGCCCCACTGGCCGTCTGCACCTGG
>URFP01000161.1:0-3509 GCA_900547235.1 uncultured Collinsella sp. | reverse complement strand
GTCGCTTGCGCCATGCTGCTGCCGATCGCCATGGAGTTCAACAAGCCGGTTTGCGCCGAGCGCCTGGCCAAGGTTGCCGTTGCCATGGGTGTTGACACCACGGGCATGAGCACCGATGAGGCCGCCGACGCCGCCATCGCCGCCGTCAAGCAGCTCTCTGCCGACGTGAACATCCCGCACGTCTGCGAGGCCATGAAGGCTGACGAGATCGAGATCCTGGCCAAGGACGCCATGGCCGACGCCTGCTTCCCGGGTAACCCGCGCGAGGCGACGCTCGACGACGTCATCGAGCTCTTCAAGAAGATCTGCCCGGCTGCCTAACTTGGTTCGGCGGGCCCCTGCCCGTTAGCCCCACAATCGTCCTCGGACATGTCGGAGGCCCCGCTGCGCACTACGTGCGGCGGGGCCTCCTTCTGTCCTGCGGAAAGATTCTGGGGCTAACGGGCGGGGCCCGCCGGCTCGTTGTCGTGGTGGGCGCTGTTCGGAAGAGCTCGATGGGTCATCTCGCTGGGTAAATATTTGTGCGTGATGGTATCGTTGTTGGGGCTTTTACTGATTACGGGATGTTGACTTTGGAGTTGTGGATGGTGTCCCAAATGGATTCTACGCTTGGTTTTATTACTGACCAGCTTAAGACGCTGACTTCTATTGCTTCACCTACGGGCTATACCCGTGCGGCTACTGACTATCTAATGGAAACGTTGCGCGATATGGGCTTTGGCCCCGAGCGCTCCAATAAGGGCAACGTGTTGGTTGAGCTTGGCGGCGAGGGCGAGCCGCTCGTATTGGCGAGCCATGTCGATACCCTGGGCGCCATGGTGCGCTCCATCAAGGACAATGGTCGCCTGCGTCCCACGACGCTTGGCGGGCATCAGTGGTCTACGGCCGATGGCGAGAACTGCACCGTTTACACGCGCGATGGCAATGTCTACACGGGTGTGGTTCTCAATACCGAGCCTTCGGCGCATGTGGCCGATGAGCCGGTCAAGACCATCGAGAAGAACATGGAAATCCTGCTCGACGAGAACGTCGACAGCAAGGACGACGTGCTCGAGCTGGGCATTCAGGCTGGAGACATCATCGCTATGGATCCGCGCACCACGGTGACGGAGAGCGGCTACATCAAGAGCCGCTTCCTTGACGACAAGCTGTCCGCGTCGATTCTGCTGGGTCTGGCTCGCGCCGTTGCTGACGGCGAGGTGACCCTTTCGCGCAAGGTGTCGCTGCTCTTTACCGTGTACGAGGAGGTCGGCCACGGCGGTGCCTTTGTGCCGGCTGATACGCGCGAGATGATCAGCGTGGACATGGGCTGCGTGGGCGACGACCTGGGCTGCACCGAGCGCATGGTGTCGATTTGCGCCAAGGATTCGGGCGGTCCGTACAACTACGACCTGGTGACCACGCTGTCCAACATCGCGCGCGAGCTTGAACTCGATTACGCCATCGATGTGTACCCGCATTACGGCTCGGACGTCGAGGCCACGCTTTCGGCCGGTTACGACATTCGCCATGGCCTGATCGGCCCCGGCGTGTACGCGAGCCACAACTACGAGCGCAGCCACATCGACGGCGTGCGCAATACCTACGAGCTGGTTCGCGCCTACGTGCAGCGCTAAGGGGCAGTCCGTAACTCAGCCGAGCAATCACTAAGGCCCGATTTTTCGGGCCTTTTTTCAATTCAGTCCGTTTAGTATTATCTTGTATAAGATAAGTTATCTTAACGCGTGAAATACTTAACGAGGTGATGCGGCGCATGGATACATCGGAATACTTATCTATGGGTGATGCCGCCCGCCTGCTAGGCGTCACGAAGGCTCGCATATCGCAACTGGCGGCATCCGGAACGCTCGCATGCAATACTGTGGGTGGACGGAAGATGGTTGAGTATAATTCCGCGATCGCCTATCAAAAGGTTCGCAAACGCGGCCGCCGTCCTGCAGCCGATGTGGGACGCAAATTTACGCTGATGTCGGCTGACTATGAGGTCGCGCATGTCTCGTTTGATCCGACGCGTGAGTTCTCCTTTGAAATTGCTGAGGTGCTCGATGCGCAAAGGATGCCGCTGGGCACGTGCTCGAGCGCTTCTCCAACGGTGAATAAGCGGGCGCTCAATGCATGGTGGAGCCATCGGTCGGTGCCCGACGCCCGCCCCGGACTTATCTCGCGCTATCGCGAACTGGGAATTGCCAGCGGCATCGAGGTGCCGGTTGAGTGCCTGGGGCTGTCGCTTTCGGATTGCTATTGGTTGCGGCCGGCCGATTGCGAGGGACTCGAATGGCGAGACCTCAATTACTTCGAGAATGATTTTGAGCGGTCTGCGCCCGAGGGGCGTTCGGGTTGGCTGGAGGGCATCGGCCTTAAAAACCCCGACAACACGTCCGAGGGCGAGCTCCCTAAATCATGGATGATCCGCCGCGGCGTTCGCGTCTTGGCTAAAGGATGCGGCATGGATGACCAGCGGCCCTTTAACGAGGCGGTTGCAACGGCCCTGCACCGTCGCCTGCTACCCGAGGATGAGTTTGTTTCTTATACGGTTGAGCACATGTTTGATGGCCCCGTGTGCCTGTGCGATGACTTTCTTGATGGCCGCGAGGAATACGTTCCAGCCTTTTACGTTAAGGATGCACTTGGCGGTCAGCGAGGAAACTCGACGTACGACCGATACTGTCGCTACCTTGGTAAGCATGGAGCTGATGAGGCCGTTGTGAGAAGGTCCATGTCGCAGATGATTGTCTGCGATGCCCTTTTGGCCAATAGTGATCGCCATTGGCGAAACTTTGGCATCATCCGCAACGTCGATACCCTGGAGGTAAGGCCTGCTCCGCTGTTCGATAGCGGCAACTGCCTGTGGTATAACGTGCCAACCGCTGTGCTCATAGCCGGGGAGTTTGGGTTTGCCGCCAAGCCGTTTGGACCCGACCCCTCCGTCCAACTGGCGCTTGTAGACTCACTTGATTGGTTCGATTCATCGCGGCTCAACGGATTTGTTGAAGAAGCGATAAAGACTCTATCGCGGAGCAAGTGGGCCACGGCGGAGGGCCGGCTCGAGTCCATTCGCCGCGGCCTGGAGCGTCGCATAATCGAGGTTGGTGCCGCTGTTGAGGTACTTCGACACGTGCAGCGATAAACCCGCGGCTACTTAAGTGCGCCGGTCACGGTGCCGCCGCCCAGGACGATGTCGCCGCGGTATATAACGACAGCCTGGCCGGGGGCGATGGCGCGCTGCGGCTCGTCAAAGGTCAGCAACATTTGCCCGTCTTCGCCGCGCGTAAGGATCGCTGCCTGGTCTTTCTGTCGGTAGCGGTACTTGGCGCCCACGCGGATGCCGCCGGCATCCAGCTCGGCTTCCATGTGGTCGGCAGGGGCGCTCCAAATCCAGTCGTTGGCCGTGAGCGCCGTGGCCGTCAGGTCCTCGGCCTCGCCCAGATGCACGGTGTTGTTGACGGCGTCGACACCCGTTACGTACACGGGATGCGCCATCGCGACGCCCAGGCCTTTGCGCTGGCCGA
>URFP01000160.1:0-3546 GCA_900547235.1 uncultured Collinsella sp. | reverse complement strand
AGGCAATCCAGCTCGGGCAGCACAAACCTGCCGTCCTTGCGCCACGGTGAGCACGCGCCCCGTGCAGGTGCGGGAAAGCGCCGCCTTCCACGGGCGCTCGAGTGCCGGCACCACGCAGCTCAGCACAGCCGCCGCGGGAACGAGCGCACCCGGCATGCCAGCATCGGCGGCAAGTGCGCCCATGACCTGCGCGAGCCTCATGCGTGCCTCGTCGGCCGTAATGCTCGACGGCGTCGTGATCTCGCACGTCGCAAGCGGGCATTCCTGTGCCGCGGCCGAATCCTCGGCAAACAGGCCAAAGCGAATGAACGTGTTGCCCACGTCGACCGTCAATATATATGCGCACCCATTAAGCATCGTCGGCGCTCCTTTCGTCTGCCCAGCAGTATATCCCGATGATTATTCTGGGACGGGGATTTAAAAATCATCAGGTACGCAATGATTTTTAAATCCCCGTCCCAGAATAATCATCCTTCGGCTTCGTTTGGGATAGCTAAAAAAGCCCAGTCCCAAATTAACTGCCGTGCCGCTATACTGGTGCGCGGTCGTTTGCGAGCTCACGCGGCGGCCCTTGGTAACCCGACTTCCCGCGCCGTATCCGTAACGGCGCTCCCGGGGGAAGCGGATATACGCAAAGGAGTTTTATATGAGCAATCCCTCGAACCGCGCTTCGATGCGCGGGCAACTCACGCTGCGCGGCGTCGTCATCGGCGTCCTTGGCTGCGTGATCATCACGGCAAGCTCGGCCTACACGGCCCTCAAGATGGGTGCACTCCCCTGGCCGATTATTTTCGCTGCCGTCATCTCGCTGTTCTTCCTGAAGCTCATGGGTGACGCCAGCCTCAACGAGGCCAACGTCACCCACACCATCATGTCCGCGGGCGCCATGGTCGCCGGCGGCCTGGCGTTTACCATCCCGGGCGCCTGGATGCTGGGCTATGCCGACCAGATCAGCTGGCTCGACATGTTTATCGTGGCACTCGCCGGCACCATCTTGGGCCTGCTGGCCACCGCGCTCATCCACCGCCACTTTATCGTGGACGCCGCGCTGGAGTTTCCCACCGGCAATGCCGCAGCTCAGACACTGCGCGCCACCGAGGCCGGCGGCAAGACCGGCAAGCAGCTCTTTGGCTCCATGGCCATCGCAGGCATCTACAGCGTGCTTCGCGACGCTCTGGGCGTGGTGCCCAGCATGCTGTGCACGCTCAATATCCCCGGCGTGACCTTTGCCATCTATAACTCGCCCATGCTGCTCTCCATCGGCTTTTTGGTTGGCTTCGCCCCGGTTGCCTTCTGGTTTGCCGGCGCGCTGCTAGGTAACTTTGGCATCATCGTGGGCGGCACCGCTGCCGGTCTATTCGACGTTGTGACTGCGCAGGGCATCGTCAAATCGCTCGGCATGGGTCTCATGATGGGCTTTGGCGTCGCCGTCGTCCTCAAGGACATCCTGCCGCAGGTCGCCGGCATCGCCCGCGGCCTCGCCGCCGACAGCTCCAGCGACACCGACGAGCAGTCGCTCATCTCGGGCTCGCTTAAGCTCGACGCCGGCATCATCGGCCTGGGTACTGCCGCCATCGCCGTGATCGTCGCCATCGCGCTCGACCTTGGCCCCGTCCCGGCCGTCATCGTCACGCTGTTCACCTTTGTCACCACCATCATGAGCGCGCAGAGCTGCGGCCAGACGGGCATCGACCCCATGGAGATCTTCGGCCTCATCGTCATGCTCATCGTGGCTGCCTTCGCACAGATCGCCCAGGTCAAGCTGTTCTTTATCGCCGGCATCGTGGCCGTGGCATGCGGCCTTGCGGGCGACGTCATGAACGACTTTAAGGCCGGCGCCGTGCTGGGCACCAATCCGCGTGCGCAGTGGATCGGCCAGGCCATCGGCGGCATCGTGGGCGCCCTGGTCGCCGCTGCCGTCATGGTCGCGCTTGTCACCGCCTATGGTCCGGATGCTTTCGGCCCCGACAAGAGCTTTGTGGCCGCGCAGGCAAGCGTCGTCGCCACCATGGTCTCGGGCATCCCGAGCGTGCCGTGGTTCGCAGGCGGCTTTATCGCCGGCATCGTCATGTACTGGCTCGGCATTCCGGCCATGATGATCGGCCTGGGCGTGTACCTGCCGTTCTACATGTCGCTCACGGCCTTCTTGGGCTCCTGCGCCAAGCTCGCCTACGACAAGTGGGCCGCACGCCGCGACGCCGCTGCCGGTCTTTCGGACGAGGAGAAGGCCTCCAAGGATGCCGCCTTCCAGGAGCAGGGCCTGGTCGTCGCCAGCGGTCTGCTCGGCGGCGAGTCCATCGTCGGCGTTATCCTGGCGTTTGTCTCTGTTGGTCTGAGCCTGCTGGGGTAGGCCGAACAACAACGCACCAGCGCAGAGCGCGGGGTCGGAATCAAACCGGCCCCGCGCTTTTTTGTCTATTTGACTCTTATGATCCTCACGGCGTTTTAGCCATGTCGATTGTCCTGACTTCCAGGTCAACAAACCTTGTCTGACACCTCGCCTAACGCGGTGTAGAGTAAAGACGACAGACGCAAGAAGCGGCTCAGAAGCTAAACGAGGTAAGCATGGAACTCGACAAACAACAGATCAAGCGGCTGCGCGAACGCCATCACCGGCGCCACGGCATCCGCCCTGCCCATAGTGAGGCCATGGAGAACGCCACCCGCTTCCTAAAGCGCGCATTCAACATTCGCGAGGGACGCGCGCCCTATCACGTGATCCGCAAGCGTTTTGTAAACGGGGCGCGTCTGACTGGCTCCCACCTATGCATCCTCATCATCGCCATGCTCATCGCAAGCATCGGCCTCGATATCGACTCGGACATCGCCATCGTGGGTGCCATGCTCATCTGCCCGCTCATGGGATCGGTCCTTGCCATGGCATATGGCATCGCCACGCTCGACCGTGAGATTACCGTCGAAGCCATCGCCAGCCTTGCGCTGCAGATGGTCTTTTGCCTGGTCACGTCCACGTTGTACTTTAAGCTCTCACCCCTTGGCACCACCACAGCTGCCATCATCGACAATTCGACGCCGACTGTGTGGGACCTCGCTGTCGCGCTCGCCGGCGGCTTTGCGGGCGGCCTAGGCAACTCACGCGACCAGGAACCCGCCACGCTCATTGCCGGCGTAGCCGTGGCGACCGCGCTCATGCCGCCCCTGTGCGCGGCGGGTTACGGCATCGCCATCGCGAGCGGGTCGCTGTTCCTCTCGGCGCTCTACGAGTTTGGCATCAACGTCGTCTTTATCGCGCTGGCGGCCGAAGCCGTATTGCTTCTTTTACGTGTACCGCTCAAGCGTGACCTCAACGGCGACGGCATTGTGACTGCCGAGGAAAACGCTGAGGTCGACGAGCTATCGCGCAAGGTGCGCCGCCGCATCATCGTGGGTACGGTGATCTTTGCCATCCCCTGCATCGTTATGACCGCGGGATCCATTGGCTCGGTGCAGGCCGGCGTGCAGGACGGCTACGGCATCACCGAGACCACGCGCGAGCTTGCGGCGGTGCTGCCAGGCTTTAAGGACTACACCGTCGCCGTCGAGACC
>URFP01000159.1:0-3589 GCA_900547235.1 uncultured Collinsella sp. | reverse complement strand
GACGAGGAGACCTTTAAGGACGACTCCGCCACGAGCTTTACCAACCAGCTGACCAAGGCCAAGCAGGCCGGCGCCACCATGATCTTTGCGCCAATCTACTACACGCCTGCCTCGGTCCTGCTCAAGAACGCCAAGGACATGGGCTACGACGTCAAGATGATGGGCTGCGACGGCATGGACGGCATCCTGGGCGTTGAGGGCTTCGACACTTCTCTTGCCGAGGGTCTGCTGCTCATGACCCCGTTCTCCGCCGACGACGAGAAGAACGCCGACTTCGTCAACGCTTACAAGGATAAGTACGGCGATACCCCCGACCAGTTTGCCGCCGACGCCTACGATGGCGTGCACGCGGTGGCCGAGGCCCTCAAGGAGGCCGGTCTTGGTGTCGACGCCGACCCGACCGAGGTCGCCGAGAAGCTGCCCAAGGCTATGCTCAAGATTACCGTTGACGGTCTGACCGGCAAGCTCACCTGGAACGATAAGGGTCAGGTCCAGAAGGACCCCACGGCGTACGTTATCACCGATGGCAAGTACGTACAGGCCTAATAGACCGCCTTACATAGAGCGGTTTTGATCCCAAGCAGGGGAGGTTTTGGCCTTCCCTGCTTGCTTGGTATCTAGGGACAGTGTAACGTCCCTGTTTCATACATCAACTGGAAACCTATTCGAAAGGGGGATGTGGAACATGACGGTCTTTATCCAATACCTGGTCAACGGCCTGTCCATGGGCAGCGTCTACGCCATCATCGCGTTGGGCTACACCATGGTCTACGGTATCGCCAAGATGCTGAACTTCGCTCACGGCGACGTCATCATGGTCGGTGCCTATGTCTCGTTCTGCGCCACGTCGTATCTCGGCCTCCCGGGCTGGGCATCTGTAATTCTCTCTTGCGTGGCCTGCACGGTTCTCGGTGTTCTCATTGAGGGTCTGGCCTATAAGCCGCTGCGCCAAGCAGGCCCGCTGGCCGTTTTGATCACGGCCATCGGCGTGTCCTACTTCCTGCAGAATGCCGCGCAGCTTCTGTGGGGCGCCACGCCCAAGAACTTCACTTCGCTCGTCACCTTCCCGGTGCCGGAGTTCTTGGCCAAGTCCAACGTGAGCGCCGTATCGCTCGTCACCATCGTCGCCTGTCTGGTTATCATGGCCGGCCTGATGTTCTTTACAGGTAAGACCAAGATGGGCAAAGCCATGCGCGCCGTGTCCGAGGACAAGGCCGCCGCTCAGCTCATGGGCATCAACGTCAACCGCACCATCTCGATGACGTTTGCCATCGGCTCTGCCCTTGCCGCCATCGCCGGTGTGCTGCTGTGCTCCTACTCGCCGGTGCTGCAGCCCACGACGGGTGCCATGCCTGGCATCAAGGCCTTCGACGCCGCCGTCTTCGGCGGTATCGGCTCCATCCCCGGCGCCTTTGTCGGTGGCATTCTCATCGGCATCATCGAGGCGATGGCGCAGGCCTACATTTCCACGAGCCTTGCCAACTCCATCGTCTTTGGTGTTCTGATCATCGTCCTGCTCGTCAAGCCTGCCGGCCTCTTGGGCAAGTACGTCCCCGAGAAGGTGTAGGTGAGCGTTATGAAGTTTCTTAAAGACAAGCAGACGCGTCACGACTTTGTTACGTACGCCATGTGCCTTGTGGCGTTCGCCATCGTGTTCTTTATGCAGTCCAACCACATGATTCCGCGCATGATCGCCGGTCAGCTGGTTCCCATCACGGCCTATATCGTCATGGCCATCTCCCTTAACCTCGTCGTCGGCATCGCGGGCGACTTGTCGCTGGGCCACGCGGGCTTTATGAGTGTCGGTGCCTATACGGGAATCGTTACCGCGGTCGCGCTGGAGAGCGCCGTTCCCTCCGATCCGGTGCGCCTTATCATCAGTATCGTGGTCGGCGCCATCGCTGCCGCCATCCTGGGCTTCTTGATCGGCATCCCGGTCCTGCGCCTGAGCGGCGACTATCTGGCCATCGTGACCCTGGCTTTTGGCGAGATCATCAAAGAGATCGTCACCTGCCTCATTGTGGGCGTCGACTCCCGCGGCCTGCATGTGATCTTTAACATCACGGGTAACTCCACGATCGACGACCTGCACCTGCTCGAGGACGGCACCGCCATCATCAAGGGCGCGCAGGGCGCATCGGGCGTGTCGACCTATTCGACTTTCCTTGCCGGCGCCATCCTGGTCATGGTCGCGCTCGTGATTGTACTCAACCTGGTCCGCAGCCGTACCGGCCGTGCCATTATGGCCGTGCGCGACAACAAGATCGCTGCCGAGTCCGTGGGTATCTCCGTCACCCAGTACCGCATGATCGCCTTCGTGGTTTCCGCCGCTCTCGCCGGTGCTGCCGGAGCCCTCTTCGGCGGTAACTTCTCGCAGCTCTCCGCCACCAAGTTCGACTTCAACACGTCCATCCTCATCCTGGTATTCGTGGTCCTGGGCGGTCTGGGCAATATGCGCGGCTCCGTCATCGCGGCGGCGTTGCTCACGGTGCTTCCCGAGCTGCTCCGTCAGTTCTCGGACTACCGCATGCTCATCTACGCCATCGTGCTGATCCTGGTCATGATCTTTACCAACAACCCGCAGCTCAAGGCGTTCTTCGCACGCATTAAGGACCGCTTTGCTTCCAAGAAGGAGGTGGCAGCCGATGCCCAGTAAATTTGAGTTCAACAAGGGCAAGATGGTCCCGTATCCTTCTGGCGCCATCGTTCCCGACCGCGACCTGGGCCAGCGCCCGGCGCTCGAGTGCATCCACTTGGGCATTGAATTTGGCGGCCTTAAGGCAGTCGACGACTTTAGCCTGACCATCGGTAAGACCGAGATCGCCGGTCTGATCGGTCCCAACGGTGCCGGTAAGACCACGGTCTTCAACCTGCTCACCAAGGTGTACCAGCCCACGCACGGTACCATCCTGCTCGACGGTGAGGACACCTCGGGCAAGTCGGTCTATCAGGTCAACCGCATGGGTATTGCCCGTACCTTCCAGAACATTCGCCTGTTCAACACCATGACGGTGGAGGACAACGTCAAGGTCGGTCTGCACAACCAGGAGCGCTACTCCGGCTTTGAGGGCGTGCTGCGCCTGCCGACGTATTGGAAGCACGAGAAGGCCGCCCACGAGCGCGCCATGGAGCTGCTGTCCATTTTTGATATGGAGCACCTGGCAAACGAGCAGGCCGGCTCGCTGCCTTACGGCGCCCAGCGTCGTCTGGAGATCGTCCGCGCGCTTGCCACCAACCCCAAACTGCTGCTGCTCGACGAGCCTGCCGCCGGCATGAACCCGTCCGAGACCGCGGAGCTCATGGAGAACATCGTCAAGATCCGCGACACCTTTGGCATCGCCATTATGCTTATCGAGCATGATATGTCGCTCGTCATGAACATCTGCGAGGGCATCTGCGTGCTCAACTTTGGTAAGGTCATCGCCAAGGGCACGGCCGAGGAGATCCAGAACAACGATGCCGTAATTGAGGCATATCTGGGCAAGCAGGATAAGGGAGAGAACTAAATGGCAGAGCCGATGCTTTCCGTCTACAACATCAACGTCTGGTACGGCGCTATCCACGCCATCAAGGACATCTCCTTTAACGT
>URFP01000158.1:0-3700 GCA_900547235.1 uncultured Collinsella sp. | reverse complement strand
TTCCGCCCGTCGCGACCAAGTCGTCCAGAATCAACACGGTATCTTTAGAGCTGATAGCGTCGGCATGGATCTCAATTGAATCGGTGCCGTACTCGAGCTCGTAGCTCTGGCTTACGGTCTCGCGCGGCAGCTTGCCCGGTTTACGTGCGGGAACAAAGCCGGCGCCAAGGGCTACAGCCACCGGTACGCCAACCATAAAGCCGCGAGCCTCGGGGCCCACGACCTTGGTGATCCCCATGCCGGCAAAGTGCTCGGCGAGGGCATCGGTCATGGCTTTGAGCGCCTCGGGATTGCCAAAGAGCGGCGTGATGTCTTTGAAGATGACTCCGGGCTCGGGATAGTCGGGGATGTCGACGATTTGAGATTCGAAGTCGTACATTGCATGACCTTTCAATGGGTTGCCGGATAAGCGGCAGCGGTTATTTGCCCGCCGTGGCGGTGCCGGAGTGCGAAGGGGCGACGACCTTGAGCGGCTTTACGAGGGAATCCTCGTGCGAAGCCGGCGTGGCTATCTCTTCGTTTTTGGCTTTGGTGGACTCGGAGCGAGTGATTTCCTCATCGAGTGCATCGATGTCGGCGTCCTCGACCACGGCGTTGAGCGACTCAAAAACGCGGTTTTTGAGCAGCGCGGTGTGCACGCCCTCCGTCAGGTCATGAAGCTTCTTAAACGCACGCTCGAGCTTGGCGTCGCGCTCGTCATCGGAGGTATCCATTCCGAGCATGCTCACGAGCACCTGCTCAAACATCGAGGATTCGCGGTTGGCGGAAGACACGTACTGACGCAGGTTGCGCGGCTCGATATGGAAGCGTGACAGCTCGGAGCAGTAGCGGATGATCGGAAAATCGCGACCATCGACAAGCTCGCGATTCTGCGGACTCTTGATGATGCGAATGAGGTCGTTCTCGGCGAGCGAGCGGATAAACGAGATCTCGACGCCCAGCATATCGGGAATGGTCTCGATGGGATGCAGCTTTTGTTTGGTCTCCTTGGGCTCCGTCTTGAGCGGAACATCGGACAGCAAGCCCACCTCGTAGGCGAGCGTTGACAGGTCCGTGGCGTTTTCCAAGCGCTGCTTAATCACGTTGAGCGGCATGTAGCGGGTCTTCTGCAAGTGCAGGATGACCTCCAGGCGATCAACGTCCTCCTTAGAGTACTGACGGTATCCCTTAGGCGTACGATGAGGGGTAATGAGCCCCTCATCTTCTAGAAATCTAATTTTTGAGTTCGAAAGATCGGGGTATGCGCCTCGAAGTAGGTTGACGACTTGGCCGATACTCAGATAGTTGCGTTCGGCCATGCCCTACTCACCGGTTTCGATGCGCTCCGGCGTGCTCTCGTGGTAGATGAGCGTAAAGGTACCGATCTGGACGGAAGAGCCGTCGTGCAGCGGGGCTGCATTGACGATGGCACCGTCGACCCAGGTGCCATTGAGCGATCCCAAGTCCTCGATGCGAGCGCCGAGGCCCTCGCGAATAATGCGCGCGTGGCTGCGCGAAACGGTCATGTCATTGAGGAAGATGCCGTTTGCAGGATCGCGGCCGATGGTGGTCACGTCGTCCTCGAGCTCAAAGGCGGCACCGGTCTGCGGACCCTTGACGATGGACAGAACGGGGGCAGCGATGCGCACGTTGGCCATGAGGTCGGGAACGGTGACGTCACTTGAAGGCACGCGGAATACGCAGGTAGCGTCAGCAGTCTTATCATTCTGAGGCATATTGTTAACCATGTTGTCCATGACAACCCCTAACTTATCGCGGACGTGCCGCAAATAATGAACCGTACGTAATCATACCCCAACGAATCAGTCTTCGATTTCGGGGTTCAGAAAGTCGATGTCCTCGTCCTCGGGATGCGCGAGAGCCTGTTTAATGGCCGCTCCGCCCTTAATGGAGTAGATGACAGCGGTGAGCATGGAGAAGATCACGCCGCCGTACACAAAGAAGATGCCGAGGGGCACCGAGCTTCCGTTGAGGCCCGGGAAGGCCGTAAGGGTTGAAGGTAAAAGGTGCAGGCCGTCAACAACGGGGAACCCGAGCAGCATGAGCGAGAAGCCGGTCATGAGCAGCGCCGTGGCAATCTTACCGGGAAAGACCACATCGATGGGGCGACGGTGATAATGACGCACGATAAGCGTGCCGATGCCCAGATAGATGTCGCGGCCAATAATGAGCACGCAGACCCAGATGGGCAGCTCTCCGCGGACCACCAGTCCAAGTACGCCGGTGAACAGCAGCGCACGGTCGCAAATGGGATCCATGACCTTGCCGAGCCACGAGACCGTCTTAGTCATGCGGGCGATCTGACCGTCCATCCAGTCGGTGGAGGCGGCAACGGCGTAGATAACGATGGCGATGACGCGGTTGTTATCCGTCACAAACAGGTACAGAAATACCAGGGTGAGGATCAGGCGCGTAAAGGTGATGAAATTGGAGATCGTAAAGATCTTATTCGACGGGTAATCGGAAGTGCCGATAAGCTCCTTTTTGATCTTCTTTTTGATGCCCACAGGACTCCCCCGCTGGTTAACGACAAAACTTTCGCTACTATACCCGTTCCTGCGATGTCTATCCAGCGTAAGCATAGAGAGTCCAGACATGAGGAAGGCGCTTTTGGGCGGCGGTGGATTTCACATTCGTGTACATCAGCCTCCAAACATGCCGAAAAATGTCGGTTTTGGAGGGTGATGTACACGTTTTGATTCGGTGATTACATCGATCGGGAAAGTTGTTGCTTTAAGCAAATTAATCATGATGTGCGGGTCGAGAAGGGCTGGCGCCAAAAGAGTCCAACGGCCGTTACGGCTTCGTTAGAAACGTGCCCCACCATGGATAGTGAACCCGAAAGGTAAGGCGCGCGGGCACGGTGACTCGGCCCGCGTGCCCGGAAGAGAAAGGATAAACCCATGGGTTGCATGCTCGAGACGCGTGGGCTCACCAAGCGCTTCGGCCGCGGCGACCAGGCGCAGGACGCCGTGGCCGACGTGAGCCTTCATATCCGCGAGGGCGAGGTGTACGGGCTGCTCGGTCCCAACGGCGCCGGCAAGTCGACAACGCTCAAGATGATCTGCGGGATGCTGCGGCCGACGGCCGGGGAGATCCTCTTTGCCGGGCACGCCTGGCGCCGCGAGGACCTCTACGCAATCGGCAGCCTCATCGAGGAGGCGCCGCTCTACCCCAACCTCACCGCGCGCGAGAACCTGCGCGTGCGCACCACGCTGCTGGGCCTTCCCGAGAGCCGCATAGATGAGGTGCTCGCCGCCGTGGACCTCGCGGACACCGGGAAGAAGCGCGCCGGGCGCTTCTCGATGGGCATGCGGCAGCGCCTGGGGCTCGCGCTGGCGCTGATCGCCCGGCCACGCCTGCTCGTGCTCGACGAGCCCACCAACGGCCTCGACCCCATCGGCATCGAGGAGCTGCGCGACCAGATCCGCGGCTTCGCGGCGGCGGGTACGACGGTGATCGTTTCGAGCCACATCCTCTCCGAGGTGCAGCAGATGGCGGACACCATCGGCATCATCTGCGAGGGGCACCTCGCCTACGAGGATGCGCTTCGGCCCGGGCAGGACCTCGAGGAACTCTTCATGAGCTTCTGCCGGGAAGGGCGACGAGCACGCGGGGAGGTGGCGGCATGACGGGCGAGAAAGGCGGCCTGCTCGCGGCCCCGGGACAAGGTGGGCCTGGTAGGGGTAAACGGGTGCGG
>URFP01000157.1:0-3712 GCA_900547235.1 uncultured Collinsella sp. | reverse complement strand
TGCCTTTAGCCTCATCTTTTTTGTTAGTTTTCGAGCACTCATCTTGGTCTATGACCTTAAGACGCCGGGCCGCGAGGATCATGTCTCCAATCGCGCGGCAATCGATCGTTTAACGGGAAGCGGCTTTGCCAAAGAGCAATCTCCCAATGGCGAGGTCAGTATTCAATCCGATCAAGATCACGTCCTCGCTGAGCGGGTAATTCAGCTTTTAGGTGGCGTTGGCAATATCGTGGGCGCAACCAACTGCGCCACGCGCCTGCGCGTCGAGGTCGCAGACCCTTCCATCGTTGCAGATAATGCGTCGTTTGTCGCGGTGGGCGCCAAGGGCCTCATCATTACGGGCAAGACCGCCCAGGTGATTATTGGCATCTCCGTTCCCCGCGTTAAAGAGCATTTTGACCAGATCATGGGCCTCGAGCCGGGATTTGTGTCCACCACCTCGGCCTCCCCTGCCGCCAGCGCAGCCCATAAGCGCGGCGATATCTGCTTCTTCGATATCGACGGAACACTCGCCTGGCAAGACCCTCGAGTGGCACAAGAGCTTCCCGAGAGCGAGCGAGACCTCTCCCCCTATCCCAATGAAGCGGTCTCGCAAGCCATCCGTGATTTTGTCGCCAAGGGCAATATGGCGTTTATCTGCACAGGGCGCACGCTGAGCTGCATCCATCCAAAGCTGCTCGAGCTGCCCTGGACCGGCATCGTCTGCCTCGCGGGTGGCTATGTCGAACTTGAGGGACACGTGATTCGCGATTTGGCGATGACGCCCGGCATGCTGCAGCGCCTTGCTCCCATTCTTGAGCAATCGGACGAAGTGATTCGTTTTGAGGGACTCAATGGCGTCGTTCGCATGAGTGCCGATGCGCCCGACGCTCCGGGATACGCCCGCACCGTGGGCGATGCAATTACGCAGCTGCAACATTACAGCGCCTACAAGATCTTAATGTCCACGTCGCTTGCCAACCGCATCGCTCAGGATCAAGCGTTTGAGCCGCTGCTCTGCTTTAACGAGCTCGAGCTCGAAGTGACCGAGATTTCGCCTCGCGAATGCACCAAGCGCGAGGGTATCCAGTCCGTACTCGACGCCCTCGATCCCCACCACGGAACCGTATACGGCATCGGCGACGCCAGCAATGACGTCTCGCTGATGAACGCCGTCGACGTTGGCATCGCCATGGGCAACGCACCGGACTTCCTCAAGGAAAAGGCCGACTATGTCACCGACAGCATCGACCACGACGGCGTCGTCACCGCGCTCGAACACTTTGGGCTTATCTAGCCAAGCCCCTACCGCACTTGCGGCCGCATGGACCAATCGTCTTCAACCGCCGCGCTCGACGCCCTAATGTGGCAATATGTTGTCTGCATGATGCAACGATGCAACCTATCAAAGAATGCGAGAACCCGTGTCCAGTCCGTTTACCAGCTTTTTAGCCCAGCACTTTGACCAGATTAACGACTATCTGGCCACGTTCTTTGACGGACAGGCGACTTCCGCCGATATCGAGCGCTACCTGTATACCCCGCTCTCGGCATTTACGGCAAACGCTGGCAAGCGCCACCGCCCGCTCATCTGCATGCTCGCCGCCGCTGCGGTAGGCGGCAGCTTTGAGAGCGCCCGCAGCGCAGCGGCGGCCATCGAGCACTTTCAGTCGGGCGCACTCATCCACGACGACATCGCCGACAACGGGCAGATTCGTCGCGGCAAGCCCTGCATGCACCTTACCGAGGGCACCGGTCTTGCCATCAACTGCGGTGACCTGGCGCTCACCATGGTCACCAAGACGGTTCTCGACGACCCCACACTCAACGCAGACGTGAAGCTTCGCGTGCTCCACGAGCTTACCGAGATGATCGTCCGTACCATCGAGGGCCAGGCGCTCGACCTGGGCTGGGTCCGCGACGGGCGCTTTGACATTTCGGTCGACGATTATCTGGACATGGCGACGCACAAGACCGCGTACTACAGCGGAGCGACGCCGCTTGCCGCCGGAGCCATTATCGGCGGCGGCAGCGAAGAGCAGATTGAGGCACTGCGCGCCTTTGGGCTGCACACGGGCCTTGCCTTCCAGATTCAAGACGACCTGCTCAACTTGATCGGCACCAAGGAGGCCGCCAACAAGGACTTCCGCACCGATATCACCGAGGGCAAGCGCACCCTCGTTGCCGTGCATGCCCTGTCAGACGAGCGCTATCACGACGAGATCGAGGCAATCCTTTCCTCGGGCACCGAGGACCCTGCGCAGCTCGCACGCGCCGTGGAGATCTTCCAGCAGACCGGCTCCATCGAATATGCTCACGCCTACGCGCTGGACCTGACCGCAAAAGCCAAGGCTGCCATCGAGAACGTTGAGCTTGACCCGCATGCGCGCGAGCTCTTCCTCTCAATGGCAGATTTCTTTGTGGAGCGTCTTAGCTAGCGGGGGTCATAAAACCTGTGGGCAGCGAGTTTGGGTACAAGTTGCTACACTATTGAGTGCATGTTTATAAATTGTCTCGCGTTGTCTATCCGACACACGCTCAAAATAGTACGAATGGTACGCCGAAAGGGGTTCGTTCATGGAACCTATTACCACGGGCATGCAGGGAGCAGCCGTCGAGGACGTCCAGTCCCGCCTTCTGCAGCTCGGTTACACCATCGATGCCGACGAGGTCGCCGACAAGCGCTTTGGCACCACCACCGAGCAGGCCGTTGGCACGTTTAGGCTCGATAGCGGCCTTGCGGCCGGTTATGCTGTCGATATCCCCTGCTGGAGCGCCCTTGTAGACGCTTCATACAAGTTGGGCGACCGCACGCTCTACCTTCGCATGCCCAATTTTCACGGCGCCGACGTCAAGGCCCTGCAGCGCGCTCTCAACGTTTTGGGCTTTGCCTGTGGCGAAGACGACGGCTACTTTGGTCCGCATACCGAGGCCGCCCTGCAGCAGTTCCAGGAAAATGTCGGCCTGTTTGCCGACGGCATGGCCTTCCAGGACACCTACGCCTACATCAACCGCCTGCACCATGTGTGGGAGGGCAAGCCCTCGGTCACCGAAGCCGAGTCTCGCATCGGTTTTGCGCGCGCCGCCAACGTGCTCGAGCGTTTCCAGATTGCCGTCATCGGCGAGGACCCTATCGCGCGCAGCGTAGCATCGCGCATGTGGAACATCGCCACGGCGACGACCGACAGCAGCGGCATGATGCTTTGCGATTCCGAGGTTCCGACCGATGTCGACCTGGTGCTCGAGATCGCAAGCGACGAGTTGCCTGCAGACGCCGCCCCGCGCGCCACGATCGCCCTCGCCGAGTGCCACAACCTGGCCCAGCGCATCCGTACCGCCAATGTCGCCGCACAGCAAAAGCCGGCACGAATTCGCATCGAGCTCACCGGCATGACGCGTTACAACGGCACCTTTACGGCCAGCGACGCGCAGACCCTCGCCGTACGCCTACTCGACGGCGTTTGCGATGCCCTCGCAGATTAGGTAAACTAGACGAGTTGCTTTTGGGCAACACCACACATTGGGACGTAGTTCAACGGTAGAACTCCGGTTTTTGGTGCCGGCTGTTGGGGGTTCGAATCCCTCCGTCCCAGCCATTAAAACTGAGCGCCCTGAGCCCATAACGGCCCAGGGCGCTTTCTTGTGGGCAAGCGGAGAGATTCGAACCCGCAAGGGTGCGGAGCTGAGGAAACGCGAAGCGTTTTCTAGCGCAGCACGCAAGGAGCGAAGCGAC
>URFP01000156.1:0-3723 GCA_900547235.1 uncultured Collinsella sp. | reverse complement strand
GTACCGCCTCGCGGTGACATCGTTTTTATGTCAACCTTGGTCTAACAGAGCCAAAAATTATGCCTTAGACGACTACGATTTATTTTTGGTGTAAGTTTAGGTGTCAAAAAGAAAAAGGCCAGAGACTTAACATCTCTGACCTACGCTTTTGATGGTGGGCGATACAAGATTCGAACTTGTGACCCCATCCGTGTGAAGGATATGCTCTACCCCTGAGCCAATCGCCCGTCGCCTTTCGGCAAAAGAGATACTAACATAGCCGCGCGCGGTTTACCAAGAACTTTTTGCCCTCGATTTTAAATTCGTGGACGCAAGTCAAGCCAAAGCGACCAAAGCAATCGGAAAAACCGCAGCTAAACCTACCTTTATCGCTTTATCCACGAAGTCTCGGGGCGGCATATGAGTCGCGCGTTGTTGTAGGCCATGTCGAGCGTGAGACAGGTACGCGCGGCGTAGAACCCGTCCTCGCGCTGAATGGTCAGCGCGAGCTCGGGCTTGTCGCCGGTTAGGCACAGCGGCAGCAGCAGCTGGATCCGGCCGCCGTAGAACTGGGGCACCGCGAGCGTGTAGTTGGCGGCGGCGCGGCGGGCGGCCTCGACGACGGCGCCCTCAAAGGCGCGGCGTAGCAGCAGCGAGTTGCCCTCTCCCATCAGGCTGGCGGGAATGCGCGTAAGGTTTTCCTCGTCGCCCAGAATGTGGTCGATGTTGGAGCGGATGGACAGGCGGTAGTCAAAGACCAGCTCGGAGGGGTCCTCGGCAAAGCGTACGCGGCACGGCAGGTACTCAAACGAGACCAGCATGGGGTCGCTTTCCTTAAAGAAGCCCTTCAAAAACCAGCGCTGGCGCGCATCGGGCTTGGTGTTAGCCTCGAACAGGCCGTAGATGGTCTCGTAGCGGCGCGTGTACAGGCCGGTGTTAAACAGGCAGCGGTCGTCGTCGAACACCAGCGGCAGGTTGGACGGCGCGGTCTGGTCCACGTCGCGCTCGGTCAAAAATACCGCGCGGCTAAACGAAAACGACAGCTAGTTTTTGAGGATGCGGTTGCCGGGACCCCAATCCTCGGGGTCGGCGAGGTCGGCCAGGCGCTCGTAACAGGGCTCGGGGCAAAACGCAAAGTCGTACACATTGCTGCACAGGGTGCTGGGGATCTCCATGTGGTGTCCAATCAATTCATTAACCGGCGTGCGGATGCTTAGATTCTATACGAGCGACAGATCGCCCGTGCCCGCAACGAATCCGCTGCGCAGCTCTTCGGCTAGCTCGCTGTTCGTGCGGCGACTGGAAACGAGGTCCTGGATCCAGGCGTAGTACTGGTTGTCTTTTGGTTCGGGGCTGTCAGACAGCACGACCGGAGTGCCTGCGAACCTTAAGACGGACAACGCAAAGACAAGGCTGGTACGTTTGATACCGTCTTCAAAGATGTGGTCCTTGACCATGTGCTCGGCCACGTAGGTGACCTGGTCAAAGATGTCTGCGAAGCGATCGGCCGGCGATTGACCGAATATCGTACAGAATGCACCCGCAAGCACGGACTCGACGCTTCCAAGCTCAAGCGCGGCCCGGTCGCCTGTGGCGTCGGTTGTATAGCAGCGCCCGACCGTTATCAGCGTGCTGTGCAGGCGCATCACGGCCGCGGCCATATCTTCGAGCGAACCGGCATCATCGAGCACGAGCGGCGCGAACGGATGCGCTCCCCGCTTCGTGTCCGCCATCATGAGTTCTCTAAGAGCCTGAGCGCGTTGGGCATGTTCGAAATGGTCAGCCGAATAGCTTCGTCGATTGACGTGGTACCGCCGAGCAAAATCGGTGATGCTGAATTTGCCACGTGCGCAGTTGAATGATCTTCTTGAGCAACGCAATCAGCGCCGTCATCTTGTTGAACATAGCTCCAAGGCATGTCTGACTCCTCTATAGCTTTACAGACGAAATAGCCTGCGAGTCGTACTCCAGAGCAATCGGTTGCCAGACGAGGTCTTCGATGGTGCAGTTTAGGGTGTCTGCAAGCGCCAATGCCGAGGAAACCGAGGCACGGCGTAGGTCGAGCTGGTTCTGCTCGTAGAGTTGTATGGCGCGAAGCTTAACCCCCGATTGGACGGCGAGCTGTTTTTGCGTTAGTCCGGCAGCCTTTCGTGCCGCCTTGAGGCCCTTTTTGTCTGCCTGGGCGTTGTTCCATTTTTCGATGACAATCTGGGCGAATTTATCTTCGGAGGCCTCGTGGAGCGGATGGTACGAGCCGATGATCCAATCGAGCGGAGCGACTTCGAGTAGCTTATTAAAGCCCAAGCTGCTCATCCATTGCGTATAGGCCATAACCCACCCCGCCCAATACTGAGGCGAACGGTCGAACGGATAGGTCTCCCTACATCTGACGGGGGTCAGTCCCGCATGGGCGATAATATCGCGCGCGAGCTCGTCGCCCGCCATGCCGCAGACGACGCGAGGCATACCGCGCTCAAACTGTTTCATCTCAAGAGCGTTCGACATGATCGCCGTCAACTCGGCTGGAGTCAGCCCTTGGTCGCAGAGGGCAAAATCGACCGCCTCGCCCAGCGTTCTCATTGCATCCTCGAGATACATCTCACTGTAGGCGTGGGTCATCGCCCGTCATCCCCTCTCGAATGATATCGACGATACGTATTCCCTCAAACGGGTTTTCGGCAAGGAGCTCCCGATACTGCGTCCTTGCCGCTTCATCTCGTTCCTTGGCCAATGGACCATACAGAGCTTGCTGCGCACGTTCAAATCCAGCAAAACGAATGCTCTTAAACGCACGCTCGCTTTTGAGCACAATCTGCTCCCCCAGGTTACCGAGCCTCATAGATCGTCCAAGCTGATTGACGGTGATCGTATTGTTTACAAAAGCTCTGGCATAGCTAAAGTACGAGTCGTCCGCACGCCACCCCCTTATTACGTCGCAAGTGCTCGTCTGAGGTAGAAAGTGATCATGGAGATATTCGCACGCCCCCGCGGCAATGGCGGTATCTTTGCGAAAAGAACGATGCTCAACGAGCAACGCTATCCAATGCAGGACGCAATATTGCGGCGATAGCAAGTCGAGAACTTTGAGATCGGCTATATCGAGTTCATAGCGATTCGCAAAGCCATCGGCATCGCGCGAGCATGCCCATTCCCTCGCAAGGTCGAGGCTCTCTGTGCAATAGAATCCCTGTCCATAGTCGTTATGGATTTTCCCCAGGCCAAGCTGGGGAGTCTCAATGATTTTCTGAGAACCATGCCACAGTTCCACGTGAGTCTCCTAACAGGTATCGCTCTAGCGATAGTATAACATACTATCGCTAGAGCGATACCTGTATTCAAATAGCAAGAGGGTGTCTGGAACCGAATTTGAGTTCAATACTGGCTTCTAAGGCTCGCCGAGTCCGGAAGTATGCGACAAAATTCAGACTTGCTGATCACGCCGGAGCACACTAACGCCTCGTCCTGCTTACAGAGCTTCATAGACACGCACCTCATCTTGCTCGATGCTTTTGCGGAATGCCGGGCGCATGTGCTCTGGTGGGTTGGTGACGATATCAACCTTTCGCCCAAGTTCCCTCTCGAGCTCATGGGAGAGTTCGTAAAGCGTGCCGAACGTCATGGTGTTGCCGCAGACTAGGCGCAAGTCAATATCGCTATCGGGCGTTTGTTCGCCTCGGGCAAACGAGCCAAATAAAAAGGCTCTGTTAGACCAAATTTGACACGATCGGCTGTTCGTCGAACCGG
>URFP01000155.1:0-3747 GCA_900547235.1 uncultured Collinsella sp. | reverse complement strand
TCCATGGCGAGCACGCCGGCAAGCGCCACGCGCTGCTTTTGTCCGCCCGAAAGTGCATGGGTCTCGTGGCGCTCGAAGCCCACCAAACCCACGCCCTTCAGTGCCTCGCGTACGCGCTGCGCAATTTGTGCAGATGGCACGCCAAGGTTTTCGGGACCAAACGCAACGTCATCTTCGACAAGCGTTGCCACCAGCTGGTCATCGGGATTCTGGAATACCATGCCCGCGGTCGAACGAATGTCGTAGACCAGCTCGGGATCGGACGCATCCATGCCGTTGATGCGTACCGTGCCCGCATCGGGCTGCAGCAGCGCATTCAGATGCTTGGCAAACGTCGACTTGCCCGACCCATTGCCACCGAGGATACAGAAAAACTCCCCGTCCTCGATGTTCAGATCGACGCCGTCGAGTGCCGGTACGGCACCGTCATAGCTAAAGGAAACGCCCTGACACTCAATCATGCGCGGCCTTTGACCTGGTCCTTTTTAGGCGTGATGAGGTTGGAGACCGCCTTGTACACCGCAAGTGTCAATACCGAGTTAAGGACGGTCTTGATAAGGTTGAACGGCAGCACGGCAGGAACCATGAGCGGGGCGATCACATCGACCGAGCCATACCAGAACCATACGCCAATGGTAAGGTTTGCGACCATAGACAGCGCCGTAGCGGCAATGACGCCGAACACCAGGCCAATCACGGCACCCTTATAGGTGTGCATCTTCTGGTAGACGATAGCCGCGGGCAGAATGTAGCCCAGCGTGGCAACCAGGTTCATAAGCGCGCCGACCCAGTCACCCGTAGTGAGCGCATGGATAACGATCGCCATGGCGGCAACGGCAGTGCCGGCACCAGGGCCATACGCAAATCCACACACCATCGCCGGCACCAGCGACGGGTCATACGTCAAAAACAGCGCCGAGGGAAGGATGGGCAGCTGCACATACATAAACAGTGCTCCCAAGGCGCACATCAACGCCATAGTAACGAGCTGTTTGGTGCCCCACCTATTCGTGTTCTCAAAATGGATATGCTGCGACTGTTCAGACATAAGATCACCTGCCTCTTTCATCCGGACTCTAACCGTTGGTACTGGGATCTCACCAGTTCAGCCGGCATGCGAACCAACGCACACACGGGTCGCGGACTCATCGGCTCGGTCGCAGACACCTCGCCTGCGCCACGGCGTCCCTTTGACACCGCCCGACTTACCGCCAGTGGGGAATTCCACCCCGCCCTGAAACAGCAAGGAAAAGTGTAGCACGAGGGAAGACAGGTGCAAGTATGCCGAGGATAATTTATGACGGGGATCAGTTACCGCAACAACCACGTTCCCCACCCATCCCAAAGTAACGCGCCTTTCGCGCAAAGCGCGAAACAGCGACCGGGACACGCACCCCTATCAACCACGTCCTCCACCCACGCCGACCTCAAGGCCGTAAACGCAGGGGATCCGGGGGCGTGACGGGGGTTTCTCTCCGGAACATTCCGCAGGACGCAAAGAGGCTCCGCAGCGCGAAGCGCGATGCGGAGCCTCTTTGCATGTCCGAGGACGTTCCGGAGAGAAACCCCCGTCACGCCCCCGGATCCCCGGTGGGAGTTCTAGACCTTGTCGGCCTTAGTACATACCGCCGCCCTGCTGACCAGCGGTAGCAGCAGCGATAGCGTCCTCAAGCTGAGTGTTCTTGGGCACATCGGAGACGGTGGCCTCGGTGATGAGGATCAGGCTGGCGACAGAAGCAGCGTTTTGCAGGGTGACGCGGCTGACCTTGACGGGGTCGAGGACGCCCATCTCGATCATGTCGCCCCACTCGCCGTTGGCAGAGTTGAGACCCTGGCCGGCGGGCAGCTCGGCAACCTTGTCGACCACGACAGCGCCCTCAAAGCCAGCGTTCTTGGCGATGGTGGCGACCGGAGCGGTCAGAGCCTTCTTGACGATGTCGACGCCAATCTTCTCCTCGGGGTCATCGATCTCGACAGCATCGAGCGCAGGAGCAGCATCCATGAAGGCGACGCCGCCGCCGGCGACGATGCCCTCCTCGACAGCAGCGCGGGTTGCCTGCAGGGCGTCCTCGACGCGGTGCTTGATCTCCTTGAGCTCGGACTCGGTAGCAGCGCCGACCTTGATGACGGCAACGCCACCGGAGAGCTTGGCCAGGCGCTCCTGGAGCTTCTCACGGTCGAAGTCAGAGGTGGTGTTCTCCATCTCACCCTTGATCTGAGCGATACGAGCGTCGATGGCCTCCTTGGAGCCAGCGCCGCCGACGACGACGGTATTGTCCTTGGAGATGGTGACGGACTTAGCGGTACCGAGCATATCGGCGGTGATGTCAGCGACCTTCACGCCCAGCTCGTCCAGGGCAGCCTGGCCGCCGGTGAGGACGGCGATGTCCTCGAGGATGCGCTTGCGGCGATCGCCGTAGCCCGGAGCCTTGACGGCGCAGACGTTGAGGGCGCCACGGATCTTGTTGAGAACCAGGGTAGGCAGAGCCTCGCCGTCGATGTCCTCAGCGATGATGAGCAGGCCACGGCCAGCGCGCTGGACAGCCTCGAGAACGGGCATAATGTCCTGAACGCTGGAGATCTTCTGGTCGGTGATGAGGATGTACGGATCCTTCATCACGGCCTCCATGCGGTCGTTATCCGTGACGAAGTAAGCGGAGACATAGCCCTTGTCGAACTGCATGCCCTCGACGGTGTCGATGGTGATGTCGAACGTCTGGGAATCCTCGACGGTGATGACGCCGTCCTTGCCCACGACCTCCATGGCCTCGGCGATCTTCTCGCCGACCTCGGGGTCACCGGCGGAGATGGTACCGACGGAAGCGATCTGCTCCTTGGTCTCGACCGGCTTGGCCTGCTTCTTCATCTCGGCGACGGCGGCGTTGACGGCCTTGTCGATGCCGCGACGAATGGCCAGCGGGTTGGCGCCAGCGGCGACGTTGCGCAGGCCGTCGTTGACGATGGCCTGAGCGAGCAGGGTTGCGGTGGTGGTGCCGTCACCCACGGTGTCGTTGGTCTTGGTGGCGACCTCCTTCACCAGCTGAGCGCCCATGTTCTCGATGTTGTCCTCGAGCTCGATCTCCTTGGCGACGGAAACGCCGTCGTTGGTGATGGTCGGGGCACCGAACGTGCGCTGCAGCGCAACGTAGCGACCCTTGGGGCCCATGGTGACGGTAACGGCGTCGGCCAGAGTGTTGACGCCCTTGGCAAGCTTAGCGCGGGCATCGGTGTTGAACGTAATGTTCTTTGCCATGGTAGGTAATCCTCCAAAAGAAATGTGACTCGCGTCGCCGCTTCCGAGTCCTATGCGGCGGCCGCGTTCAAAGACGAATCAGAGATTCTGACGAGACTAGGCCTCGACGACAGCGTAGATGTCGTCGGCGCGCATCAGCAGATACTTCTCGCCGTCGACCTTGACCTCGTTGCCACCGAACTTACCGTAGATGACAACGTCACCGACCTTGACGTCCATGGGGATGCGCTCACCCTTGTCGTTGACCTTGCCGGCGCCAACGGCAACGATGGTGCCGCGCTGCGGCTTCTCCTGGGCGTTGCTGGCGATGTACAGACCAGAAGCGGTCTTCTGCTCGGCCTCGTCGGGCTTGACCAGAACACGATCTGCAAGCGGCTTCAAAGACGACATGCTTGTCTCCTCCTTTTTGGGCCGCGCGGTTATACCACGCGAATTAACCCTTTTTGTTTGCGTACGCGTTGAATGGTACCCACGAATGGCGGGTTATACAACAC
>URFP01000154.1:0-3778 GCA_900547235.1 uncultured Collinsella sp. | reverse complement strand
ACCGCAGGAAGCTTGGATACGCCTAGGCGCGGTCCAAGAAATCGTCCGCATCCCCGTCCGGGCGCCTTTTTGGTGCAAAATAACCTGTCCTCGATGCACCATAGTTGATGGGAGGGCCATGTCGGATTCGCCTAATTTTTTGACCTATGCCCAGACGGCGTTTGACCCGTTTGAGGAACGGCCGTTCTGCGCTGTGGATAGCCTGGTCTTTGCGTGGTTGTCCTATTTGCGTTTGCCGGGTGATATGGCGGAGCTGACGAACTGGCAGGGCTTAGACGTACGCGAGCTGCTTCGTGCCGAGTGCTATCGGGACATGATTGGCGACCTGTGGGATCCAGAGGGGAGCAGGGCCTTGTTGGAGGCCGTGGCAGCAAGCCCTCGCTACCGTGGCGTGCACGTTTGCGGCTATCGTGCCGTGAGCGATGTGGTGGCGACAGAGCAGTTTGCAGCCATGGCGTTCCGGTTTCCGGCGGGGTTTAGCTATCTTTCCTTCCGGGGGACCGACAGTACGATTGTGGGCTGGAAAGAGGACTTTAACATGGCGTTCCGGTGTCCTGTGCCGGCCCAGGAATCCGCGGCGCGCTATGTGGACGAGGCGGCGGATGCGATTGACGGGCCGCTTTTGTGCGGAGGTCATTCCAAGGGTGGAAACCTTGCGGTGTACGGTGCGGCGATGTGCTCCGATGTCGCCCGTGAGCGAATCGAACGGGTGTATTCCCATGATGGCCCTGGCTTCGTCGAGGAGTTTCTGAACGGCAACGCCTTTGCCGATCTTTCCGGCCGCATCGATAAGACGCTACCTCGGTCGTCGATCTTTGGCATGATGTTCGAGACACAGGAGGACTATGCCATCGTTGAGAGCACTGAGTTCAGCCTGCTGCAGCACAATCCCTTTAGCTGGGTGGTTGATGGTCGCGACTTCGTGTACTGTGAGCGCCTGTCCGCCGGTGCTCGATACGTTGATGGCTCCATTCGCGAGATGCTGCTTGCAGTGGGGCCTGCCGAGCGCGAGCGTTTTGTAGATGCATTGTTCTCCGTGTTTGAGGCTACGGGTGCTGAGCGGTTTGCGGATATCGCTGGGAATCTGCGCGAGAGCCTGCCCGTGATGCTCCAGGCTGCACAAGGCTTTGACAAGGATACGCGACGCTTTGTCTCGCAGACCATCGTGGCAATCCTTAAATGCGCACTGCTGCCCAAACGACCCCAGATCGACATGCCCGCTGCCGGCAAGAGTTTGGCAGAACAGCTCGAGGCTTGGCAGTCCGAGCTCCTGCGCTAGCCATTGGTGCAAAGCAACCTGTCCCCGATGTACCAATCTTCGATGCGCTCGGGGAGGGCTCGACCGCTATACTGGTTCGTGCCGAAATCGATCTAGAACGGAATGCCGTATATGAAAATCAATCACGCGATTCTGCATATCCTGGACTTTGACTCTGCCGTCAACGTTATGAGCCAGCGCGAGCTCGATATCGAGAGCCGCACCGTGCGCAACTTCGTGACCACGCATCTGCGCCGCGCACGTACCTCGGCCGACAATAAACGCGCCACGTTTGCCGAGAACTCTGCGTTTGGCGGCGAGCTCAAGGGTTACTTCTTTGGCGAGCGCGAGTTCGTGGACCTGTCGCAGCAGATTGCGGAGTTTATCTCCTTCGAGCTCACCAAAGCCGAGAAAGCCGAGTCCACCGACGTGCTCGTGGCCGATTTTGACGACGATGAGGATGCCCGCTGGTTTGCCGTGATGCTGCTGGGCTCCAAGCAGGCTTTTATGCACGAAGTGGGCCGCGAGGAGGGAGAGGTGCGCAACGACATCGCGCGCCACTACGCCATTCTGCCGAACCCCTCGCAAAAGGTGCCGAGCTATGCCATCGTGCGCGCGAGTACCATGGAGATCGGCTACGTGGACAAGAAGCGCAAGATTGCCGGCGAGGACCGTATGCTTATCCCCGATGGTCTGCTGCAGTGCGACACGGGCGTATCGGGCAAGGAGGTCATCGACACCGTGACGCGTGTGGTCGAGGAAGTCGCCGAGGAGCACGGTGCCAATACGGCCGTAGCGCTCGCTAAGGTTAAGGCTGCCGTTGCCGAGAAGGTCGAGGATGACGAGGAGCTTCCGCCTTGGGATATCGTCGATGAGGTCTTTGAGGACGAACCGGTCATCAAGGAGAGCGTACGTGCGGCGCTGACCGAAGAGAAGGTGCCCGAGCGTGTGCCCGTGGAGCGCAAGCAGGTCGAGCGTGCGGCCGTGCGCAACCACAAGATTCGTACCGACACGGGCATCGAGATCAGCTTTCCGGCCGAGATGGGCTCGAACTCCGAGTACATCGAGTTCGTCAACGAACCCAACGGCCTCATCTCCATCGAGCTCAAAAACATCGGCAGCATCGAGAACCGATAAACTGCTCTTGGACGCTGCAGAAAAACAAAGGCCGAAGCCTCGGATGAGGGCTTCGGCCTTTTTACTTGGGGCTTAATTACGCTACTGGTTGAGCATAAGTCAGCGAAAACGCCCCAGAGCGAGCAAGGTGACGTGAAAGAGGAGGGCATTGACCTTTTGGTCATGCCCGACGATTGAACGTCAGATTGCCGCTCTGGGGCGTTTGCAGCGTCGAGTCGTTACGGCGTTTGGTAAAACGCCGTAACTATTAAAGCTGGCGCAGACCTTCCTCGAGACCGGTCTTGCTGTCGGTCTTCTCGTCGCGCATCTTGATAACGCGGGCGGGGACGCCGGCCACGACGGCACCGGCGGGGACATCCTCGACGCACACGGCGCCGGCGGCAACGACAGCGCCCTTGCCTACGTGCACGCCCTCCAAGACCACGGCGTTGGCGCCGATCATGACATCGTCCTCGATGATGACGGGCGTGGCGCTGGCGGGCTCCACAACGCCTGCCAGCACGGTGCCGGCGCCGATGTGGCAGTTCTTACCCACGGTGGCGCGGCCGCCCAGCACGGCGCCCATGTCGATCATGGAGCCCTCGCCGATAACGGAGCCGATGTTGATGATGGCGCCCATCATGATGACGGCGCGGTCGCCGATCTCGACGCGGTCGCGGATGATTGCGCCCGGCTCGATGCGGGCATTGATGCCCTTAAGGTCGAGCATGGGCACGGCAGAGTTGCGGCAGTCGTTCTCCACATCGTAGTAGTCGATGGAGTCGGCATTGGCATCGAGGATGGCCTTGAGCTCTTCCCAGTCGCCAAAGACGGTCTTGCCACGACGGCCGCCGTAGACGTGCGCATTGCCCCACTGGACCTTCATGCCGGGCTTCTCGCGCACATACAGCTTGACGGGCGTCTTTTTGGGCGCGGTGGCGATGTAATTGATAATCTCCTGGGCATCCATCTCGGCTGCGTTACTCATATGCTGTTTCTCCTTTGCGTGGGTACGGTAGGTAACTGGTTAGGCGAACATGACCTGGTCGAAGGTGTAGAAGCCGGGGTTGCGGACGACGAGCTTTTGAGCGGCGGCCAGAGCGCCGTTGACAAAAATCTGGCGGCTTGTGGCGCGATGGCTAAGCGTGACTTCCTCGTCCTGGCCAAAGAAGCTTACCTCGTGCACGCCGGCGACGGTGCCGCCGCGCAGCGAGTGCATACCGATCTCCTTGGGGTCACGCGCGCCGCACATGCCCTCGCGACCGTAGACAGGATGATAGCCAGCCTCAGGCTCGGCCTCGACCACGGCGTCGAGCAGCAGCTTTGCAGTGCCGCTGGGGGCGTCGACCTTTTGGTTATGGTGCGTCTCGACGATTTCGCAGTCAAAGCCGGGCAGCTCGCGTG
>URFP01000153.1:0-3791 GCA_900547235.1 uncultured Collinsella sp. | reverse complement strand
TGATGCTGCCCATGTCAGAGGTGAGCTGCTCCAGGTCCTCGCGGGACTCGGTGTGGCAGGGCTCGTTCATGCAGAACTGCTCGCCCGTGTTGCCGCGCGCCTCGCCAAGCTCGCCAGCGTTCCGCTCGAGGCGCCCGAGCACGCCATCGGCCGCGATACCGAGGAGTGCATCAAGGTCGGCGCCGTGGTGGGCGCTGCCGCCATGGCCGAGGGCCTGGTCGCGCGCATGAAGCGCGAGCTGGGCCGCGAGGATGCCACCGTTATCGCCACGGGCGGTCTCGCCGGCATCGTCGCCGATTCGACCGATGCCTTCGACGTGGTCGACGGACAGCTCACCATTAAGGGCATCTGCGAAATCTACCGCCGCATGCAGAAGCTGGGGTAAGGCAGGGGCTTAAGTCGAGCACGGGCGCGAGCGGCGGACTAAGCAATGCATCGGTCCTATTCCTCAAAAACGAAATTTTTTCAGTTTTGAGGAATAGGCTTTCTGCTACGCCTCGCCGCACAACCACCTCGCCAGGTCCACGATCTGCACTCCGTCGCGATCCGTGGCCTCGTGATGCGTGCGGGCGAGAATCATCTTGGGATACGCATCGCCAATGCTCAGTAGTGGCGAAATCTCGCGTTCAAATGTCTTATCCGAGCTGATGTCGTCGCTCACCTGAATGTAGAGTTTCTCGCTCCGCTTGATTGCTACAAAGTCTATTTCCTTTTTATAGAGCACGCCGACGTATACCTCGTATCCGCGACGCAGCAGCTCGATTGCCACCATGTTCTCGTATACGCGTCCCCAATCCATATCACGTGTACCAAGAAGCGCATATTTAAACGCATGGTCCGCCAGATAGTACTTCTCGCCGCTCTTAAGGTATTTTTTGCCGCGAATGTCGTACCGACGAACTTTATAGAAGGCAAACGCATCGCACAGGTACCCCATGTACGTGCCGACCGTCTTGTTCGTAATCTTTAACCCATCCGCATTTAATGCATCAGTAATGTTGCGTGCCGACGTAATGTTGGAAACGTTGTCCATCATGTAATCGGCAATGCGCAGCAGCGCCGATTCGTTTCTCACGTTATGCCGCTGCACGATATCTCTCACAATGAGCGTCTTGAAGACGTTGGAGAGATATTGATAGCGCTGCTCCTGCAGTGGATAAGGGTAAGAGCCGGACATACCGCCGGTTCTCGCGTACTCATCGAAGTCGCGGTCGACCTCGCCCTCGTCGCCATAGAGACGATACTCCTCAAACGAGAATGGGAAAACCTCGATCTCGAACGTACGCCCCGTAAAGAGCGTCGACAGATCGCTCGACAGCAAAAAGGCATTCGATCCGGTAATGAATATGTCGTACTGCTCGGATGCGTGAAGGCTATTGATCGCACGCTCAAAACCGTCGCACATCTGAACTTCATCGATAAGCAGAAAGTTTTGTTTGCCGGACACTCGATGCTCTTTTACATAGGCGAGCAGCGCGTGATACTCGAGCAGGTTCTCGAACTCATCGAGGTTGTAGTTGATATGGATGACATTCGAATTGGACAGATGTGCCTCCACGTAATCGCGGAGGGCCTCGAGCAATTTTGATTTACCGCTACGACGGATGCCCGTGATGACCTTGATGTCCGGCACGCCAATAAGACTCGTCAACGTGTCCATATATGACGTTCTATTGATGAGTTTCATCGGGGCCTCCTCGCGGTCTTTTATCGCTATTCCTCAAAACTGAAAAATTTTCAGTTTTGAGGAATAGGCTCTATAGCGAATATACCTCGCGAAAGACCGAGCCGCCTTAATCCTATTCCTCAAAAACGAAAATTTTTCAGTTTTGAGGAATAGGGCGCTGGCAACCCATTCCCCAGATAGGCGAAACCCTCCCCGGCACAGGCCGAGGAGGGTCTTGTTGTCATGTCTATCTTTGGGCGCGAACGCCCCGCGTTACAGCCCGCGAATCCGTACGGCCTCGGGCGGAAACTCCTGCTCGCCGGCATCGGTCTTGATGGTCGCGCGGCCCCAGATGTCCAGGCCCGCAAACACACCGACCGCAAGCGGCAAACCGTTGGGCGACACCGCCGCAACCTGACGACCCAGCAGCGGCACCATATCGAAGTACTCACCCAGCACCGGAGCCAGCGGGCCGGCAGCGCCCTGTGGTGTGTTGGCGGCAACCGCCCAGGTGTCCACGCGGGTCAGCACGGCGGTGGCCAATGCCTCGACCAGCACCTCGTCGGCCATATCCACGCCAAGCTCGCCCAGCGCCGCACGTTCAATATCAACCGTCACCGCGGCAAACATGCCCGCAGCACCGGCACCGCCGTTCACGGCAACACGCGCGAGCGACGTCTCAAACGCAGGCGCACCGCACACGATATTGCTCGGCCACTCAATGCCCACCTTGCCGGCAAGGCCCAACCCCGGCGTCGAAGCCGTGCCCACGAGCGCGTCCATCATGCCCATCGCGGCCACAAACGGCAGGCCGTGGAAGGCATGCATGTTCACATCCGGACGCACGACCAGCGAAAACGTCAGCGAAGCATCGCCCACGCTCCACGCGCACCAGCCCGCGGACACGCCCTCGCGACCCGCGTCACGCGCCGCGTCGAGCTCAGTGGCAGCGACTACAGCGTTCATCTCGATCATCTACATACGCCCCAATTCACCCACGATATGGCCCACGCGATCCTCGGGCTCCTTGACCTCGACGCCGTTGTAGCGGAAGAACCGCGCCGGGTCGTGCATCAGATCCTCGAGCGGCACCAGCACAAAGTCGCGCTCGCCGATCAGCGGATGCGGCAGGCGCAGCTTTTTGCCGCCGTGGGTCTCGCCATCCATCCACAGCAGGTCCAGGTCGATGGTGCGCGGGCCGTTGACCTTGGCCTTCTTGGAGCGGTCGCGACCCAGCTCGAGCTCGATCTTCTGCAGCTCGTCGAGCAGCACCAGCGGCGCCAGCTCGGTCTTGATCTCGATGACGGCGTTGGCAAACGCGTCCTGGCGCGTCTCGTAGGCCGGCTCGCTCTCGTAAATGCGTGAGCAGTTGGACACGCAGGTGAGCGGGATCTCGGCGATCATGTCGCGCGCGGCGCGGATATTGTCGCAGCGATGCCCCAGGTTGGAGCCCACGGCCACAAACGCGCGGCGCGGCTGCGGCTTGGCGACGGCCCAGTAACCGTTCAGGAACTGCGCAAAGCCGGTGACGTCGTGCACGCGCACGATGTTGGCGCCGGCCTGGATAGCGCCCAGGCACACGCCAAACGTGGCGGCATCGCGCGTGGCGGCCTCGGTCACGCCCGAGACGGCACCCACAAAACGCTTGCGCGACACGGCGCACATGAGCGGATAGCCCAGTGACGCCATCTTGGCGGTCTCGCGCTGGATAACGATGTCCTCGTTGGCCGTCTTGCCAAAGCCCGGGCCGGGATCGATGCAGATGCGGTCGCGCGACACGCCGGCATGGATGAGCGTACGGGCCTGGTCGGACAGAAAGCCCATGACACGGCGCATGATGGGCGCGGAATCGGGCAGGGTAAAGCGGCGGAGCTGAGAGGTGGGCACGTAGGCCTCCTCGCGGCGGGCGCTGCGGCGCATCATGGCTGCCAGGTGGTCATTGGGCTCCGGCGCGGGCTCGGGAGTCGCGGCGGGCTCGGCAACAGGGGTAGTCTGCTCGGCGGCCGGCGCCTCCCGCTTCTGCTCGTCCGTGGGCTCGGGCGTGGGCTCGGACGCGGGCTCCGGGTCGCCAAACGGCAGCGAAGGCTGCACCACGTGATCTTTTTCTTTGACATTGCGCCGATTG
>URFP01000152.1:0-3806 GCA_900547235.1 uncultured Collinsella sp. | reverse complement strand
TGCAGGTAGTTGAGTGCCACGCGTTCGCCCGAAAGCAGCACGCGCACATCGCCGCGCACCTGGCCCACGTGGTCGCCGGCGTGCACCTCGTCGCCATCCGAGACATCGAACAACACGGAGCTCTGCGGATCCAGCAGCTCAAAGGTGCGGGCGAATATGTCCAGGCCGGCGATAATGCCGTCGGCCTTGGCGATGAGCTCAACGGTAGCGGGGCGCGCCGTGGGGCACACGCTCGCCGTACTCACGTCCTCAAACGTAATGTCCTCGCGCAGAGCCTGCAAAATCAGGTCATCGACGACGAGCTTCATGGTAATGGGATTCATGGTCTACTCCTCCACGGCCTGCGTGCCGGCGGCACGGGCCAAATCATCGATTGCCAGGGAGTCGGCGCTCAGGGCGCGATGACGCCCGTCAAGCGCGGGCTCGCCCGCCCGCTCCACGGCGAGCGACTCGCCGGTGCGCATGCACCAGGCGGCACGGCGGCCCCAAACCAGGGACTCGAGCAGGCTGTTGGAAGCCAGGCGATTCTTGCCGTGCACGCCGTTGCAGGCCGTCTCGCCCGCGGCGTAGAGCTCGGGCATCGAGGTGCGGCCGTCCTTGTCGACCCACACGCCGCCCATAAAGTAGTGCTGCGTGGGCGTAACGGGGATGGGCTCGTCCAAGATGTCGCGGCCGTCCTCAAGGCAGCGCGCGCGAATGTTGGCAAAGTGCCCAGTCACCACGTCGCGCTCGACGGGGGCAAAGCTCAGCCACTCGTGCTCGGTACCGTCCTGCTTCATCTGCTCGCGGATGGCGGCGGCGACCACATCGCGCGGCTGAAGCTCGTCGGTAAAGCGCTCGCCGGCGGCGTTGAGCAAAATCGCGCCCTCGCCGCGGCAGCTCTCGCTGATCAGGAAGGTGCGGCCCGGCTGCGGCGAGAACAGGCCCGTGGGGTGAATCTGCACGTAGTCCAGATGCTCCATCTTAATGCCATGCTCCTGAGCAATGTAGCAGGCATCGCCCGTGAGCTGCGGGTAGTTGGTCGAATGGTCGTATACGCCGCCGATACCGCCCGTCGCCCACAGCGTGTGGCGGGCATGGATCTTAAACGGCTCGCCGGCATGCACGCCCTCGGCGGCATTTGCCAGCTCGTCGGCGGGACGAACCGAGTTGTCCTCGTCGACGGGAACGGCGGCGACGCCGCTGCACACCGTAGCGCCATCATGCTCGGCCGTCAGGATGTCGGTCATGGCCACGTGCTCCAGAATCTGCACGTTGTCCAGCTTGCGAACGGCCTGGAGCAGCCTGGTCGTGATCTCCTTGCCCGTAATATCGGCATGGAAGGCAATGCGCGGGCGGCTGTGCGCGCCCTCGCGGGTAAAGTCGAGGCTGCCGTCGGCCTTGCGCTCAAAGTCCACGCCCATGGCCAGTAGGTCGTTGATGACCGAGCGGCTCGAGCGGATCATGATGTCGACGCTCTCGCGGCGGTTCTCGTAATGGCCGGCGTGCATGGTGTCCTCAAAGAAGGCATCGTAGTCAGAGCCTTCGGGCAGCACGCAGATACCGCCCTGCGCGAGCATCGAATCGCACTCGTCGACGGCGCCCTTGGAGAGCATGATTACGCGCGTGCTCGTCGGCAGGTTGAGGGCCGCATACAGGCCCGCCACGCCGCAACCGGCAATGACGACGTCGCACTCCATGTCGGAGTATTGTTTGGTTTCCACAGGAATCCTCTCCCTTGTAATGTGGCATAAGGGATGGCCCCTCATGTCACATTGGCTTAGCGCGCCGCGTACTCGAGCATGCGGTCGAGCGTGAGCTTGGCCTGGTCTGCCGCCTCGTCCGAGACGCCGATCTGCACCTCGCCCTCGCCCGTCTCCAGGCAGCGCACGAGCTTTTCGAGCGTGATGAGATCCATGTTGACGCAGGTGGGCTGCACCGCGGGGAAGTAGAACTTCTTGCCGGTGCTCTGGCAGCGGCGCTCGAGCTCGTAGAGCACGCCGCGGACCGTCACGATGATGAACTCGCTCGCGTCCGACTCCTCGGCGTACTTGATGATGCCGGCGGTGGAGCCGATGTAGTCGGCCTCGGCCAGGACGTCGGCCTTGCACTCAGGATGCGCCAGCACGAGCGCGTCGGGGTGGGCCTCCGTCGCGTCGACGATCTGCTCGACGGTGATGATGTGATGGCGCGGGCAGTAGCCGTTGTTGAGGATGACGTGCTTTTGCGGCACCTGCTCGGCTACGAAGCGGCCCAGGTTTTGGTCGGGGATGAACAGGACGTGCTGCTGCGGCAGCTCGGACACGATCTTGACGGCGTTGGAGCTGGTGACGCACACGTCGCTCCAGCTCTTGATCTCGACCGTGGAGTTGACGTAGCAGACCACGGCAAGGTCGTCACCGTACTCGGCGCGCGCCGCGTCGACCGTCTCACGCTTGACCATGTGCGCCATGGGGCAGTCCGCGCCCGGCTCGGGCAGCAGCACGGTCTTGGTGGGGTTGAGCAGCTTGGCACTCTCGCCCATAAACTCCACGCCGCACAGCACGATAGTCTGCTGCGGCAGGCTCTTGGCGAGTTTTGCCAGGTAGAAACTGTCGCCGACGTAATCGGCAACGGCTTGGACCTCGGGCGCCACATAGTAGTGCGCCAGGATTACCGCGTCACGTTGGGCTTTTAGTTGCTGAATGGCCTCGACGAGCTCTGCGGGCACCAGTGCCGCGCGCTCCGTTGCCGTCGTTGCCGATGCTAGGCCGGCCGCGATATCGCGTGCAAGCTCCGATGCATCCATGTTCGCGCTCTGTGCCATCAAGGCCCCTCTCTTTTGGCGAATCTTGGGGCTTTAGTATGACACCTGGCTTTACAGCTGACAAGACAGCTGTAAAGCCAGGTGTAAAGTTGGAATAAAGATTCAATCTTGGGGCGGGTCCATTTTCGAACTGGCAAGCTGAGGACAGCCGAAAATGGACCCGCCCCATGATTCGGGCAGCCCGTTTTGTCCTGGACCAAGGGGCAGTGGTCAAAAAGGGCCAAATATGAGTACTGTCACCAAATTAGTAGCATCGATTTTCCGGTCCAGAGCAGCAAAATCGCCTTGTTTGGAGCCCGATCGCGACTCTGAAGAACGAAAATCGATGCACTTTTGGCCTCTGGCACCGATTTTTGAGGCCATTTGGCTGCCACCAAACTGGTAACAGTACTCATATTTGGCCCTTTTTGACCACCGGGTTTCCGGCAGGCCCCAAAAGCGGGTCCGAATCGCTCGATCCGGGCCCGCTGGGGGTAGCGAGCACAATCGAGGTGTAAGCAGCAAGAGAGGGCCATCGCCTAGAATCGTCAGCGCCTAGATATTCAACGAGAGGAAAGACAATGGTCCGCAGCGACATGCTACCCCAGCCGGACCGGGGGCTCGGCCTCGACCGGCCCCAGACCGAGGCATTTCACCGACGAGTTCAAGAGGAAGATAGTCGATCTCCACAACGCCGGAAAGCCCAGGCGCGAGGCCATGGACGAGTGCGACCTCGACAAGAGCACCGTGGAGAGGCGGGTCAAGTCGATAAACGAGACCGGCTCGCCGCGCGCCGCCGACAACCGCACGCCCGAGTAGAACCGGATCCTGGAGCCCGAGCGCGAGAACCGCAGGCTCCGGATGGAGGTCGACGTCTTAAGACGAGCGGCGCCAGCATACGCTCGGAAGTCAGGGCCATGGCGGCCAACGGGGGGGGGCGCTGCCCCATATCGGCGCAGCGCTGGCATCGAGGCCTTCTGACCTGTGTCAAGATTTCGGACACGCAAGCTCGAGGAATCAAGCGGCCATAGGCATGGCCTCG
>URFP01000151.1:0-3930 GCA_900547235.1 uncultured Collinsella sp. | reverse complement strand
GTCGGATGCGGCGGTCTCCAAGTCCTGGCAGAACAGCTCGGGCAGACCGAAGGCACGGGTCTTGAGCAGCTCGGGGCTCGTATGCTCGGCGGCATACCAAGCCTCAAAAACGGACGCGTCGTTCAGACGGTAGTCGGCCGAAAGATCAAAGCAGGAGACGCCCGATGCAAGCAGCGCGGGCACCTGTGCCATGGCAGCCGTGTGCGGCACGGCCAAAAAGACCGCGTCGCAGTTCTTGAGCTCAGGGGCATCATGCGTCGTAAAGACAAGATCGCTTACGCCGGTGAAGCTCGGGTGCACCGCAGACAACGGCTGGCCGGCATCGGCGTTGGACGTAATGGCAGCAAGTTCAAACTCGGGATGACCGAGGACGAGGCGAATGAGCTCGGCTCCGGCATATCCAGCCGCGCCGACGATTCCAACCTTCAAAGACATATCAGACTCCTTGTCTGCGATTTATGCACCGATGCGCATTTCGCAGCAGTCGTTATGAAGTGGGTTGAAACTTTAGCACCAAAAGATGCATGAATACGTAAATGGCTTGCATATTCATGCATTGAAACATTCCCGACACATTCGCTTGAAGGAATTGACAAATGGAGCGGGCCCCGTATTGACCGGCGCTCCTAACGGCGCCGGGCAATACGGGGCCCGCCCATGCGAAAACCAAGTTGTTAGGATGAGCCAGCTGGCTAGAGCTCGACCGGCACCCATTCGTCGTGATTGCAGATAAAAGCCTCGGGATCCTCGACGCTAAAGAAGACGAGCGTGGGGTCGTTAGGCCCCTCATAGTGCTCGCCCAGGTGCTCTAGATGCTTCCACCCGGCTTCGCGCATTTCGCCTAAAGCCCGGTCATCCAAGCCGGCACGCCCGCGCAAGATGAGCCAGCCATGGCCCGGCCACCAACTCGTGGCCTCAAAGCGCTGGTTTTGCAGCAGCTCTTGCCACACATCTTTGGTGCGCGCTGTTACAAACCACAGCTTGCCATCCTGGATCTGCGCAAACGAAAACGGACGCACATGAGGCTGTCCGTCAACGCTCGTCGCCAAATACCATGCCGGCACCGACGTCAGATACTCCAACACCGTATTCAATCCGTCCATGTGTCCTCCTGGCGCTAGCTAATTCGGAACGGGTAGTTAATTTGAGACGCGCTAGAGCTCCAGGCGCTCCTCGCTGCCGTCGATATCACAGAAGCGCGCGGCAATGTTGCGGACCGAAAAGAAAGCAAGGCGGCCGTCGTTGGCACTCTCGTGTTCCTCGCCAATGCCCACCATGTGCTTAAAACCCGCTTGACGCACCTTGTCGCTCGCAACTGCGTCGTCCTCAAGTGCGGCTTCGCCGGTCAATACGATCCAACATTCCCCCGGCTTCCAGCCCGAGAGCTCAAACTTGGGATTCGCACTCAGCTCCGCCCACACGTCCTTGTCGCGCGACGTGCAAAACCACAACTTACCGTCATCGACCATGGCAAAAGAAAACGGCCTCACACGAGGCTGATGCCCGTCGGCCACATCGGTCGTGGCCAGATACCACGCCGGAATGCGCCTGAGATATGAACAGGCGCGCTCAAGCTGAGCCGTGCGATCGTTGTCGGTCATAGGGACCCCTTTCTTGCGCTCGAATCGCGCCTAAACAAGTTGAAGGTTGATGACGATGACACAGATGAGCAGCAGCGCCGTCACCACCGCAGCCAGCGCATCCCCGCGGCGAAATGCAAGCGCATGCAGGCGCGTGCGGCCCTGCTCACCGTGATAGCAGCGTGCATCCATGGCAGCAGACAGCGTCTCGGCATGGCGGAAAACGCCCGTGAACAGCGGAATCGCCACACTGCCGAGCATACGCACGCCGCCGAGCGGACCTCCCGTCACGCGTGCACCGCGGCTTGCCTGCGCATCGGCCGTCTGCTTCATCTCGGTGGCAAACTGCGGCATAAAGCGTAGCGCGATACCCATGATCATGCCGAGCTCGTGCGCAGGAAGTCCCACACGCGCAAACAGCGCGAGCAGGCGCTCAAAGCCCGCGGTGAGGTCGAGCGTGGGCGTGGTGAGCGTAATGGCGCTCATGCCGGACATCATCAACGTCAGGCGGCACGCCATAAAGGCGGCAGAACGCAGTGAGCCCTCGCTTATCTGCAGAAAGCCGAGCTGCCACAGGATGCGCCCACTCTGATCGGTAAACAAGTTGAGCACCGCGACCACGACGACGATTGCCAGCAGCGGTGCCATCGATGATAGGACCCGGCGCAACGGCACCCGGGACACGGCATAGATCAGCACGACGAAAATTGCGACCGGGGCCAGTCCGCGGAAGCCACCGACGGTCAGCGTCGTGATCAAAAACACAAAGCCCAGGAGCAGCTTGGTGCGCGGATCCAGGCGATGGATCGCACTATCGCCGGGATAGTAACTGCCAAACGAAAACGCCTCCATTAGCAGCCCTCCTCTCGCGCGACCGTCTTGGATTTAGCAATGTCCGAGACGTTAGAAGAACCGTCTGAGCGACCGATCAGCAAATTTGCCAACTCGTCGGCCAACGACTCAACCGTATAGAGCCCGCCGCAACGCAGCGGCACGCCCGCTTCCGCGAGCGCCAAAGCCATGCGCTGGGCGGCGGGAACGCCCAAGCCGATCGACTTGAGCTCATCGGCATGTGCAAACACCTGCGCGGGGGTTCCCTCGGCAAACACCGCACCTTCGTTCATCACGACGATGCGGTCGCAGCAGTTGGCCAGGTCATCCATACTGTGTGAGACCATGACGACGGTCAGGCCCCCATGGTGAAGTCGATCGATGAGCTCTAGGAAATCACTGCGCGCCGCCGGATCGAGCCCCGCCATGGGTTCATCGAGCACCAGGACTTCGGGCTCCATGGCGAGCACACCGGCGAATGCCACGCGCCGTTGCTGACCGCCCGAAAGCTCGAAGGGACTCTTGTCGCCGACCGTGGAAAGGTCGAGGCCCACGCGCGAGAGCGACGACTCGACGCGACGGTCGACTTCATCTTGCGGCAAGCCAAGGTTGTGCGGGCCAAACGCCACGTCCTGCGTCACGGTTTCGGCAAACAGCTGACGCTCGGGATATTGAAACACCACGCCGACCTTGGCCTTAACCGCGGCGGCGTCTTTCTTGTTTGCCAGGTCGAGCCCCAACGCGTAAACGGAACCCTCCTGGGGGCGAATCAAACCGTTGAGATGCTGGACCAGCGTCGACTTACCCGAACCGGTATGACCTGCTAAGCCCAGGAACTCGCCGCGACGCACCGTCAGCGATACATCGCGCAGCGCCCACGGGCTGCTGGGGTCGTTTCCCCAGAGAGCCTGTTTGCTCGATTTGCCTGCAACGGCCGAGCGCTTATGCCAGCGGCGGCGCTCGCGGGCGCTCAGCGAGTAACTATGCGAGAGGTGCGAAATCTCGATGACGGGCTCCGACGCGGCTGTCCCGTCGGTTGCAGAGGAGGCGTTGTCGAGCACACGAGAATCGGATGCAGAAGGCCGCCCTGCGGTGTCTTCCCCACTCCGGTCGGCATATACCTGCGCAATCTCGGCGACCATATCCGCCTCGCGCACCTGCGCATGAACGGGCACGCCCTTCGCACGAAGCGCCATGCCCAAGCAGCACGACGCCGGCATATCCAGGTTGAGCTCCACGAGCCCATCTGCCCGCGTCAGAATCTCCTCGGGCGTACCGAGCATGGCAACGCGCCCCGCCCGAAATACCGCGACACGATCGGCCTCGGAGGCCTCTTCCATAAAGTGCGTAATCATCACGATGGTCATGCCGCGATCGTGCAACGCGCGACAAGCCTTCATGAGGCCCTTGCGGCCGCGCGGGTCGAGCATCGAGGAGGCCTCATCCAAGATGAGCACGCGCGGCTCCATGGCGAGCACGCCGGCAAGCGCCACGCGCTGCTTTTGTCCGCCCGAAAGTG
>URFP01000150.1:0-4005 GCA_900547235.1 uncultured Collinsella sp. | reverse complement strand
CCCGTTACGTACACGGGATGCGCCATCGCGACGCCCAGGCCTTTGCGCTGGCCGATGGTGTAGCGCAGCGCGCCGTTGTGGCGCCCGACCACGCTGCCGTCGCGCCACACAATGTCGCCCGGTGCAGCGGGATGTCCGCAGCGGCGCTCGATATAGCCCGCGTAGTTACCGTCTGGAATAAAGCAGATATCCTCGCTTTCGGCCTTCTTGGCGTTGATGAAGCCCTGCTCGGCGGCAATCCGGCGCACGTCGCGCTCCTTGTCCAGACCCGCCAGCGGAAAAATCGTGCGCGCCAGACGCTCCTGCGTAAGCGAATACAAAAAGTAACTCTGGTCCTTTTTGGGGTCCTCGCCGCGATGCAGCTGCCAGGTGCCGTCTGCCGCCTGGCTTGTTTTGGCGTAATGGCCCGTGGCGATGTAGTCGCAGCCCATGTCCAGCGCTGCATCGAGCAGCGCGCCAAACTTAATGTGGCGGTTGCAGATAATGCACGGATTGGGCGTCAGCCCCTCCTGGTAGGCGTTCACAAAGCGCTCGATTACGTTACGGTCGAAGGTTTGCTGCAAGTCGAGCACATGGTGGGGAATGCCTATGCGCTCGGCGACGGCCTCTGCGTCGGCGATGTCGCGGTCGACCTTACTCATGCCCGTGGCGGGGTCGGGTGCGGGGCAGGTGAGGCGCATGGTGGCGCCGACACATTCGTAGCCCTGGCTTTTGAGCAGATACGCGGTCACGCTGGAATCGACGCCGCCGCTCATGGCGACGAGCACGCGCTTGTTGTGCATGAGGAGGTTCTCCTTGGTGGCATGTGGCCAAAAAAGAAAAGCGGCGCGGGAGGCTGGTTCCGCGCCGCAGACATTGTAGCAAGTTCGGACGTCTCGTGGGGCATCCTGTTGGGATGAGCTCAGGCTGCCAGAAGAGAGGGGAGACCGGCGTGCCTTGGACTCGTTCTAAGAACGAGAAGCTCTAGTCCTGGAAGAGCGCCGTGGACAGGTAGCGCTCGCCGGTGTCGGCGAGCAGCGCCACGATGGTCTTGCCTTCGTTCTCGGGGCGCTTGGCCAGCTGCAGAGCGGCCCAGACGGCGGCGCCGGACGAAATGCCCACGAGCACGCCTTCCTTGTGGCCCACGGCGCGGCCGGTGGCAAAGGCATCGTCGTTCTCGACGGGGATGATCTCGTCATAGACCTGGGTATCGAGGACGTCGGGCACAAAGCCGGCGCCGATGCCCTGGATCTTGTGCGGGCCGGCCTGGCCCTTAGAGAGCACCGGGGAGGTGGCGGGCTCGACGGCGACGACCTGAATCTCGGGGTTCTGCTCCTTGAGGAACTCGCCCACGCCGGTCACGGTGCCGCCGGTGCCAACGCCGGCGACGAAGATGTCGACCTTGCCGTCGGTGTCGTCCCAGATCTCGGGGCCGGTCGTGGCCTTGTGGATGGCGGGGTTGGCGGGGTTCACAAACTGGCCGGCGATGATGCTGTTGGGGGTCTCCTTCTGCAGCTCCTCGGCCTTGGCGATGGCGCCCTTCATGCCTTTGGAGCCGTCGGTGAGCACGAGCTGTGCGCCGTATGCCTGCATGAGCTTGCGGCGCTCGGCGGACATGGTCTCGGGCATAGTGATGATCACCTTGTAGCCGCGGGCCGCCGCCACCGAGGCGATGCCGACGCCGGTGTTGCCGCTCGTGGGCTCGATGATGGTGTAGTCGCCACCGCGCACGAGCTTGCCGGCCTTCTCGGCCTCGTCAATCATGTTCTTGGCGACGCGGTCTTTGACGGACCCGGCGGGGTTGAAGTATTCCAATTTGACGAGCACACGGGCCTTGAGGTCCTCGTCGGCCTCGAAGTGGGTGAGCTCCAGAAGCGGGGTGTGGCCGATAAGCTGATCGATGGACGTGTAAACATTGCTCATGGTGAACCTCCAAAGTGTTCAAATGACTGGATACCGTGTGGTTTTACGGTGTGTCTAGCAGCTAAACCCATAAACCTTATAGGTTGTTCGTTTAGCTGTTGGGAAGCATAGTAGACACCAAAGCCTAGTAATGCAATAGGAAATAGGAGATTATTGCAAGTTGATTAACCATCTTGACCGGAACGGGTATTTTCAAAACCAATTTTTCGGCTAGAATTTCTACGGACTAAATGACCGAAAGGCAGCACTATACATGTTGGTTTCTACTAAGGGCAGATATGCCCTGCGCGTTATGGTCGATTTGGCCGAGCACCAGGCGGCCGGTCGCATCCCGCTCAAAGAGATCGCGGCGCGACAGGGGATTTCCGAGAAATATCTCGAGAACATCTTGGCGACGCTCGTGCGCGCCAACATGCTCTCGGGCATGCGTGGCAAGGGCGGCGGCTACGTGCTCACGCGCCCGCCCGAGCAGTACACGGTGGGCGAGATTCTGCGCCTGACCGAGGGTAGCCTGGCGCCGGTCGCTTGCCTGGATGGTGACTGCAAGGGCTGCTCGCGATCTGATGAGTGCCCCACGCTCGACGTGTGGAAGAACCTGGACAAGCTCATCAACGACTACCTCGACGGTGTGACACTCGATCAACTTGTCGCTCCCAACGAAGGCTACGACTACGTCATCTAACCCACACCTGCCATTTGGGGACGGGGTAGAAATGGTAGATTGTCTTGCCCTCTGAGACTTGACAAATAAGAAGGCCGCCCATTTTTGCGATGGGCGGCCTTCGTTTTGGGTCGATATGACGGTTCGTATCGAACGGCTCTAGCCCTCGGCGATGCTGTCGAGGATGCTGCGCATGATGGACACCAGGATGCTGCCCATAAAGGCCGAGCCAAAGCTTGCGATGGAGATGCCGACGCCCAGCAGGTTGACCGACAGGTAACTCGCGAGCTCAAGCATAAAGCTGTTGACGACAAGCTGGAAAATGCCCAGGGTAATGATGGTGAGCGGCAGCGAGATGACCGTCAGGAACGGTTTGACGAGCGAATCGACGATGTTCAGGAACAGTCCCACGAAGGCGAAACAGACCCAGGCCTCGGCAAAACCGAAGGGCTGGATGCCGGGAACAAGGAACGTGGCGATCGCGATGGCGATCGAGGTGAAGAGCCAGTTAAGCATAAAGCGCATGGCGTGAATCCTTTCTTGCGCCGGGGTTGCTGGCGTCGCGTGAAGCGGCTTGCGGCGGCGACCTGGATGGTTGCGCGGGTGCGCCGCGGTGTTTGGACGCCCATTGTCTCAAATATTCGTGGAGCTTACGTGCGCATTCGGTTTCTAAACGGCGTTCGTCCTGAAAAACGCGCCGCTGACAGAGAGTCTTGTCGCTTTAGTTTGGTGGTGTGCTACACTGCTACGGGCAAAAGCCACAGGCGTTGCCCTATTGCATAGAACGGGCGAACGATGCCCGATGTCAGTATCAACTTCGATGCCTTTTGGCGGGTTTGGCGGTGATCGATGAATATCGAGAACATGTTTGACAAGCCTGATGTCAAGCAGCTAGTCCACGCATTTAGTCTTTTGGATGACGAGAAGGATATCCAGGCGTTTTTAACCGATATCTGCACGCCGCGCGAGATCTGCGATCTTTCGCAACGTCTGCAGGTTGCGCGTTATCTGGATGAGGGCGAGCCTTATGTTGAGGTTCAGGCCCGCACGGGCGCTTCGTCCACCACGGTGAGTCGTGTTTCCAAGGCGCTCAACGGCGAGTACGGTGGCTATCGTAAGATCCTCATCAAGCTGGAGGATGGCGAGTAGGCCAACGGCAACAAACGAATCAGCTGGAGCCGCCCCTTCGGGGGGCGGTTTTTATGTGTCGAAATTGATCCCTTGGGGACGGAGGAAAACGGATCATCGAGGGGATCTGGTGCATTGGGGCCAGGTTGTCCGTGCGGGCGGGTAGGATAGATGTGTTGAATATTGCGAACAGTTTGAGTGGAGGACCATGCCTGTTCGAATCTATACCACTAATGCCGGCGCGGATTTGAGCGATGCCGAGGCGGCGCTGCTCGCCGACCTGGTTGCCCGCCACGGGCGTGCCGTTTTGCTGG
>URFP01000149.1:0-4090 GCA_900547235.1 uncultured Collinsella sp. | reverse complement strand
GATGCAATCGGCGTTGCGAATCGTCGACAGGCGGTGTGCCACGACAAAGCTCGTGCGGCCGGCCATGAGCTCGTCGAATGCCGCCTGCACCTGCAGCTCGGTACGCGTATCGATGCTCGACGTTGCCTCGTCCAGCAGCAGAATCGCCGGATCGGTGAGCATGACGCGCGCGATGCACAGCAGCTGTTTTTGACCTTGGCTAAACGTGCCGCCGTCCTCGCCGATCACCGTATCGTAGCCGCCCGGCAGCTGCACGATAAACTTGTGCGCGTGCGCGCGCTTGGCGGCCTCGACAATCTGCTCGCGCGTGGCATCGGGGCAACCGTAGGCAATGTTTTCGGCCACCGTGCCCTCGAACAGCCAGGTGTCCTGCAGCACCATGCCAAAGGCGCGGCGCAGGCTCGCGCGCGTGTAGTCACGCGAGGAGCGACCATCGACCGCGATGCGCCCAGCATCGATATCGTAAAAGCGCAGCAGCAGATTGATGAGCGTCGTCTTGCCACAGCCCGTGGGACCGACGAGGGCAAAGCGCGTACCGGGTTTGGCCTCGATGCAGATATCCTGCAGCAGCTTGCGGTCGGGCACGTAGCTAAAGTCCACGTGTTCAAAGGTCACCTCGCCCTGCGGGGCGACAAGCTCCACGGCATCCGCCGCGTCGGGCTCCTGCTCGCGCGCATCAAGCAACGCAAACATGCGGCGCGCCGAGGCGTACGCGGTCTGGATCTGCGTGATGACGTTCGTGACCTCGTTGAACGGCTTAGTGTACTGGTTGGCGTAGGACAGGAAGATCTGCACGCCGCCCACCGTGAGCGCCGCCGGCACGCCCGTGATCACGCCCACGCAGCCGATCACGGCGACCACAGCGTAGATGATGTTGTTGATAAAGCGCGTACCGGGGTTGGAAAGCGAACCCATAAACTGCGCGCGCTCACCTGCCGTATACAGCTCGGCGTTGAGGGCATCGAAGCGCTGCTGAGCGCTCGGGCCGTAGGCAAACGCGTCCACGAGCTTTTGCTCGCCCACATACTCCTCGATATGGCCGCCGAGCTGGCCTTGAATGCGTTGCTGGGCCGTAAAGCTCTTGTTGGAAAGCTTGGCGATGGCGCCGGCCGCAAAGATGGAAAGCGGCGTGACGAGCACCACCACGAGCGTCATGGTCAGGTTGATGGAGAGCATAAACGCGAGCGTGCCCACAATGGTGATAACGCCGGTAAAGAGCTGCGTAAAGCCCTGCAGCAGACCATCGCCCACCTGGTCGACGTCGTTGACTACGCGGCTCATAAGGTCACCATGGGCATGGCTGTCGATAAAGCTGAGCGGCATGCGGCTGAGCTTGTCGCTCGCCTCCACGCGCATGTCGCGCACTGTCTCGTAGGACAGGCGGTTGACGCAGTAGCCCTGCAGCCACTGGAAGGCCGCCGCGCCCACCACGACAATCGCAAGCTTGGTAACGAGCGGCAGCAGCGCGTCAAAGTCCACCTGCCCGGCGGCAACGATGAGGTCGATGCCCTCGCCGATGAGGATGGGCGTATAGAGTTGTAAGATCACCGAGATGGCAGCGCTCACAAACGACGCCGTAAACGAAATGCGATGCGGACGGACGTAGCCCAGCAGGCGGCGAGTTACCGCGCCCACGGGGTAGCGCTCGGGGTCGCCGGGCTGACGCGGGCCGTCACCCAAGTCGTTGAGGTTATCGTTGCCGGACACGTTGGCCGTCATCGTGGCGACCGAACCGGAAGAAGTATACGGATTCATTTAGCAGCCCTCCTTTGCGCAAGTGGATGCCGGGGCAGCCGGGGCGGACGCGGGACTTGGGACGGACGCGGGCGCCGCGCTCCCCTGCTGGCCCTCGAGCTCCTCGCGACGAAGCTGCGACTGGCAAATCTCGCGATAGAGCTGGCAGTTTGCGTACAGCTCGTCGTGCGTGCCCAGGCCCGCGACCGAGCCGTGGTCGAGCACGCAGATCATGTCGGCATCGCGCACGGTCGAGACGCGCTGGCTCACGATCACCGTGGTCAGTGGGAGCCCGCCCGCGGCGGCACCGCGTACGCTGCGCTCGCGGATGGCGTGGCGAAGCGCCGCGTCGGTCTTAAAGTCGAGCGCCGAGGCGGAGTCATCCATAATCAGGATTTGCGGCGAGCCCACCAGAGCGCGCGCAATAGTCAGGCGCTGGCGCTGGCCACCGCTAAAGTTCTTGCCGCCCGCCTCGACCGGGGCGTCGAGCCCCTGCGGCTTGTTGCGCACGAACTCGCTGGCCTGCGCCATATCGAGCGCCGCCCAAAGCTCCTCGTCGGTCGCCGACTCGTCGCGCCAGGTTAGGTTGCTGCGGATCGTGCCGCTCACCAGCGACGCGCGCTGCGGGACGGTTGCGACCACATGGCGCAGCTGGTCGAGCGGCCAAGCGCGCACGTCGGCACCCATCACGCTCACGCTGCCGGTGCTCGCATCGTACAGGCGCGAGATAAGCGAGGCGAGTGTGGACTTGCCGCTGCCCGTGCCGCCGATAATGCCGAGCGTCTTGCCCAGTGGGAGTTCCAGGGTCACATCGTTGACGGCATTTGCCGCGCCCGCGCCAAAGGAGAAGCTCGCATGGTCAAAGCTCAGCGCGGGAACTGGGGCGGCATTGCCCGGCTTGGGCAGCGCGACCGGCTGGTTGCCCCCATCCGTGATGCTCGGCTCGCAATTGAGCACCTCGTTGATACGCGACGCACTGGCGCTCGCCTTGGTAAAGACCACAACCAGGTTGGCGACGTACACGATGGAGGTCAGGGTCTGCGTCATGTAGTTCACAAACGCCATGACCTGACCCTGCGTGAGCTCACCCGCGTTGACCTGGATGCCACCCACCCACAGGATGGCGCACACGCCCAGGTTCATCACCAAAAACGTGACGGGATTAAGGATCGACGAGAGCTTACCCACCGCGATGGCGACATGCGCCTGATCGTCGGCCGCATGGGCAAAGCGCTCGCGCTCGTGATCTTCGCGCACGAAGGCGCGAACCACGCGGGCGCCCGAAAGACCCTCACGGCAAATGAGCGCGATGCGGTCGAGCTTTGCCTGCAGCTGCTTGTAGTACGGGATGCAGCGCGCCATGACAAACCAAAACACCAGGCCGATAGCGGGCGTGCAGATCAAAAAGATGATGCCGAGCTTAAGGTCGATGGCAAGGGCCGCGCACATGGAGCCCACCGCCAGGAAAGGCCAGCGGATGAGCATACGCACGCCCAGCGCCACGGCGAGCTGCACCTGGTTGACGTCGTTGGTAATGCGCGTGATGAGCGACGGCGTGCCAAAGCGATCGAGCTCAGCATAGCTCAGCTTATTAATGCGCTCGTAGAGCGCACCACGGATATCGGTGCCCATGCCCTGCGAGGTGAGCGCCGCCATCTTTTGGCAGACGAGCGTAAACGAGATGCCGATCACGGCCATGGCGGCAAGCACCATGCCGTAGTGGACGACGGCGTTGACATCGTGTGCGCCGATGCCCTTATCGATCATCTGGGCAATCACCAGCGGCGTAAGCAGGTCAAAGATCACTTCGATTAACTTGCACGCAGGGCCAATCACCATATATCGGCGAAACTTGCCACCAAAACGTCTGAGCAGCTCAATCATAAAAAGGCGCTCCCTATCATCATCTCTCTTCAATCCGATTCATGATAGTACGGCGAACCCTGAAGATGCGTAAGCAACTCGTTACAGAAGAGTCTTGAGCGGTGGTAAAAAACGTCACAGTTTTGGCGCAGCCAGCGAGCGACATAACGCCAGGGATTCAATTATCAGATAAATGTGACCCTTCAGGCAGTTTTGGTCGGCTACCCGCGAGTGCCGGCAGGGCGCTTGGTAGTCGAGCGATCCCGCAGGCGAGGCCGAGGACCAGCGAGACACCAAGCGCCCTGCCGGCACTCGCGGGTAGCCGCGGCACCAAAAAGCGCCTGCGCACTCGATGGATTCGGATGCCCGACAGAGGCTCCTTATGGCTGCTTCCTTCCGGACCTGACCAGATTCGGAACATGTCGTCATCCGAACCCATCGAACGCGCTAGGCGCTCGGTATATCTTACCCGCTCCCGCCCGATGGGGCAAGA
>URFP01000148.1:0-4121 GCA_900547235.1 uncultured Collinsella sp. | reverse complement strand
CTCGTCCAGGTCGAGCAGGGCGGCAACGCGCTTGCGGCTGGCAAGCATGCCGATGCAGACCTTGGCATCGTCAAAGCCCTTGACGTTGTTGAAGACCATCGCCGGGCCCTCTTTGGTCGGGCGCATAACGGTGCCGCCGGCACCGACGTGACGATAGACACCCGAGACCTCGGCGTCCGGGTCGACCTGAGTGTCGGTCTCGAGCAGCTGGCCCGGCATCTCGCGCAAAAAGTCGAGCGCGGAGCGCAGGTCGTGGATCTGGGAAGCATCGGTAGTGGACATAGCATGCTCCTTTCGGGAGAGCGCCCGGCGGCGAGGATGCCGCCGGGCTGGGTAACGTAGTGGGGCCGCGGCGCTCATAGATGGGACGCTCGGCCACTCGCAGTTCGAGCACTCGGCTGCTTACAGCCCAAGCGCTCGACCGCTTACATCAGGCCAAAGAGGTGGAACCAGGCGGCCTCGACCAGCACGACGATAAAGACGACCACAGTGAGGGGAATGCCCATGCGCATAGCCTCTTTGGAGGTGTAGCCGCCGGCGTCCTTGCCTTCGCCGATAAGGATCGGCAGGTTATGGAACGGCAGGATGTAGTGGATGTTGATGGACGTGAAGACGATGAGCGCCACGGCGAGCGGGCTCACGCTGGAGCCGGCCGCGAAGCTGATGAACGCCGGCACGCACACGCCGAGCACGGCCATGACCGAGCCCATGAACATATGGATAACCATGGAGAGCGCGGCGACAAGCAGGGCGAACAGGAAGATGTTCTCGGGCACGGAGCTGGGGAGCACGACATCGGCGATCCAGGCGTTCATACCGGTGGCACCGCCCACGGAACCCACGGCCATGGCGGCCGTCAGGAACATGAGGGACTTGATGTCGACGGCGTTCCAGCTGGCGGGGGTGAGGACCTCGCCGATGATGGGCATGGCGAGGCAGACGCCGATGGCCAGGGTGACCCAGCCGATGTAATCGCCCGAGACGGTGAGCCACAGCGCGATGGCGATGACAAGCCACACGATGGTGCGAATCTCCTTGACGGAGAGCTTGCCGAGCGCGGCCTGCTTGGCCACGATCTGCTCGCGATCGTAGACGAGCTCCTTGCTGGGCTTAAAGAGGAAGAGGCCCAGGAACAGGGTGCACAGCAGCGCGACCAGCATAGGCACGCTCATGTACAGGAACCAGTCGACAAAGGACGGGCTCATGCCGCCGGCCTCGGCGCTGTACTGCGCAACGAGCGGGTTGAGCGTGGAGTCGCCTGTCAGGAAGAACATGGAGCCGGGGGCAGCAGCGGCAAACACAAGGAAGCCGAGCTTGCCGCGGTCGTCGTCACCGTAGCCGGCGGACTCGGCGATGACCGAGACAACGGCGAGGATGAGGAAGGCACGGGGGAACGGATGCGGAATGAGTAGCGACAGCACAAAGGTGAGCGCGAAAATCGAGATGATGAGCGACTTGGCATCGCGCACGAACTTGAGCATGAACGCATAGGCGATACGCTCGCCCAGGCCCGACTCCTTGACCGCGCTGGCGATGAGGTAGGCGCCGATGACGAGCCACATGGTGGCCTTGGTCCACGAGCTAAACGTGGAGGCGACCGTCGCCGAGATGCTCGCGGCGCCCGTGTCGTCCACGCACACCTTGAACAGAACAAGCAGCGCGCAGTAGAGCAGGCCCACAAAGCCCGGCTGTGCCACGCCACATGCCCAGAACGCCACCGTGGCGAGCGTCAGCGCCAGACAGGTCTGACCGCCGACCGTGAGCTCGACCGTCGAGCTCAGCTCCGCCAAAGGAAGAAACTTCACCAGCAAAAAGACAACGATACCCAGCACAAAGCCAATTTCGCGCTTGGTGATCTTAAACGCCTTCTTTTCCGCTTCCATCTCCCCACCTTTCTTGTTGGGGGCGCTCCGGATTCGCAGCCACGTTGCCACTTAAAAAGGGGCGCCCGTTATCGGACACCCCTTACGTTGCGCTGTGTTGTGGCAATACAGTCAAGCGGGATTTTTGGATGAGAAGCGATCCTCTGGACAAAAAGCGTCACAACATTCGACGCTTTTCCTCGTTTTCGAGATTTTCATCAAATGTTGTGACGGTTTGGATGTGGCAAAGGGACTGTCTTTTTTCACATAGCGAGGGCTGCGCGGATGGAGGGGACCTCCAGAGCCTCGCGGAGCCAGGGGGCCAGCTGCTCGGGGTGACCCTGCAGGTAGCCTTTAAGCTCGGACGGGGCCACGCGGCGCACTTCCGAGATCTCCTCTTGGTTGATATGCAGCTCACCCGGCTCAACATGGGCAAGGTAGACCTCGCACCACTCGCACTCGCAGCGGTCGTCGCCGTGGTCCTCGCGATACACCACGTGACCGAGGTGCTTGAGCTGGTCGGGCTCGCGCGTAATGCCGAGCTCTTCGTTGATGCGGCGCGCCGTGGCGGCCGCGACGTCTTCCCCGGGGAGCGGATGGCCGGCACAGCCATCGGCCAGCACCCCGCCCCACAGTCGCTTGAGCGGGCTGCGACGACAGAGCAGCAGGTGTGCGTCTTCGCCCCGGCCCTCAACTAGAAGCGTCAGAAAAGCCTGGTGCAGAATGCCCTCCCCCGTATGGGCCTCGATGCGATCGACGGGGCCAAGTACCTCGCCGGTCGCGGTATCGACCGCCACGACCTCGGCGCCCGCACCGCCCTCATCCCAGCCGGCGCGCAGAATGCGGGCGGCAGCTTCCTCGAGCGCGGCGATGAGCTCCTTGGTGGTATCGAGCACGCGCTGCAGGTCATCCGTGCTCGCCTGCTCGACATGAAAACCTGTGCTTGCAACTACCGGCACACTAAAGCGCGTGGCCAGCGCCGCCGCGATATCGTGCGCCGGGATCTCGTCTCGATGGCACGGAACGGCCAGGATGCTCACCGTCGCCGTACGGCCGGGCTCGGGACGCGGAATGGCCTGTGCCGTGGCGCCCAGGTGCGCAAATTCCGGCGAGCAGGCGTAGACCGCCATGCCTCGCGGTGTCACCGTCAGCTGGGCCTCGAGCGCAAACTTGCCCTCGCCCACTGCAACCTTTGTCGTGTGCATACCCATGGGATCTCCTGTCGCCCGCGATGTACCTGAGACCATCTTCGCCTGTATTGCGACTATACAGGCAAGCGCAGCCTGCGACAAAGGGGGCAGGCACCTGACACATTCTGTTAGAGTTGCAGGGATTGAATCCCGCTTATTCATGCGACATTGGAGTGACAACCTTGACCGCCGCAACCACGCCTAAAAGTAAGTCAACCGCCGCCGCGCTCTCCCCCGCGCGCACCAAGCTCTGCCTGGCGCTGCTCGTGCTGCTGGGCTTCTCGCTCGGCTGCTCGGAGTTCGTGGTCATCGGCATCGAAAGTGACTTGGCGACGGAACTCGGCATATCGCTTGCCACTGCGGGCCAGCTCATCAGCGTTTTTGCACTGGTCTACGCTATCGCGACGCCGGTGCTTGCGCTCAGCACGGGGCGCTTCCGTCGTTACCAGCTGCTCGTGTGCTACAGCATTATCTTTGTGCTCGGCAATCTGGTCATGGCGTTGGCGCCCAACTTCCAGGTACTGTTTATCTCGCGCATTGTCCTGGGCTCCGTCTCGGGCGCACTGCTCGCCGTGGGTGTGACGTACATCCCCGAGCTGCTGTCCCCGCAGCAAACTTCGCTTGCCATCTCGGTGGTATATGGTGCGTTTTCCGTGGCAATGGTCTTTGTCACTTCGATCGGCAAGTTTGTGGCCGACACGCTCGACTGGCACGTTGCCATGTACGGCACGCTGGCCTTTGCCGTTCTGATCTGCGCCGCGCTCGTGGTGTTTATGCCGCGCGCCGGACAGACCGACGAACCCGCCACCTTCCGCGAACAGGCGGGTCTGCTGCGCGAACCGAGTATCATCACCGGCATGCTCATCTTCTTGTTTGGCGTGGGATCGGTCTATGTGTTTTACGGCTATGTGACGCCCTATCTGGAGCAGGTGCTGGGCATGGGCACGGTCGAAGCCAGCACCACGCTCATGGCCTACGGCGCGTTCTGCCTGATCTCGAACATCCTGGGCGGATGGATTGATGCGCGCTTTGGCATGAAGGCGCTGCTCGTGACGTTTGTGCTGCAGGC
>URFP01000147.1:0-4168 GCA_900547235.1 uncultured Collinsella sp. | reverse complement strand
GTCATAGACCAAGATGAGTGCTCGAAAACTAACAAAAAAGATGAGGCTAAAGGCAAGACCGATACCGAGCGCCAAAAGGTAGGAGCCGGCATGCATTCGCATGAGTGGGATGAAGTTGAAGGCCGTCATTTCCATGAGACCGCCCGAGAAGATGCCGACGATGCCAAAGAAGTTCATGGTCATGGCAAGGCAGGAGGACAGGACGGCGTAGAGCAAAAAGAGTCCGGGATAGGTGAACATAAAGAGAAACTCGAGCGGCTCGGTGACGCCGCAGACCACCGAGGCGACGATGGCGGGCAAAAGGATGACCTTAAGGCCGGCGCGGCGTTCGGGTTTGGCGGTGAAATAGAATGCTGCCGCGATGGCGGGAAGGCCAAAGAGCTTGCCCCAGCCGGTGGCGGTAAAACCTGCCCAGGGCGCAAGTTCATTTAAAGGGCGCGTGCTATGGGAGAGAATGGGGAGCAGGTTGGTCCACGTGGCGTAAATACCGTCGTGAATGACCAGATTGTCGTAATAGATGGGCATATAGAGCAGGTGGTGCAGCCCCATGGGCTCGAGTGCTCGCTCCAAAAACACAAAGATGCCCACGCCGAAGGGGCCGACGCCCGCAAGTGCGTGGCGCAGCGTTTCGGTCACGGCGTATGCGAAGGGCACGATGGCGGCCGAGATGGCGGCAAGGGCAAACACGGCAAAAAAGCTGATGAGGTAGACCAGCGAGGAACCCGAGAAGGTGCCGAGCCAATCGGGAACCTTGGCATCGTAGAAGCGGTCATGGATGGCGACGACGGTTGCCGATACCGCCAGCGGGCCGATAATGCCGGTGTCGAGCGTCTTGATGCCGTCGATGACGGTGATACCGCTGGCGGGGGTCAAAGATGATGGGTACTTAAGCCCAAGGTTGTCTCCGCTCAGCTTAATGATCTCGCTCAAAAAGAAGCAATAGGCAAAATAGGCCACGAGTGCCTCGAGGCAGCAGCGTGCCGGTTGCTTTTGGGCAAGACCGATAGGCAGCGCTACGGCAAAAAGGAGCGGGAGACGTTTAAAGACCGTCCACGAGCCGCGCTGGATGATGGTCCAGAAAACGTACCAAGGGGTTCCGTATACGGCGAGGTCACCGACGATGTCTACGGTCGTGGCGAGGGCGGAGATGCCGACCATGAGGCCTGATATAGAAAACAGCATGGCGGGCGCGAACATTGCCCCGCCAAAGCGTTGGATTTTTTGCAGCATATTCTGCCTCTCGACCATAAGCCCGCCGTGTCTGCGGTGGAACGTTTAAACAATGAGTTAATTGTAGGGGAGTGAGCGTTCGCCGCATTGTTGGTTTTGATTCGAATCGATTGGAGCATCACGGGCGCCGTTGACAGTTAATAATCGGTGCTTTGCCGATAGACGGTTTAAACAACCCAAAGAAATGCTATCGTGCCTAGCCATACATATTCATTAGAGGTGAAATCATGCCAAAAGCGATTTACGAAGGAATCTACCGCGAGATCCGTTCGCGCATCATCAACGGGACCTATGCGTTTCAGGAGATGCTGCCAACCGAAGCCGAGCTGACCGCGGAGTTTGGCTGCACGCGCAATACCGTTCGACGTGCCTTGAGCATGCTGGCCGACCAGATGTTTGTGCAGCCTATACACGGTAAGGGCGTGCGCGTTATTTGGCTTAAGGGCGAAACCGACATGCTGGGCGCACTCGAAGAGGTTGAGTCGTTTGGCGAGTTCGCAAAACGCAACAATGCCGTCGCATCGACCGAGGTCAAGTCTTTTGAACATTTGATTTGCACTGAGCAACTCTCTCGTCGCCTGGGCTTTAAGGTGGGCGAGGAGCTGATTCGCGTAGTGCGTGTCCGAAGCCTCAACGGCAGCGCGCGCCAAGTGGACCATGGCTACTTTTTGGCGTCGATCGCCAAGGGCCTGACCCCCGAGATCGCGGCGGATTCTATCTACGGCTATCTGGAGCACAAGCGCGGCGTCAAAGTGATGGCGAGCCGTCGTACGGTGAGTGTCGAGCTCGCCAACGATGAGGACTGCAGCTACTTGGACCTTGGCAAGTACAACTGCGTCGCCGTTATGGAGAGCCAGTCGTACACCTCGGACGGCATCTTGTTCGAGGTCACGCATGCCCGCACGCATCCCGAGATCTTCCACTACCGCGTCAACTCCAAGCGATAGCCGGCTAGCTCGCAGCCTGACGAGACTCATGCCCTCAAAGCGAAAACGCCCGGTCAAACCGACGATGCATCGGCTTGATCGGGCGTTTTCTCTGCATTCGATAATAAATAATTGTTTATACAAAACTTGTCAAGTATCAAGTTGAAATTACCGTTCACCGAAGTTTTTCTACCGCTCTAGTAATACTTGTTCAAACAACTAGCCAAATAGCGTATTGTACAAGTCAGCAAAAGGGGCAAAGTCCCCGAGCCAATCTCCGAAGGCGGCGGCAAAGGGTGCCGCCACGGTGTGAAAGGGTGGATTGTAATGAAGAACGAAATGAGCAGAAGGCAGTTCCTGGGCTTTGCTGGTTCCGCGGCTGCGGTTCTTGGTCTGGGCCTCGTGGGCTGCGGTGGTTCTGCCGGCTCCGGCTCCTCTGCTTCTGGTGACGCTGCCGAGGTCTACTTCCTCCAGTTCAAGCCCGAGGTCGACAAGGAGTGGAAGGAGATCGCCAAGGCGTACAAGAAGGAGAAGGGCGTCGAGGTCAAGATCGTGACCGCCGCCTCCAACACCTACGAGGAGAAGCTCAAGTCCGAGATGTCCAAGAGCTCCGCTCCGACGCTGTTCCAGGTCAACGGCCCCACCGGCCTTAAGAACTGGAAGGACTACTGCGCCGATCTTTCCGACACCAAGCTCCGCGGCGAGCTCATCGACGACTCCCTGGCGCTGCAGTCCGACGGCAAGGATCTGGGTATCGACTGGGTTCAGGAGAGCTACGGCATCATTTACAACAAGGAGCTCCTCGAGAAGGCCGGCTACAAGGCCGAGGACATCAACTCCTTCGACAAGCTGAAGGCTTGCGCCGATGACATCCAGGCCCGCAAGGACGAGCTCGGCGTTGACGGTGCCTTCACTTCCGCCGGTATGGATGACTCTTCCAGCTGGCGCTACACCACCCACCTCGCCAACCTCCCGCTCTACTACGAGTTCGAGAAGGAGCACAACCAGGAGGACGACGAGATCAAGGGCGAGTATCTCGACAACTTTAAGCAGATCTTCGACCTGTACATCACCGACTCCACCTGCGATCCTTCGCAGCTCGCCTCTAAGACCGGCGACGACGCCACCAACGAGTTCGCAACCGGTAAGGCCGTCTTCTATCAGAACGGCTCTTGGGCCTATGCCGACCTCACCAAGGCCGGTATGACCGATGACCAGCTCGGCATGCTGCCGATCTACATCGGCGTCGACGGCGAGGAGAACCAGGGCCTGTGCTCCGGCGGCGAGAACTACTGGTGCGTGAGCTCCCAGGCTTCCGAGGATGCCCAGAAGGCCACCGAGGACTTCATGTATTGGTGCGTCACTTCTGACACCGCCACCAGCATCATCGCTGACAAGATGGGCCTGACCGCCCCGTTCAAGAGCGCTAAGGAGACCACCAACGTCTTCTCTCAGCAGGCCGTTGCCATGGCCAAGGACGGCAAGAAGACCGTCGCTTGGGACTTCGTTTACATCCCCTCCGAGGAGTGGAAGAAGAATCTCAAGCAGGCCCTCATCGCTTATGCTGCCGACAACACCAAGTGGGACGGCGTCAAGAACGCCTTCGTCGATGGCTGGAAGACCGAGAAGGCTGCTTCCGAGTAAGCAGTTGCTGCCCAAGCTATCTGATTAGCGACAGGGGGCGGGCAGACGTAGGTTTGCCCGCCCCCTGCATATTGAAAGGACCCTTCTATGGGCAAAGCACTCAAACGCTGGTGGCCGCTCTTTATGCTGCCCACGTGCCTGGCGTTTATGATCGGGTTCGTGATTCCCTTTATCCAGGGTTTCTATCTCTCGTTCTGCCAGTTTATTACCATCAATAACGCGCACTTTGTCGGTATCGAGAACTACGTGCGCGCACTGACCGACCCGCAGTTCTCCACGTCGTTCTTCTTTACCGTGGCGTTTGCCTTCCTGTCGACGGTGCTTATCAACGTGATCGCGCTGGCCATCGCGCAGGCGCTCACCCGCAA
>URFP01000146.1:0-4312 GCA_900547235.1 uncultured Collinsella sp. | reverse complement strand
CTTGCCATAAAGAGGCGCATGACCGAAAGGGCATAGACGCCGATGTCGAGCATGGCGCCGCCGGCGAGGTTGCGGTTGTAGAAGCGATTGGTCAGATCGCCGTACTCCTTGTAGCTGCCAAAGTTGAGCTGTGCGAGATTCATACTGCCGAACTCGCCGGCGTCCATGCGACGACGCAACTCCTGATACAAGGGCATGTGAAGCACCGTGGTGGCGTCCATAAGGACCACGCTGTGCTCGGCGGCAATGGCACGGGCCTCATCGAGTTCAGCGGAATTGAGGGTAATGGCCTTCTCGCAGAGCACGTGCTTGCCGGCTGCCAGGGCAGCGCGCAGATAGGTGATATGAGTGTTGTGCGGGGTAGTGATGTAGACGGCGTCGATGCCAGGATCGGCGTAGAGGTCCTCAACCGTGTCGTAGACCTTCTCGATGCCATACTGCTCGGCAAAAGCCTGAGCCTTGGACGGCGTACGGTTGGCGACGCCCGCAAGCTTGCGACCGGCAAGAGCAAGGGACTGAGCCATCTGGTTGGCGATAACGCCGCAACCGATGACGGCCCAATGGAGCTCGGGAGCCGTAAAAATATCGTCGGGGAACGGCTTGTCCTGGACCGAAGCGAACGCTGCTTTGGCGGCTGCCGCGGCGTCGAGCGGAGCCTGCTTAGAATCTGCCATCATGTGCCTCCTGTGTCATAGAACGTCTTGCATTTCGGACAGCTCTATATTCGCACAGACACGCGCGTCTGTGCGCTTTTTTGCGTATCTCACCGCTAAACGGTCATTTTTGTCCCGTAAACGGCGCATCTATACGCATATTCACGCAATCCCACGCACGCAAATACGCACAAATGCGAACCGGTCATTGCTCAGAGACAGGGGCTTATGCTTAGAACTCAAAAGACAGGATGATCCGCTTCGCCTCGTCGCTCATGGCGCGCTGCAGCTCTAAGGACCGTCCCAAACTGCCGACAGAAAAGGAACGTTCCAAACTGCAGACAGAAAAAGAACGTCCCCAGGCGCCGGCATTTCAAGAGCACTCATTTAAGTCTGTCCCCAATGAGTGGGAGTAATCAGAGACCCTTTGCGAGGGAGGCCGGACGTGGCCTTCCTCGTTTTTATTCATGGACTTTAGTCCGTGCCGCGCGGCACGCGCGGCATAGAAAGCCACCCGCTCAGCGGGTGGAGGCCAATTTCCGCTACGCGACAAAAACCTTCCCCCTAGCATGAGGATTGTTCAGGTCATCATACTAGGGGGAAGGTGATTGCTGTGGCCCAGAAAGCCAACAGCCTCGCGTACACGAAATGGCTGTGCAAGTACCGCATCGCACCGAGGTCAAGCTCATCGCCGCCATCGTCGAGAAGCACCCCAAGGTGCGCTTTGCCGCGAGCCGCACCTCGGCCCACGCCGACCTCTACGACCGCATGGAGCAGGCCCTGTGCGAGTGCGTGGCCAACGCGGTGGAGGTCGCCCGCTCCGACATCAGCCCCGCGCTTCTTGTCCACACCGGTCCAAACCTCGTGGGTGTGGCGGTCCAGGGACTCTAGCGGAGGCGGGGCGTCCTGCCCCAAAAACAAATGCAAAAGACGAGCACTTCTTGCCGCTCAATTGGCAAGAAGCGCTCGTCTTTTCTTAACGCGTTGTATGGCGGAGAGAGCGCAAGTTACGCGAGCGCCCTTCTTGCCAGCTCGGCCGCGCCGAGGATTCCTTGGTCGCCGCCGCAGCCCGGGGCGCAGATGTAGCTCTCCATGTCCTTAAGCTCGGCGGTCTGGATGTAGCCACCCAGATATTCGAGGGTCTTCTTGCGGACGATGCCGTAGAGCTGCTCCTGGTGCATCACGCCGCCGCCGAGGACGATGCGGCGAGGCGAGTACATGAGCACGAGGTTCGCGCACATCTGCCCCAGATAATCCCCCTCGAGCGCCCACACCTCATCGTTGTCCGCGAGCTCGGCCGCGGGCTTTCCCCAGCGCGCGGCGATGGCGGGGCCGGAGGCGAGCCCCTCGAGACAGCTCGCGTGGCTCGGGCAGACGCAGCGTCCCTCCTCGGTGGGACGGGTCCTTACCAGCATGTGACCGGCCTCGGGGTGCAGCATGCCGTGAAGGAGTCTGCCCGCGCACATGACGCCCGCGCCCACGCCGGTGCCGATGGTCACGTAGACGGCGTCCTCGAGCCCCTTGCAGCAGCCGAAGACCACTTCGCCGAGGCAGGCAACGTTCACGTCCGTGTCGTAGGCCACCGGAATCCCGAGGGCGTCGGCGAACGCGGCGCGAAGACCATGGCCTCGCCACGCGAGCTTGGGCGTCTGGAGGATGGAGCCGTAGCGCTCGTCGTTGGGGTCGACGCAGGTCGGGCCGAAGGCGCCGATGCCCAACGCGTCCACATCGCGGGCGGTGAACCACTCGATCATCTGCGGGACGGTCTCGGCGGGCGTAAGCGTCGGGGTCTCCATACGGTCGAGGACCTCGCCGTCGCCGGACACCACGGCACAGACCATCTTGGTCCCGCCGGCTTCGAGGGCGCCGAGCCTCATTTGCTTTTCGCTCATGTGATCCTCCTTACAAAGGGACGCCCGCAGTCATGGTCAACCGCGGGCGCCCATAACGTTGGCTTGTTTCGAGGCGACCCTACCTGGGCACGCGGTCCTGCCTCGCGGCAAACGGGGCGAGCACGGCGTGCGGCTCGCTTTGGTACCAGTAGGCGACGGTGGAGATGTCGTCCTCGCGCTCGTAGAGCTTGATGTCGTCGTTGCCGAGGTCCTGGAACGTCACGCGCAGGTCCTCCTTGAACGAGATCGGGTCGGGAAGGTGCCACCTGTAGAGGCCGTGCCTGGGCAGCGCGTCGTCGTTAGTCGCGAGCATCGGATTCGGGTTCGGCTTGCCCGCGCTGAAGCGGTCGCGCGTGGCGTCGCGCGTCGAGCGGTACGGGTAGCCGGCGAACAGCGTGTTGAAGCACTGCGCCTCGGGCAACGCGTGGGGCGGCCTGTCGAGGAAGGCCCAGGCACCGCCGAAGTAGTCCTCGGCTCCCGTCGAGGTGACCGTGGGGAACTCCTCGTCGCCGTCGAGGAAGAACTTCATCTCGCCCTCGCCCCACCAATAGCGCTCCAGGGCGCACAGGGCCATGTAGGTGCCGACGTAGTAGCCCTTGCCGCGCACGCCGTCGAGCACGGTGTAGTCGACGCCCCTGCGGGTGCTGCGCTCGCGGTTAAAGCGGGCGTGGAAGTACATGGCGTCGTCCGGCACGTCGGTGAGCGCGTAGTTGAACGTGTAGAAGATGTACTTAATGAACCCGGGGTGCTCGCTCGTAAGCGTGACCTTGGCGTGCTTCCTGAAGGGCATCTCGAAGTAGCAGTTCATGCCGCCCGTCGGGTTCACGCAGATGGGCATCGAGTTGACGATGGCGCGCTCACCGAAGCCGTTGCAGAAGAAGTCGCCGACAGGGCACTCGACCGAGGGGGTCTCCTCGTCGTCCCAGTAGAAGCGCAGCACGAGGTCACGCATGACGAAGCTGCCAGCGGCGGTCTTGTCGGGGACGGTCATCCAGATGTGGCGGATGATGCCGGGGCCCTCGATGTCCGCGAGCGTGATGGTCTCGCCGGACTCAAGGGGCACGCAGCACGAGCCCTTGCGGCCGACGCCGAGGTGGCTGGCCGACATGGCGGCGCGGCCCTTCTCGCCCGTGATGTTCTCGGGGGTGATGGCGCGGCTTTCCTCACCGCCGTGCATCCACACGTCCTTAAGGAACTCTCTCATCGTCGACCTCCTCTATTCGTCGTCGTCGCACTCGGCGGAACTGGCACCGTTCACGTAGATGATCTGCTGGCGCGCCTCGTTGACGAGGGCGTCGAAGTCGAGTTTCTCGTCGGGGCGCGCGAGCGCGACCGTCATGGCGAGCGGGAGGTTGACACCCGCGATCACGTGGATCCGGTCGGAGGCGAAGCGGGAAAAGCGCTGGTTCACGCTGCCGCCGTACGCGTCGGTGAGGACGACGACCTCGTCAGTGCCCGAAAGAGCCGCCTCGACCGCCGCGTCGAGCCCCTCGCCGTTGTCGTTCACGTAGGCGCACACGGCGTTGACGGCGTCGCCCTTACCCGTAAGGAACTCGAGGGTGTCCTTGAAGCCCTGGGCGAGAAGGGAATGGCTCGCCACAACTATCTTTCTCATTGATTCACCAATCTCTTGGGTCGAAGCTAGGCGAGGATGCCGGCGGCGGAGGCGACCATCGCGAGGACGATCACCACGAGGATGAGGGCCGTCATGCTCGCGTTCTTCTTGGTAAGAAGGTAATACGCGCTTCCCGTGATGGCGGCGGGGAT
>URFP01000145.1:0-4366 GCA_900547235.1 uncultured Collinsella sp. | reverse complement strand
TTCACGCGAAACAGCGCGTGCAGAAAATTTTTCTCGGCAACGGGATCGAGCTGGGACGTGGGCTCGTCGAGCAGCAGCACGCGCGGGTGCAACGCCAGCACGGCCGCTAACGACAGCAACTGCTTGCGTCCGCCCGAAAGCGTATCGGTATCGCGATGGAGCCAATCCTCCAGCCCAAAGAAATAGCTGGTCTCGGCCACGCGACGACGCATCTCATCGCGCGACATGCCTAAGTTTTCCAGGCCAAACGCCATCTCATGCCACACGGTCTCGCACACGATCTGGTTCTCGGGGTCCTGAAACACATAGCCCACGCGCTCCGCAGACGCCCGAACATCCATGTCGGCAACGCTCTCGCCCAGCACGCGCATCTCGCCCGTGCATTCGCCCGTCGGCGAAATCTCGGGTTTGAGCAGCGAGAGCAGCGTCGACTTGCCCGACCCAGTACCGCCAACAAGCAGCGCGAACGCGCCTTGGGGAACACGCCAGTCGAGCCCCTCGAACACCGGCGCCTCAGCCCCGGGGTAGGCAAAGTGCAGGCCCCGCACCTCAATCGCCGGCGCATCCGAGCCGCGTGCCTCGCCCGCCATCATGCTCCCGTTCAACCGAGCCATCAGCCAAACCTCTTCTCGTCAATCACGTGCAGTACGCAGGGCAGCGCCATCCAAGCCGCATATACAACATAGCCCGGCCACGGCGCCGGCACCGAGAGCTGCGGGTAAAACGAATACTGCGCCGTCGCGACCCATGCCACCGCCACCGCGGCGACGCCAAACACCGCAAGCCCAGCCAGCGCGGCAACATCGCCGCGCCCCAGCCGATACCGTGCGTACGTCGTGCGACGCGTCGCGGCACCCCACCCACGGGAGCGCATGGCGTCCGCGCGCTCCAGCGAATCTTCCATGCCCCAGCCCATCAACACGCTCGATGCCCGCAGGCGTGAACGCACGGGGTCGGCCGGTGCGCCCCCCGGTACATCAATCGCATCCTGCACCGCCAGCACCGTACGACCGCGGCGCAAGAACTGCGGGATGAGCCGCATGCACATCGAAATCATGAGCGCAATCACCGGCGCGGCGTTACCCAGCAGCGCAAGCACCTTGTCGTAGCCGAGCATCGACGCCGCGGCCTCAAACCACAGCACGCTCGCCACAAACAGCCCGCCCATACACAGGCCGTATACCATGCTCTCCAAATACACCGCGCGCATGCCGATGCGGAACACCTCCGTCGAGCCCGAGGCGCTAAACAGCGGATTGAGTACCGCGATGATCAAAATCACCGGCAGCTGCCAGCGAAGCGCTCCCAGCGTGCGCGCCATACCGCGCATCGCAAACCCGTACGCCAGCCCGCCCGCAAGCGACAGCGCAATCAGCACCGGTTGCATCGAGAACATGGTGAGCCCCAATGTCAGCACCATGTAGAGCGCCGGCACCGCCGGATGCGACATCGAAAATGCTGCGACGGGCCCGTTGCCCGATTCCTCTCGCATGATATCCACGGACACCTCCCATCCCCTCGCGCAAAACGCCAACGCCGCAGCGCCGCCGCCATGCACAACCAGCGCAAACACCACGCCGATGGCAGCGACATCGGCCGTCACGCGTCAAACGTTACGCGCTCAACATATGCCTGCGGTATCATATTGCGCCGTGTATCGTTTCCAAACACACGTCTCTATAACGTAACAGGAGATCACATGGACGCAACCGCAATTATCCTCGCCGCCGGCGAGGGCACCCGCATGAAGTCGAACCACTGCAAGGTTTCGCACAAGATCCTGGGTAAGCCCATGGTCCAGTGGATCGTCGACGCCACCATCAAGGCCGGCTGCAACCGCGTCGTAGTCGTCATCGGCAGCCACGCCGACGAGATGCGCGCCCTCATCGACGGCGCCTACGCCACCAGCACCACCAAGGTCGAGTGCGTCGAGCAGACCGAGCGCCTGGGCACCGGCCACGCCGTCAAGGTCGCGCTCGAGGCCTGCGGCATCACGCAAGGCCCGGTCGTCGTGCTCAACGGCGACCTGCCGCTCATCACCGCCGACACCGTCGCCAAGTTCGCGCAGACCGTCGCCACCGGCGAGCTCGCCTGCACCGTCATGACCATGACCCCGCCCGACCCCTTCGGCTACGGCCGCATCAAGCTGGGCGCCGACGGCCAGATCGAGCGCATCATCGAGCAGAAGGACTGCACGCCCGAGCAGGCCGCCACGCTGCTCGAGTGCAACGCCGGCTGCTACGCCTTCGACGGCGCGCAGCTCGCCGCCCACATCGACGAGATCGGCAACGACAACGCGCAGTCCGAGTACTACCTGCCCGACATGCTCGAGATCCTCAAAGGCCACGGCCAGGCAGTCTCCATCTTCCACTGCGACGACTACCGCGACGGCTTGGGCGTCAACAGCCGCATCCAGCTCGCACAGCTTACCGCCATTGCGCGCGACCGCATCAACGAGCACTGGATGGCCGAAGGCGTTACCTTCATCGATCCCACGCAGGCCTGGATTGGCCCCGACGCCACCATCGGCCGCGATACCGTCGTGTGGCCGCAGACGCACCTGATCGGCCACGTCACCGTGGGCGAGGAGTGCCAGCTCGGCCCCAACAGCCGTCTCACCGACACCACCGTCGGCAGCGGCTGCACCATCGATGAGACCATCGCCATCGAGGCCGTCATCGAGAACGGCGTCGACTGCGGCCCGCGCGCCTACCTGCGCCCGGGTACCCACATGCTCGACGGCTCCAAGGCCGGCACGCACGTGGAGATCAAGAAGTCCACGATCGGCGAGGGCTCCAAGGTGCCGCACCTGTCCTACATCGGCGACACCACCATGGGCTCCGGCGTCAACGTGGGCGCGGGCTCCATCACCTGCAACTACGACGGCGTCCACAAGCACAAGACCGTCATCGGCAAGGATGCCTTCATCGGTTCCGACACCATGATGGTCGCACCCGCCCAGATCGGCGACGGTGCACTCGTGGCCGCCGGCTCCGTCATCACCGAGCCGGTCCCGGCCGACGCACTCGGTCTGGGCCGCGCCCGTCAGGTAAATATTGAGAGCTGGGCCGCCGATTACCGCCGCCGCCTGCACGAGGACGACGAGGTATAACGTTTTACCAAGCACAAAAGGAGCTGTTCCATGGGGACAGCTCCTTTTTCTATGCTGACCTGCGCGGCCGGAGAGTGGTCGGTTCGTGTCCGTTGACGGTAAAGACGTTATCAAGACCCGATAAACCCCGCCGCGCGGTTACAATGCAACAAGGCATCTATATGGCATTCGATATTAAAGGAGAAGGGTAATGCCGATTAATGATCCCGAGAAGTCGGAGAATATGCGCAAGTCCATCCGTGTGTATTCCGGTTCCTCCAACCGTCCCCTCGCTCAGAAGATTGCTGAGTACCTTGGGGTCGAGCTTTCGGGCCTTACACTAAAGCAGTTCGCCAATGGTGAGATTTACGCCCGCTACGACGAGACCGTCCGCGGCGCCGACGTCTTCCTGATTCAGTCCGTGGCCGGCGGCAACGTCAACGACATGCTCATGGAGCTGCTCATCGCCACCGACGCTGCCAAGCGCGCATCCGCCCGCTCCATCACCGCCGTCATCACCCACTACGGCTATGCCCGCCAGGACCGCAAGGCCGGCCCGCGCGAGCCCATCACCGCCCGCCTCGTCGCCAACCTGCTCGAGCGCGCCGGCGTCAACCGCATCATCACCCTCGACCTGCACCAGGGCCAGATCCAGGGCTTCTTCGATATCCCGGTTAACCACCTGTCCGCACTGCCGCTGTTTGGCCAGTACTACAACGACATGCACTTCGACACCGACAACCTGGTTGTCGTCTCCCCTGACGTGGGTCGTGCCAAGGCCGCCAAGAAGCTGTCCGACATGCTCGGCTGCGACCTGGCCATCGCCCACAAGGGCCGTCCGCGCCACAACGCCGCCGAGGTCATGGGCATCATCGGTGACATCAAGGGCAAGACCTGCATCATCAACGACGACATGATCGACACCGCTGGCACCCTGTGCGCCAACGTCAAGGAGCTCAAGGCTATGGGCGCCGGCGACATCTACGTCTGCGCCACCCACGGCATCTTCTCCGGTCCGGCCATCGAGCGTCTGAACGACGCCCCCATCGTCGAGTGCGTCGTCACCGACGCCATCCCCGTCGAGGTCGGCGGCAAGATCAAGACCATCTCGGTCGCCGAGGAGTTCGCTCAGGCCATCTCCGCCGTTTACCACGAGGAGCCCGTCTCCACGCTCGTCGGCGGCGACTTCGCGCTGTAATCCAACGCGCATCGCATCATCTTTGATGCTTTTAAAGGGTCGGAAGCTTGCTTCCGACCCTTTTTCTATCCCTCGCC
>URFP01000144.1:0-4378 GCA_900547235.1 uncultured Collinsella sp. | reverse complement strand
TGTATCTAATGATATTTTCTTAGTATTAGGATGAATATCAAATGTCCGCTGCCGCCGCGGCGCGTGTGGTGCGCGAGGCCTGCGGACGTATCGTTGCCTTGCTGGACGAAGCCGGCCTCGATGCGCCGACGTTGCCTGAGGTGGGCGAGCAACTGCAGCTCGATCGCGACGTCATGACGCGCGCCCTGCGCGAGCTTTCGCTCAACCGCTCGATCGTTAAGGTCGAGCGCGACGTTGCCCTGTCTGCTGCCGCTGAGGCCCGCGCGCGTGATCTTGTCGCCTCTGCCATTGGCGACGCCGGTGGCGCTGCTACCACGAGCGCCCTGCGCGAGGCCCTTGGTGTGTCGCGCAAACGCGCCATCAGCATCTTGGAACACCTGGATGCCGCACGTTTTACGGTGCTCGACAAGGACGCCGGCGGCCTGAGGTCCCTACGCTAGGCCGGTCACTCGCTTCCGCCTCCTCAGTTGCGGTGGAATAGTTCCTGTTTTCGGCATCTAACGCCAAACCAGGAACTATTCCACCGCAACTTCTTGCTCGTCTTTATGGGATGGGGCCTGTTCGGTTTGGTAAAATACCGGCGCACTTGGGAACGGATGGGCTCCGGTGGGCTCCGCGGTCCTCAAAACCGTTGCGAGGCGTGCAAAACGTCTTGGATGTGTTCGATTCACATACGTTCCCGCCATACGCTACCAGCGCTTTTGTGCTCGCGGTCTTGCTGCGTGCCGCAAAGGCGCTGTTTTGTTTTTGCACGAGCTTTTCGAAGCGCCGTTATTTCGGCGGCTGTATTTAGCTTCGTGCACCGGGTTTCGAGCATGCCGATGGAGGTGGTTTGCCGTATGACTACCGTAAGACGGGCCGATCTTTCTTGTGTCGTTCAAGCGGGCGGGTTGTCGTCGCGCATGGGCTGCGATAAGGCTCGCATGGCGTTTTGCGGCGAGCCGCTCATCGAGCGCGTGCTGGGTCGGCTGGCGCCAATTGCCGGCGAGTTGGTTGTGACGACTTCGCGTCCCAGCGAGCTTGCCTATCTTGAGGAACTTATGTTTGATGGCCTGCGCCCCCGCGTGGTGATGGACGTCGACGGTCCCGCCGGTGCCATGCGCGGCATCGCGAGCTCGTTGGCCGCGGCCCGATTGCCGCTCGTGGCGATCGTCGCCTGCGACATGCCGTTTGTCTCGCCGGAACTGATCGGCGCGCTTGCCGATCGTGTTGAGGCCGAGGCGCTCGATGTGTGCGTGCCGCGCGAGGAGCGAGGGATCGAGCCGCTTTGCGCCGTCTGGCGCCGTGACGCGTGTGCGCCGGTTGCCCAAGAGCTGCTCGCCTGCGACCGCCAGCGCATTCGCTGCCTGATCAATCGCGTTCAGGCCGGCTATATGGATGAGCCGCAGATTGTTAAGGTCGCCGGCTCCACGCTCTGCTTCGAAAACGTCAATACACCCGATGAGTTTGCGGCAGCCGAGCTGCTCGCCTAGACGATGGGAGTTGCCATGTCTCACGATATTTGTCCCGACACGGGAGAGCCCTGCACTTGCGACGGGTCCGAACCTTGTACCTGCGGTTGCGGTGGCTGTGGGCATACGGCCGAGGAAGAGGCCGCGGCGGCCGCGTATCGTGAGTCGCATCGCCAGGTACCGTCCGGTGATGCCCTCGACCGCGAACGCAAGATCATCGTGTCGTTCGACAGCACCTTCGATGTGATGGAATGCGAGCAGCTTTGCCTTGCCGCCGGTGTGCCCGGGCGCATCATGCCGCTGCCGGGCTCCATTACCGCCGGCTGCGGGCTGTGCTGGGTCATGCCGTTCTCCGGCGATGCGCTCGCCGCCTTCCGTGCTGCCACCGAAGGCCGCTTAACCCCCGCCGACTACCACCAGCTCGTCCTCTAACCGCCAGCACCACCACAAAGGTGCCTGTCCCCTTTGTGGTGGTTTCGAAACGTGCGGGAAACAGCTTCGAAACACGCGATTTGCTCGTCAGGCGGTCAAAAAGCTATCTACCTGCATCGTAATCAAAATGAAACATCCGCTCGTTGCCTTATTCGTAACTTTGTAGCAACAGTGCGATATTATCCATACTCGATAAAGCTCACGGCGCATGGGGCGCCGCGAACGACACCTTTCTTTTCCATCAATTGGAGGAAGCATGAGCTACACGCAGAAAGTTCTCGACGAGCTCAAGGCCCGCTATCCCGAGCAGCCTGAGTTCATCCAGGCCGCGACCGAGATCCTCGGCACCATCCAGCCGGCGCTCGACGCCCACCCCGAGTACGAGGAGGCCGCCCTGCTTGAGCGCCTCGTCGAGCCCGAGCGCATCGTCATGTTCCGTGTCCCCTGGGTCGACGACCAGGGCAAGGTTCAGGTCAACCGCGGCTACCGCGTCGAGTTCAACTCTGCCATTGGGCCCTACAAGGGCGGCCTGCGCTTTAACCCGACGGTTACCCTGGGCATGCTCAAGTTCCTGGGCCTGGAGCAGATCCTCAAGAACAGCCTGACCACCCTTCCCATGGGCGGCGGCAAGGGCGGCTCCGACTTTGACCCAAAGGGCAAGTCCAACAACGAGATCATGCACTTCTGCCAGTCCTTCATGACCGAGCTCTATCGTCACATCGGCCCCAACACCGACGTTCCCGCCGGCGACCTGGGCGTTGGCGGCCGCGAGGTTGCCTACATGTTCGGTCAGTACAAGCGCCTGACCAACGAGTGGACCGGCGTCCTCACCGGCAAGGGCCTCTCCTTTGGCGGCTCGCTCGCCCGTACCGAGGCCACTGGCTACGGCCTGGTCTACTTTGTGGACGAGTACCTCAAGAGCCGCGGCGACTCCTTCGAGGGCAAGAACGTCGTCGTTCACGGCTCCGGTAACGTTGCCATCTACGCCGTCCAGAAGGTTTCCCAGCTCGGCGGCAAGGTGCTGGCTTGCTCCGATACCCACGGCTGGGTCGAGGATCCCGACGGCATCGACTACTCCGTGCTCGAGCACGTCTACAACCAGAAGCGCTCTGGCCACGACAAGGGCGTCACGCTCGCCATGTACGTTGACGAGAAGCCCAACGCCGTGTGGCACGAGGGCGACGGCCGCGGCGTGTGGCAGCTGCCCTGCGACATCGCGCTGCCCTGCGCTCGCGAGAACACGCTGCTGTTCGAGGACGCCCAAGCGCTCGTCGCCAACGGCTGCAAGGTGGTTGGCGAGGGCGCAAACATGCCCACGACCATCGAGGCCACGACCTATTTCCAGGAGAACGGCGTCGCCTTTATGCCCGGTAAGGCTGCCAACGCCGGCGGCGTGCTCGTGTCCGGCCTCGAGATGAGCCAGAACGCCGAGCACCTGTCCTGGACCTTCGAGGAGGTCGACGGCAAGCTCGAGCAGCTCATGCGCGGCATGTTCCACAACGTGGACGACACCGCCAAGGAGTATGGCCAGGAGGGCAACTTTGTCATGGGCGCCAACATCGCCGGCTTCCTGAAGGTCGCCGACGCCATGATGGCCCAGGGCGTCTGCTAAATCCAGCTTGACATAGCTCCGCACAGCACCAGCTGATGCGCCTAAGGCTCCCGGCAATTCCTGCCGGGAGCCTTTTTCTATGGTGGTGAGGGCCGTGCGCCCTCGTTTGGTACACTAGAGGACACTGGACAAGTGAAGAGATGGGGGAGAACGTGCTCAAGTTCGGTACCTACGTCCGTGTTGGAAACGCGGCCGAAGCCTATGAGCTCTTGCAGAAGAACCGCAACAACAAGATTGTGGGCGGCGGCATCTGGATGCGCCTGGGTTCGCGTCGTGTGGCGACGGCGATTGACCTTTCGGCCTGCGGACTCGATCAGATCGAGGAGACCGAGACCGAGTTTCGCATCGGTGCCATGTGCACCCTGCGCCAGCTCGAGCGCCATGCCGAGCTCAACGCGCTTGTCAACAATGTCTTCGAGTTCGCCGTTCACGATATCGTGGGCGTGCAGCTGCGCAATACCGCCACGGTGGGCGGCAGCATCTACGGCCGCTTTGGCTTCTCGGACGTGCTCTCGGCTTTCCTGGCGCTCGATTCCTATGTTGAGCTGACGGGCGCCGGCCGCGTACCGCTTGCCGAGTTCGTGGATATGGGCTACGTGCGCGACGTGATTGAGCGCGTCGTGGTCGTTAAGCACGAGTACCGCGTAAGCTACGAGGCCGTGCGCAAGGCCGCGACCGACTTCCCCTCGCTCAACGTCACCGCCGCCTGGTGGGACAACACCTGGCACGTCACCGTGGGCGCCCGCCCGCTGCGCGCAACCCTGCTGCAGGGCGAGGCGTGTGGTCTCACCAACGAGCAGCCTTCCGAGGACGAGCTGCGCGCCCTGGCTGCGTCCGTGCGCGCGCTGAGCTACGGCACCAATATGTGGGGCTCGGCCGACTA
>URFP01000143.1:0-4457 GCA_900547235.1 uncultured Collinsella sp. | reverse complement strand
CTCACTCGGTTATTCGCGGCAAACCAGGCCAGGCATGCAAAGATGGCAACGATGGCGGCCAGCACAAACAGACCACTCACCAGGAAATCCTTCCAGAAATCCTTGAGGGTCCGCACGTGCTCGTCGGCAGCTTGACGGTACTCGGCCGCTGTCTTGTGCTGCTGGAGCTCGCTATGTCGGTCCATGCCACTCATCGCTTGCGTTTGCCCTGCTTGCGGGCGTGCCATCCTTTCCGCTCGGTTGCGCTCAATCCGTTACTCGCAGGTAGAGAATTCAGGCAGAATACAACACCGTACGATAAGGTAAAAGAATAGCATTGACCTGCGGTTCGCTCCACAACGCAAGCCTTAATGATGTCTTAAAGATTGCGAATAGCGGCCTCCCCCGTATGTCAAGGACTTGGTGCAAACAAACCTGACCCCCTTGCACCAATCCGTAGCACCTGGCAGCGGACGCACGACGTACCGCCCCCCTTAACGCCCCAACGCGCGCACGGGTATCACGTAGATACCGTCCTCGACCTCGCGAGCGTACTCACCCACCCCCACAATCACGGCCATAAACTCCGGTTCGCGTGTGCGTGAACGAGGATTTCCACAGACCTTCTTGCGAACGCGCTTGAGGCTCTCAACGCCGGCGCTCGCTTTATCTTCACTCACCTTAATCTCAAAGGCGGCCCACCGTCCGTCGGCTAGCTGCACGATAGCATCGCACTCAAGGCCCGAATCGTCGCGATAATAGCGCACGGGCGTGCTATCCAGCAGGTCGAGCGAACGTGCGTAGACCGAAAGGTCGCGTATGACCAAATTCTCAAACACCAGACCAAATGTCTGCCAGTCGGCAAGCAGCGCCTGCAAGGACATACCTAGCAAGGCGCAAGCAAGGCTCGGATCTGCCAGATAGCGCTTGGGCTTGACGGTAAAGCGCCGTTTGTCGCGCGCGGCGGGAACCCAACCGGGGACCTCCTCGAGAATGAACATGCCTTTGAGGGCATCCAGGTACCTGCGCACCTTGGTCTCGTCGGCAAACGCTGCGGGTTCCTCCTCGGCACCGAACATATCCATAAGAATCGTTTTATACGTGGTCGCCTGTCCCAGATTGCGCGCGATCGATGCGGAGACTCGACGAGCAATATCGGGGTCGAGACCGACCGCCGGGAAGCTGCTCGAAAACGTAGTGTTGAGATATTCGCGGGCGATGAGCTGAGCGTCAGCCGAGACCATATCGATCGCCTCGGGCCAGCCGCCGCGGCAAGCGGCTTCGACAAGCCCCAGTGTATCGCCATTGCACCGGCAGGGCTCAAAACGATGCTCAAACAAGCCCGCCAGACTCACCTTGCCGTTGGACTCACCTGTCTCGGCAAGCGTCATGGGGTGCATGCGGACGCGACCGATGCGGCCGGCTCCACTATGCGCGGGCGCCTCCGCCTTTGAGCCAAACGCAGGCGTGGCGGAACCCGTGAGGATATAGGCGCCGCGCGTGCCCCGGGCACGGTCAACCTCGTGTCTAACGTAGTCCCAAATCTGGGGAACGCGCTGCCACTCATCGATAATATGCGGACGGTCTCCCAGCAGCATCATCGCCGGATCGGCACGCGCGAGGTCGAGATTCTCATCGACATACGAGACGGACGCCCCGTGCTCAAGCGCGGCCCACGTCTTGCCGCACCACTTGGTGCCTGCAATCTCGACCGCCCCAAAGACACGAAGGTAGCGCTCGATTTGCGCATCCACGATACGTGGGATGTATCCGTCCCGATGTAGCCTCTCGCCTGCCATGAGCCACCCCCGCAGATTTCCAGTTCCTGCTTTCTGATTCCTCTATTCCACTGTAGCAAATTCGGATTTTCGGGTGGTTGCGATTCGGATTTTCATGTTCTAAGGAGTCGGATTTTCTGGTGCATGAAATTCGGATTTTCTGAACCCGCTGGTCAGGGGCGCCCTCATTGGCAAAAAAGGCGGGGAGCGCCGATACGGCACTCCCCGCCCACTCAATACGCGATAGCTTTCTTACTTAGAGCTCGTTGGCCGCGTGATACGCCGTGCGAATGGCGCTCGCAATGTCGGCGGTGCGCTCGCCCGAGCAGTCGCCCACGCAGGTCACGGGCACCGTTACGCCGTCCAGGTCAAACCCGTTGGCCTTGGAGCCCACGGCCATCACCACGTAATCGCAGGCGATCTTCACCGGCTCCTCGGCGCCGTCCTCGGTGGTGCGAACGGCCTCCACGCCCTCGTCGGTAATGGCGGTCAGGCGGGTCTTAACATGCTGCTCAACGTTGTGGGCGGCAAAGTCGTTCATAATCAGCGGCAGAATGGTCTCGGACTCGCCTGCGGCAATCTTGTCGAGCATCTCGACAATCGCCACCTCGCAGCCGTTCTGCAGCAGGTACTCGGCAGTCTCGGTGCCCACCAGGCCGCCGCCGATAACGGCGACGCAGCCCGCGAGCTCCGCCTTGCCGGCCAGCACGTCCCAGCTCGAGACGACCTTGTCCGAATCGGCGCCCGGAACGGGGATGACCACGTCGTGCGCGCCCACAGCCACAATCGCGGCGTCGGCGGCGTTGAGGTCCTCGGCCGTAGCGGCATGGTTGAGCTCAACCTTTACGCCCAGGCCGGGCAGAATCTTCTCGTAATACTCCACCGAGCGCATGATCTCGTCCTTGCGCGGAGGCGCGGCCGCCAGCACAATCTGGCCGCCCAGATGATCGCTCGCCTCATAGACGGTCACGTCGTAGCCGCGCTTGGCCGCCACGCGCGCGGCCTCCAGGCCGGCAATACCGCCGCCCACCACGGCGATCTTCTTGTCGCCCTCGCCCGGCTTAATGGCGATGGTCGCCTCGTCGCCGTTCTCGGCATTGAGCACGCACGAGATGTATTTGCGGTTTTGAATCGCGTCGACGCAGCCCTTGTTGCAGTTGAGGCACTCGCGGATGGGCTCACCCGTGGCGGCCTTCAGCGCAATGTCGGGGTCGCACATGAGCGAGCGGCCGTAGGCGATGATGTCGGCCGCGCCGTCTTCCAGAATCTTCTCACCGGCCTCGACCGAGACAACGCGGCCGACGGTTGCCACCGGCACGGAGACCAGGGCCTTGACGCGCTCGGCCACCGGCAGCGTCCAGTTGTAGGGCATGGCGCCCATGGGCGGAATGGTGTCTCCCATGTTGCCGGTGTGGTTGGCCTGCGCGACCTGGATCATGTCGATGCCCGCGCCCTCGAGCAGCTTGGCAAACTCGCAGGCCTCATCGGGCTGCAGGCCGCCCTTGCCGCGCGGCGTGCCGTCGGGGTTCTCCATGATCACGGGGAGCTTGTACTCCACCATCAGCTCCGGTGCGGCTTCCTTAATGGCGGCGACGACCTCCAGCGCGTAGCGAACGCGGTTCTCGAACGAGCCGCCGTACTCGTCGGTGCGCTGGTTGAGGATAGCCGAGCACAGCGAGCCCACCAGACGGTCGCCGTGGACCTCGATGGCGTCGATCCCGGCCTGCTGTGCGCGAGCGGCCGAGGCGGCGATGGCCTCCTTGATCTGGGTGAGCTGCTCCACGCTCGCCTCGTTCACAAAGTGCTGCATGTCGTGGTGCAGCTTGGCGTAGGCCTGCTTGCGAATCTCGTTGGACTCGGCCATCTTGGCGGCGAAGGTCTCCTCGTCGCCGGCGGCCTTGGCCTCCTGCGCGGCCTTGGCGGCGGCCATGGAGCCCATGACCATGCGGCCGACGCCGGGCACGTCGTACTCGGGATGGAACAGCTGCAGGGCGATCTTGGCGCCGTGCTTGTGGACGGCGTCGGCCAGCGCCTTAAACGTGGGGATCTGGGCATCGGTCGCCAGCTTGGGCGTGGGGCTCGCGGTCATAACGGGAGCGACGTCGCCGATGACGATGTAGCTCACGCCGCCACGGGCCAGACGCTCGTAAAAGGCCAGGCTGCGCTCGCCGATGGAACCGTCGCGCTCCTCGTAGCCGGTGGTGAGCGGCGGGAACATAATGCGGTTCTTGAGCTCAAGGGGGCCAACCGTAATGGGCTGGAGCAGCTTGGATGCAGGTGCGGTCATGGATATTCCTCTCTTGTAGGCGCGGCGGCGATGGTGCCGCGTAGTTGTCTAGAGGATATGGCATGGGAGCACAGTGGCGCAACGGAAATCGGCGAATATCAGGTGGCGGCGGGTGGATGGGGATGGGCGGGGCGGCCCGTCGGTTTATCTCAATCTGTAACAGTTACGCGGCAAAATCGGGTCTTACTGTTACAGATCGAGACAAACGGGACCCGCCTGCTAGAAAATCTCAATCTATAACAACAACTCGGCGAAATCCGTCCCTCGTGTTATAGATTTAGACAAACGGGACCCAATCCACCGGTATATCTCGATCTGTAACATCTAGCCGCCCAAATCGGGTCTAGATGTTACAGATCGAGATCTTTGATTGAGAGGTTGGGAATTGGACCGAAAACACGGTCCCGGAATAA
>URFP01000142.1:0-4508 GCA_900547235.1 uncultured Collinsella sp. | reverse complement strand
TGTAGCACGTGGCCATGATCACAAAGCCGGAGGCCACCACGAGCCAGCCGGGGAAAAATTTACGTTGCTGGGACATGGATTACTCCTTGTGGTCCGCAATGTATCCGAGAGCGACGGCGGCATAAGCCGCGGCGCCGAGAGGAAGCTCGGCATCGTTAAAGCGCGCCTTGGGATGATGCTGGGCAAAATGCTCGTCCGTATCGGTCACGGCCGCGCCCACGGTAAAGTACGCACTCGGAATCTCGCTCGAGATAAGCGCGAAGTCCTCGCTCGCCATGGCGTGGAATAGCGGCAGGAAGGCAGCCTTGGGCAGCACCGCGCCCACGTAACCAAGCGAGGCCTGGGTCATATCGCTGTCGAGCACGAGCGGCGGAACGTCCGAAAGCGTCTCGATGGCTGCCGGCGTACGATATGTTGCGGCAACGCCGTTGACGACCTCCGCGATACGCTCCTTGAGATGAGTCATGAGCTCGACATCGAAGCCGCGCAGCGTTCCCTCGAGCACACAGGTGTCGGGGATGACGTTGGCCGCCAAGCCGCCAGCGAACTTACCAACGGTAAGTGCGACTTCCTTGGCCGCTGGCACCTCGCGGGAGATAAGCTCCTGGAGCGCCAGGTGCACATGGACGCCGGCCGTGATGGGGTCGATGCAGATCTCGGGGCTCGAGCCATGGCCGCCCTTGCCCTGCAGCGTGATGCGGAAACCGTACACGCCCGAAAGCGCCGGGCTCCCATAGAGCACCAGGCCGAGCGGCGATTGGCTGTTGACGTGCATGGCAAAGGCAGCCTGGGGGCGCGGGTTCTGCAGCAAGCCATCGGCGATGGCAGCGCGGGCTCCCTCAAAGGTCTCCTCACCCGGCTGGAACAGCAGTTTGACGGTGGCATTGGCGTCGACAAGCTCGGCCTCGCGGGCCTTGAGCAAACGGGCCGCGCCGAGCAGCGCCGTCGCATGCATATCGTGGCCACAAGCGTGCATGCACCCGTTGGTGGAAGCGAAAGGCTCGCCCGATTCCTCGACAACGGGCAGGGCATCCATGTCGCCGCGAAGCATGATAACCGTACCGGTTTGCTCGTCCGCGCACGTACCATTGCCCTGAGCAGCCGCGGCCGCACCGGCACCGATCAGGCCAACAACACAGGAGCCGTCGACAAGCGTGGTATGGGGAATGTCCATCTCGTCCAGACGTGCCTGGATATAGGCAGACGTCTGCGGAAGATTGTTACCGAGCTCGGGCGTCTGATGGAGATCGTGGCGCCATGCGGCAAGCTCACCGGCAAATGCCTGGGCTTCTTTGACCAGACCATCGCCGATAGCGGTCTGCGCCGCTGCGGTAGCCTGAGGCGCTGGTTGCGGTTGAAGATCGGACAGAGCTGATGCCATAGATGCCCTCCAGTAACGTTTTTGCAGCACGCACTTTGACAGCGTAAAGTGCAAGGTACAACTGTAAGGGCATGACATAAAAAATGCCGCCCCGGGAGGGCGGCGCAACAAGTTGTTTACAAATGCGGGTGTGATTTTCGGCGCAAGAAATCGAAATGCGTCTCGCTCAAGATAATCGACAAAAAGATGAGCGCAAAGCCGGAAAGCAGGCGCGAGGTGAGCGCCTCCCCCATCAACAACACCGAGAACAGCACACCCGAGGGCGACTCCATCGAAAGAAGCAGCGAGCCCGTCGAGGCCGGGACGTGCGCCAGACCGACGTTTTGGACGAGCAGTGCCACGCACGTGCAGCCCACCGAGAGGAAGACCATCACGCCGATAAAACTCGGCGTCCACACGGACAGAGGCGCCTGAGTCTCGAATAGTAGCGACGTGATTAAGCTCAAAACGCCATTGCCCACAAACATCCAAAACGTGATGACGTTGATATCCATCTTGCGGCCATACTTGGCGGTCACCGCCATCTGGATAGCAAAGAAGACCGCGCCGCCCAGCGTGATGGCATCTCCAGCATTGAACTCGACGCTATCGAGTGCCACCAGGCCAATGCCCGCCAGGCACAGCAATGCAGCGCCCAAGTTGTAACGGGTAAGCCTTTCTCCGCTCAGGACATAGCTCGCAAACGGCACGAGGATGCAATAGGTACCCGTCAAAAACGCGCTCTTGCCCGCCGTGGTCTGTGCCAGGCCAATCGTCTGCAAACCGTACGCGCCCCACATAAGTGCGCCCATACCAAGCCCGACGATAAGGTTGCGAACATTAAAGTGTGCGATGATGCGTTTGCGGAAGATGGCGAACATAACCAGCGAAGCCGGGAGAAAGCGAACGTAGACCAGCTCGAACACCGGAATGGTGTCGAGTGCGTCCTTCATAGTGGTAAAGGAGTAGCCCCAGATAATCGCCACCGAAAGCAGTAGAACTTTCCAGAACAACGGCGAGCGTGCGCCGGCACCCCGGGGAATACCACCCGCGCCCAAATCCTCACGGGCTACAGGGCTATCGGGCATGTTTTCGATTTCGTTGGCAGCGTATTGGGCCATGGAACATCCTCGCGCTCAATCTGGGCGTGGTGTCCGCACGCGCGTGACCGCATGCCGCCTCATGGTCAAATAAAAACGGGGCGCACCGGACCCCCGGTACGCCCCGCTACTGTAGCAACAACCAAGTAACCCACGCAATTCACTACGCTAAAGCGTCGGTACAGAAAACCTCGATGTTCCGGCAACGTCAGCGAAAACGCCCCTAAGCGAGCAAGGTGACGTGAAATGGAAGGGCGCTGACCTTCTGGTCGCGCCCTTGAAATTGAACGTCAGATTGCCGCTTAGGGACGTTTGCAGCGTCGAGCCGTTACGCGGTTTGGTAAAACCGCGTAACTAAATAAGCTTTGTTGACTCCAGCTTTTCGATAATCCAGTCGTTGGCTTTGATGACCGGGCGGCGGAAGACGACGCCCAGTGCCAGCGACGGAATCAGATAGCTCGCCAGAATGCCAAGTTCAACCCAGTACTCCATATGGTAGGCGCCAGCCATGGCGGCATGCATGGCGTTGATGCCGTGAGTGAACGGCAGGAACGGATAGATCGCCTGGAACACAGGGCCGGTCATCTCGATGGGGAACGTACCGCCCGAACCGCCGACCTGCATAACCAACAGCACAACGGCGAGCGCCTTACCGATATCACCAAACGACACGGTGAGCGTGTAGACGATATTGGAGAACACGAGACTCGCGACCCAGCCGGCAAGTACAAACTGCAGCGGGTTGTCGCATTGGATGCCAAAGAACAGGATGTCACCCGCGCACACGAGTGTCGCCTGCAGCAGGGCCAGACCTCCAAAGAACAGGTAGCGGCCCAGGTAGATCTCGTGCAGGCGCACGGGGATCAGCTCGTTGATGAGCTCATCGTCAACCGAGACCTTCATCATGGCCGCCAGTACAATCGAGCCCACCCACAGCGACAGAATCGTGTAGAACGGTGCCATGGCCGAACCGTAGTTGCGGATCGGATAGACCGGCTTGCGGTCGAGCGCGACGGGGCCGGAAAGCGACACGGCGAGGCCCTCAGGGTCGTTGCCAATCATCGTCTTGATCGTGGCAAGGTCGTCCGACATCAGGGCGCCATCGAGCTCGTCCTTAAAGGCGCTGATCTTATCGGACGCTTCACCTAGCTGATCGGAAGCCTTGTTGACCAGCTTGGCGGCCTTGGAGAGGCCCTTAGCCAACGAGCCGGATGCATCGGTGAGGCCGCTCACGGCACTATCCAGATTGCTCGAAATATCGTTCAGCGAATCCAAAACGCCCGAGATGGTCTTCTTGAGCTCCTTTGCCTTGACCGAGAACGTGGAGTCGTAGTCGGACTTAGCGCCCGAGATGCCCGCCTTGGCATCGGCGATGGCCTGGTCGACCTCGGCACGCGTGCTGTTGACCTCTGCCATGCTGTCGGAAAGGGACTTTGCGGTTGCCCTCAGGTCGTTGGCATTGTTACGATACTCCGTCGCGATCCTGCCCAGCGATGTAGCCACAGACTTGAGGCTGTCCTGGAGCTTTTCGTCACTCACCTGATCGGCAAAGCTGCGGAGCTGGTCGGCCGTGTCGTCGATTTCCTTGGCGCGCGATTCGAGTTCCGACGCGGCTTCGTTGAGCTGGGTCACCGTAACGTTGACATGCTGGTTTGCGGCGTCGAAAGCCTTCGCGAGCTCGGCGGACACGTTGTCAAACGAGCCCGCACTTCCGTCAATCGCGGCGTTGATGGCGTCGTTGGCGGCCTTGAGTGCTTCCTTGGAATCACTAATGCCGCTCTCGGCGTGCTCCATCAACTGCTTGGTAGATTCATCGACCTTACCCGTCTGCTGGAGCATACCGCTCGCCGACGTCAACGAATCGGAGGTCGAGCTCAAAATGCCCGCCAGCGAAGTCGCGTTGGCTTGAACGTCCTGCAGGTCCTCGACCGAATCGCCCAGTGTCGAGGACAGGTTGGCGATAAAGCTGCTGACCTGATCGGTGCTCATGTAATCGAGCAGGCTGGACACGGTCTTAAGGCCGATGGTCGTGATGGTCTTGGTAAAGG
>URFP01000141.1:0-4520 GCA_900547235.1 uncultured Collinsella sp. | reverse complement strand
TGGTGGTTTTTCGTTCTGAGCCAAGGAGATTCATGTTCAACATTGTGCTGTATGCGCCCGAGATTCCGGCCAATACGGGCAATATCGGCCGCACCTGCGTGGTCACCGGCGCCCGCCTGCATCTAGTGGAGCCGCTGGGGTTTTCGCTCGATGACAAGACGGTGCGTCGCGCCGGCCTGGGCTACTGGCAAAACTTGGACGTGACGACATATGCCAGCTGGGAGGATTTCCTTGCGCGCAACGACCTCTCCCCCGCCGACGAGCGCCTGCATCTGCTGACCAAAAAGGCGCGCCGCACCTATGCGCAAAGCACCTACCGCGACGGCGACTATCTGGTCTTTGGCAGCGAGAGCTCGGGCATTCCCGAGCCACTGCTTGCCGCGGCGCCCGCGTGCTGCGAGCGCATTCCGATGCTGCGCGATTGTGACTCACTCGATAACGCCGAGGCATGGGAAGCCCACGAGGAGGCGCTCGGGCATACCGAGGACAGCCACGAAGCCATCCTTCAGCAGGATATCTGCGGCAACTTCGTCGACCCGAACGACTACCGCATCAGCGCACTCAACCTCTCCAACAGCGCCGCCATCGTCCTCTACGAGGCCCTGCGCCAAACAGGCTTTCCGGGAATGTGACAAAGGAACGGTCCCTTTGTCACATTCGGTTATAGGTAGCGGCCGGTGATGCTTGCGGGGCATGCCACGATGTCGCCCGGCGTGCCGACGCAGACGATTTGCCCGCCTGCGTCGCCACCACCTGGGCCCATGTCGATTGCGTAATCGGCGTTACGGATAAGGTCGAGGTCGTGCTCGATTACGACGACTGTGGCGCCCTTGGCAACGAGGCCGTCGAACACACTCAGCAGCACCTGAACATCGAGCGGGTGCAGGCCAATTGTGGGTTCGTCGAACACGAATACGGCATCATCCTGCACGCGGCCCATCTCGCTCGCGAGCTTAAGGCGCTGCGCCTCGCCGCCCGAAAGCGCCGGCGTGGGCTCGCCGAGCGTGAGATAACCCAAGCCCAGGTCGTGCAGGGTCTGTAAGCGCGCCTGAACTTTCTTGAGCCCCACCGTAGCGTCGAGGGCCTCGTCCACACTTATGTCCATGAGCTGCGGCAACGTAAGCAGGCTCCCGTCCTTGCCCTCGCGATGGATATGCGAGGCCGCGTCTGCATAGCGTGAGCCGCGACATGACGGGCAGACGATCTCGACATCGGGCAAAAATTGCACGTCGAGCGATATCGAACCCGTGCCATCGCACGTAGGGCAGCGCAAGGCGCCGGTGTTGTAGCTAAATGCGCCCGCCTTGTAGCCAGCTGCCTTGGCCTCGGGCGTACGGGCGAAGGCGCGACGCAGCTCGTCATGGATGTCGGCATAAGTCGCCACCGTCGAGCGCACGTTGGCGCCGATGGGCGTAGCGTCAATCAGGTTGGCGCGTGCGATGCCCTCGGCATCGATCCAGCGCACATGGCTTGGCAGGCGCTCGCCAGTTGCCTGAGCCTTGAGCGCCGGGATGAGCGTCTCGAGCACCAACGTCGTCTTACCCGAACCCGAAACGCCCGTCACCGCGACGAGACGACCGCGCGGTATATCGACTTCGAGCGGTTTGACGGTATGGATGGCATCGGTCGCCATGCGGATATGGCCCTGGTCGAACATTTCGTCGTCAGCCACCTGCGGCCGCAAGCGCTTGGGCTCCGAGCGCAAAAACGGGGCGATGCGGCTGTCCTGCGATTGCTCGACCTCATCCACCGTACCGGCGGCGATCACATTACCGCCGCCCGCTCCGGCAACGGGGCCCATCTCGACCAGATAATCGGCTTCCGCCAATACGCGCGTGTCGTGGTCGACAACGACCACGGTGTTGCCGTCATCCACCAGATCGCGCATTACGCCTACCAAGCCGTCAACATTGGCAGGATGCAAGCCGATCGAGGGCTCGTCGAGCACATACAGCACGCCCGTCGAGCGGTTGCGCACCACGCGGGCAAGCTGCACGCGCTGGCGCTCACCCGTGGAGAGCGTAGCACCGGCGCGGTCGAGCGAGAGGTAATCGAGCCCCAGGTCGACCAGGCGACGAGCCGCGCTCAAAAACGAATCGCAGATATCCGCTGCCATGGGCTGCATCTCGGCCGGCAAGGATGCGGGCACCCCGCGCACCCACTCAATCGCCTCGCCCAATGTCATGGCCGCGGCCTGCGCCAGATTGATACCGCGCACCTGGGGATGGCGTGCGGCCTCGGAGAGACGCGTGCCGCCACAGTCACGGCATGGCCCCTCGCGCAAAAAGCGCGCCACGCGCTTGAGGCCCTTGTCGTCCTTAACCTTGGCGAGCGCATTCTCGACGGTATAGACAGCGTTGTAATAGGTAAAATCGAGCGGCGTGGCGCCCTCGCCGTTTTTGGGAACGTAGAGAATGTGCTTTTTAACCGCCGGACCGTGGAACACGATGCCGCGCTCTTGAGGCGTGAGCTGGTTAAACGGCACGTCGGTGCGCACGCCCATCTCGCCGGCTACCTGCTTCATCAGATCCCACATGAGCGTACCCCAGGGAAGCACCGCGCCTTCGTTGATGGTCTTTGACTCGTCGGGCACCAGGCTCGCTTCGTCCACCTCGCGCATGACACCGGTGCCGCCGCAGGTAGGGCACGCACCGCCGCTGTTAAAGGCAAGGTCCTCGGCACTCGGCGCGTAGAACTCGCGGCCGCATGCGGGGCACGTGAGCGACAGGCCCGCAGCCACGTTAAGGCTCGGCTCCACACGCGCCCCGCAATGTGGGCACACGTGATGGGCACAGCGGCTAAAGAGCAAACGCAGACTGTTGTTGAGCTCGGTCATGGTACCAAAGGTCGAGCGCACGCCTGGCACACTGGGACGCTGATGCAACGCGAGTGCCGCCGGTACGTGCAATACCTCGTCCACCTGGGCGTGCTCGGCCTGCGTCAGGCGACGTCGAGTATAGGTGCTGAGCGCCTCCAGGTAACGGCGCGAGCCCTCGGCATAAAGAACTCCCAGCGCCAGCGAGCTCTTGCCCGAGCCCGACACGCCGGCAATGCCCACGAGCCTCCCCAGCGGAATATCGATATCGATGTCCTTGAGATTGTGGACACGTGCACCGCGCACCTCGATAGCCTGCGGGCTCATCTTCTGTTCCGTCACCTTTATCACCCTACTCATGCCATAAAACGCGGTCGCGGATATACTCGCCCAGCATGGGCACGGTAAACCGCACAAGGCCGTATCCGGCGGCCTCGATGACGCGCTCGCGAATCAGGCTTGCGCGATATTTACTCGCCCAGCTCTGGGTACGGTCGCAGCGCTCAATGATATCCGCCGTGCGCGTCGGCTTGTCCTCGTCAACCGCCATAGCCTCGATAAAGAGGCGCTGAGGGCTGCGCAGACCGTAATACAGAGGTGCGTCAACCGCTTCGTAGAACTCGGAGACGGCATCCGCATGGCCATTCTCGACATCGCGCCTTTCGATGACCTGCGAGCCACGCCGGACAGCAGACCGCCACATGTAATAGCCCACCAGCTGAACCATATAGGGATGCCCCATGCTCTTGCGCGCCGCAAGGTCCGCCGTCTCCGCGTCAACGTAAAGACCAGCGTCTTTGACCGTCTGGATATACGAATCGCGCACTTTGGGCAAAGATATTGCCCCCAACGTACGCTGCTGGGCACGCCGCAAAAACGTCACGCTCGGCTCTTCGAGCAGATCGTCAACCATACTGGGCAAGCCGGCGAACGCCAGCGCAAGACCGCGCTGGTCGCTATCGGGCAAGCCCGTGGCATCCTGGTCTCCGAGCACCTGCTGATAGAGGACGGCAAGAGCCGCCAGTTCCTCGATAGACACCGATTGTGCCTCGTCAATCGCAAACAAGACGCCCTTGCCCGGACCGAGCTTCTTGAGACGCTCGTTGACCAGCCCTCGCAATGTCTCGCCTTTTGCCCGCGCCGCCTCGACCGACATCCGGCCAAACGACGGCCCAAACTCCATTGACGTCACAACGGGTTTATTCGAGCGAAGCGCGTCGGCCAAGCGGTCGCACAAACCAAGCGAAGCGGAATCGGAGACAACCGCCCATCCGCGCTCGCTGGCTAGACGTTGCAGCTCCCGCAGGAGAACCGTTTTGCCATAGCCGCGGTTTCCCGTAATGAGCATGAGCCTGCCCGGCGCTCCGGCGCCGTTGTCGAGCCCTTCCTCAAAATCTTCGATGACCGACTCGCGACCGATGAGTATCGGAGGCCGCTTACCAGCTGTGGGCTTAAAGGGATTTGGATTCATATCGGCCTCCTCGGATTGGCAAACCCTGGTAACAGTTATACCAACTTATACCGAGTTATACCAATAGCATGTGACAAAGGAACTGCCCCTTTGTCACATGTGGCCGAAAAACTCGGCGTCTGCTGCTCGCCAGGGGCGGAAGGTGGCGGGATCGACCTTTACGTGCGCCGCAGCGGGTGCGTCGTACCATTTGACCGTGTAGCCGGCGCCGTGGGCGCAAAAGACCGAGTCGGG
>URFP01000140.1:0-4562 GCA_900547235.1 uncultured Collinsella sp. | reverse complement strand
CCTCGCGGTGACATCGTTTTTATGTCAACCTTGGTCTAACAGAGCCTTTTGTTTTGAGCGGTGTGAGCGCTCGGAATCCATGGCTCAACAAAAAACGGGCTTCAAAATGCCATGCGTCGCCGCATTGCGCAGGCGCTGAGCATGGCTATTTGAAGCCCATTTTTTAGGCCCACTTAGAGGCCAACGGCGGAGAGGATGAGGCCCCAGCCAGCGCCGATGACGTACATCATGATCAGGAACACGGCATTTTCGCGGGCGCTGCGGTTGGTGCGGAACAGCACCAGATAACCCACGCCGGCGGAAATGAGCGTGCCGGCGAGCATCGGCGCCAGTTGCAGCGCGCCTTCCAGATACAGCTGTGTAATGACCACGCTCGCCGAGCAATTGGGAATCAGCCCGACAAGCGCCGAACCCAGGACAGCGAGTGTCTCGTTGCCGCGCAGGAACTGCTCGATCGCGGACTCGCCGAACGTCTCGAGCACGGCGACCAGAATCAGCGTCACCAGAAAAATGAATACCGAGACCTGCACGGTGTGCGAGATCGCACTGCGGATGATCGACAGGACAGGCGTCCCTTCGTGGGAGTGAGAGTGACCGTGACCATCATGGTGTTCATGTTCGCCCTCATGACCGTGATCGTGGCCATGTCCGTGTTCGTGCTCGTCCTCGTCTTCATCACAACCGCAATGGTCGCGCTCGCACAGCTCGTGGATGTGGTCGGCGCTCACGCCTGCCTCGGCCACCTCGTCGATGATGTCACCGCCGCTGTGGTCGTCGTGCGCGCAGTTCACGTGGGCCGGGTTGGCCGCGGTTCCCAGCACGGTACGGCGAATCGCCGCGTGCGCGCGGGCGTTACGGCGCAGGCCGCGAATGGCAGCGTCCACGATAAAACCCGTGACCAGTGCGATCAGCGCTTTCGAAGCCAAAAGCATCGCCATAGTCTGCACGGGAACCTGCTCGGCAAGCAACAGCGGCAGCATCTCATCGGAGGTCGAAAGGAACACCGCCACCAACGTGCCCAAGGTCACGACACGGCCGGCGTACAGCGTTGCTGCCATGGCCGAAAATCCGCACTGCGGCACCATGCCCAGCAGCGAGCCAACCACGGGACCCGCAGCGCCGGCGCGCTTGATAGCGCCGTTGACGCGGTCGCCCGCAACGTGCTCAAGTGTCTCGAGAGCAAGATACGTCACCAACAAAAACGGCACCAGCGACAGCGTGTCCTTGCCGGCGTCGAGCAGAATATCAATCAGTAAATCCATGACGGATGGAACCTTTCGTGTCTTTCGGCAGCATTGTAAAAGTCCTAGCGGTCAACTAGGGTATTGTAGTTGCCCCGGGCGCGGTGCCAATAGTTGCCTATGGTAAACTATCATCTCGCCATAACTCAGTAACCTTGAGCCGCACAACGCGGCCCGTCCAAGGAGTAGCATATGAACGTATCGCAAGCACTCGAATACGAGCGCCAGCCGTTTATCCCCATGTTTATCTACGGCGACCACGGCGCCATGGAGTCCGAGCGCCAGAAGGGCGAGGAGGCCCTCAAGGTGCTCGAGACCGAGTACTTTACCGCCGAGGGCGACCCCGGCTTCGACTTTGCCACCGTGCGCGACCTGGCCGACCGCAACCGCGACCTGTGCGACCAGATTGGCGAGGCGCGTCTGCGCAACGTGACGCCCGCGACGCTCTCGCGCGGCCTGTCCGATGCCGACACCTGCGCCGCCATCGGCAAGATGCAAAAGCGCACCGCCGCGTCCGTTATGCGCGAAATCCGCGGCGACCGCGACGCGCTCGGCGTGGCCTACGCCCGCAAGCCCATCCAGGGCACCGTGCTCGGTATCGACATCGAGACCACCGGCCGTGCACCCGAGCGCGGCTATATCATCAACGTGGGCTGGGAGATCATGGAGCTCACCAGCGACGCCGTCCCGCATGACGCCGAGGCACACTACTGCGGCCTGCCCGACATCTACCGCGGCGAGGATGTGCCGTTGTCGAATATCCACCACATCACCTGGGACGACATCGACGGCAAAAAGCCGTTCCGCGAGAACAAAGAGCTGCAAAAGCAGCTGCTCAAGCTTATGAAGAAGTACCCGTACATGGCACACAACGCCGCCTTTGAGGACAGCTGGTTCAAGATCCACCTGGACGGCTACGCCGAGGCACGCCGCGCCGGCAAGATCATCGTCATCGACTCGCGCCAGATCTGCCGCAGCCTGGACGCCGACGTGCGCTCGCTCCCCCGCGAGTCCGCCCCAGCCGCGCTCGAGAACTGGGCGCGCCGCCGTGGAACCCTCGCCGCCGACGCCAACGAGCAGCACCTGGGCTTGGACGACACCGACCTCATGCTCCGCACCGTCCAAGCCGAGTTCAACCTCAAGAACCTATTCGCGAAATAACCGATCCATCTGCGGGAGCGCCTGCCAGGCACAGCGCAATCCGTCTGGGCACACCGGCACGCAGTAAACTAGGGCGCAGCCTTATGGCTGCACCCTAGTTTTCATCAAAACGAGCAAATACGCGTGCTTCACATAGTCGGCAGGTTGGCCCACCTACATTTTTCGAGTTGTTCGGCCAGCTGAACCACTAGTCAAGGCCCCTTGAACCGCAATCGAGCGCTATAGTCGCCCCAATTTCGCAACCAAGCCCTATAAATCTATCTGAATCAATTCGAATAGGACGTTGCGATCGCACCATTCGTATAGGATAAGGCCGAATAACTCAAATTATGTTGGTGAGGCATCTGAGCGGTCGGCAAAAACGCTTAGAAGCTACGAATCCGCAACTAAAGTTCACCAAAATGGGGCAGCCGACAGAAACCTCCCCAGCCGAAGCTGCCCCCCCCTCAATACGACAGCTCAAAAACCCACCGTTCGCAGAAGATAAGCCGCGCCCCAATACCGTTGCCCGAAGTTTCGAGCGTATATGGCGTCCGCTATGCCATCATGCGCGTATGGGAATCGTTCTGTCACATACCACGGCACGCGCTGTATACCAAACAGTCAACTCGCTCGCAAGCCACGCGACCGATCCCATATCTATGGAAAAGATCAAGGTGTCTGCGCCGACCACGTCCAACCTGGAAGCGGCGCGAGCATGGCTCAACAGAAAGAATGTCGATTCTGAAAGCATCCATGTGCTGACGTTTTCCAATAATGCCAAAAGGCACCGCAAGGGCTGCATCTGCCACTGCACGCGCTATACGTTTGATGCAGAAAGCTACCTAGAACTCGAGCCGAACGTCTACATCGTCGATATCAAGCTGTGCGCGTTAGAAGCAGCAGCCGACCTCAACCTTTCGGAGCTCGTTGAGTATTACTTTGAAATCTGCGGCTCCTACGCGCTTGGAACGTCCGACGAAACTCAATATCGCGAGCGCCCAGCCCTAACCAGCGTTGAAGAGCTCAGAGCCTTCTTTTCAGAGGCATCGGGGTATCGTGGATCTAATAAAGCACTTAAGGCACTTTCTTATGTACGCGAAGGCTGTCGCTCCCCACTCGAAACGGCGTTTGTCATGATGCTGACAATGCCCAAGTCAATGGGTGGCTTAGCCATACGCGCTATCAAAACGGACTATCCGATCCCAGTCCCCAAAAGATACGCCGCCCTAACGCGACGGACGGTTTTCTACCTCGACGCGCTGCTCGAAAATTCGATGACCGATATCGAATACAACGGCTTTTACCACGACGAGCCCGAACAGCAATCAATTGACGAGGAACGCCGAAACACGCTGCGAAACATGGGATATGCCGTTATCACAGTTAGTCGTCATTCGTTTTTCAAGCAGTCCGCTTTTAGGCGGGTCATGGAAGCGATTCGCATTCGCGAGAAGATATGGCCCGGTCGACTCCCGGATAACTTCGCCATCCTGCAAGAAACTCTTCGTCAATTTGTCTTGCGGCGCTACTTCGAATACGGTCGCCGCGTCCTGGAGACACTCAAAGAAGAAGAGGCCGCCAAGCGCGAAATTGCAAGCCAATATCCGCAAGCTGATGACCCGAGCATCAACGATGTGCCAGAACCCGACGACATGCAACACATCGGGGCCCTTGCTGAGGAAATCAATGGGCCTTGGGAATGCGACATGTTCGCAAAAATCGATGAAAACCGCACGGAAGACGACACGATTATTGATCTAATTGAGAATTCGCTCTTCTAAAGGCGATCTCTGCGGATGTCCACGGTGGCGCGCGCAGACGTGGTGTAAGAGCGTCCCGAGGTCCGTCGCTGCAAGTCCCGATGTTACTCCTTCTTGAGACCGCGCCTCTCGACTATCTCGTCCACTATCTCCCTGGCGCGCCGCCCGAGCGCGCGGCGCCTCCCCTCTGTCGGGGCCGGCCTGTCCGCGGGCTCGGCGAAGCCCTCGGCGGCCGAGGCCTCGGAGAACACGCGCTGCTGGGACCACTGTCCCTCGGTCTCCATGAGGCTCGCGCACGTCAGGCGCAGCATCGACTCCCTCGAGGGGAAGGACTGCACGACCCTGTAGCGGCGCTTGATCTCGCGGTTGGCGCGCTCCTGGACGTTGTTGGTGCGGAGCTTGGCCCAGTGCGCCCTGG
>URFP01000139.1:0-4593 GCA_900547235.1 uncultured Collinsella sp. | reverse complement strand
GCGTGAGCGGGTACAGGCGCGTGCCGGACCCGCCGGCGAGGATGATGCCTTTCATTGGCTATAACCTTTCATTTCTTGCTGCCCTGCGGCCAGCGCGATTTCCGAGAAGGCGGGCGCAGCAATCGACTCCGAAAGCAACGAACTCGCCAAGATTTCCCTCTCGTAGAAGTTGCGACGAAACCATCTTGGCGAGCCGGCTTCCTTCACCAATCTCACTTGCATGCATGAGTTCGTCTGCATGCGTTTCGAGAAAGAAGCCAACAGCGCGGTTGCGGGCAAACTGTTGGGATGGCGTCAAGTTATGCGAGTGATAGACCTCTGCACGCGGCTCGTAAGCCACCTTCAACCCTGAGGCGATAAACCTTGCCGCCATGAGCATGTCCTCGTTGGTGTTAACGTGCTCGAATCCGCCGCATTTGAGATATGCAGTTCGTCGATAAGCGGAACAGGCATCAGATGCAAAAAAAGTCTTAATACCGAGTTTCTCGAGATCACATTTGGAACGAACGGATGGCCGGTCGGGATAGTTGAAACCACGCACCAGCTGTTCAAAACGTCGGGCATCCGCCTTAGGCAGCTGCCTGCCGCTTACGAGAGCGATATCGGAATCATCAAGCATGGGAGCAACAAGCCGCTCCAGGTAATCATCAGAAACAGGCACAGCATCTTGGGTAAGGAAGCATACAAAGTCACCCCTCGACTCCCTTAGTGCCATGTCTCTTGTGGTGCCGTGGTTGAAATCCTGGCGATCAATCTTCAGAAGGCGGACTCTTTTGTGCTGCCGGACCAGCTCTATAGTTTTATCTTCCGAAGCGGAATCAACGATAAGGATATCAACCGGCTGAATAGACTGGTGTTCGAGGGCAATTAAAAGCCCATCGATTTCATGCTCAGCATTAAGAGTCGGAATGATGACGGATATTTCCATCTATCGGCCCGTCCTCTCCTTGCCAAACATGGCGCCGAAAGTGCCAGCAAAACACTTCCAATCCATTCGGAAACAACGGTTCCGCACGTAATGCAATTCGATTTTTTGGCGCAGACCGCTTTCAAATGACGCATCGTTGCGATCCGTCGCCTGCCATAACCCGGTAATTCCAGGTTGAACCGAAAGAAATACAACCTTATCCTCATCAGAAAAATGCATTTCGAGTTCATCACGCGTAATGGGACGAGGACCGATAACGGATAAATCACCATTTAAAACATTAAGAAACTGCGGCATCTCATCGATAGAGCACTTACGAATAAACTGCCCGACCTTAGTGATGCGCGGATCGTTATCGACCTTGCGCTCAATTTCCCACTGATGCAGCTGCTCAAAATTTAAATACTTCTGAACATTGCCAGCATCGGCAACCATGCTGCGCAGCTTAAAGATCTTAATGACCTTGCCATTTTTGCCAATTCGCTCCTGGGTGTACAAGGGACTACCCGGAGACTCTAGACAAATCAGGACGCACACAAGACCCACTGGAATGAATAAAATAGCGATCGCCATAAGACTAAACACAAGGTCAAACAGCCTCTTGACGATGCGATACCCAAGCGTACCGCTCGGCTTTATCTGATTGAAAGCCAGCGCACCAACCGTTGATGTACAACTCTCTGTTACTTCTTTAGCAGTCACGATAAAACTTACGTCCCTGTCCCCAGGACCCCCCCCTGTCCATGAATCAAAATGCGAACGAATTGCCGGTGCAACGTCTCCCTTACGTTTTGCTGGGCACGTCGAGCGGAAGTAACTCCCTAAATGCGGAGTCGCCTTCGCCCACGTCCACCAGGCACCAGCGTTTATGACGGTCGATCTTCTTTACACGGGCCTCTTGCCCCACCAAGGGACCCTGCTCTATGTGCAACACGCCGTCTTCTATGCGCGCAACGCTGTTACGCACCACGCCGTCGTCGTCCAGCACACTGCGGTACCAGCCCTGCGCGTCGTCCGGCATGGGCATGTACGCCCGCTCCCTACTGCCGGCGATGCGGCAGCCAAAGCTCAACTGGGCCAAAGCCCTATCGAGCGCGGCAGCATCGTGCGTAGCGACGAAGAAATATTCCTTGTACATGGGTTTGGTTTGGAGCGACCAGGCACCGTCCCGCTTAAACCAGAACTCCTTTTGCATCACAAAAGCGTCCTGCATAAGGTTGTGCGGGATAATGCGGCGGACCTTTTCGCAGGTCTCGCGCTCTTTTCCATGGGGGGGTGTGAACCAGATACCAGCGAACGCGGCCGTGCTGGCTGCTGATGGTGGCGCCGTTAAAAGCGCCTGGCAGCTGCTCTTGGCGCCGTGCCGTCTGTTCCATGTTCTCGCCCCCCCTTTGGCTTTGCGATGCACGCAAATGCAGGGGCGTTTAGAACAGGCTTCTCGCTCGCAGCTAGGCGCAGTCGCAAAAGTACAGGTTTTTGTATCTTTCGACATAGGCAATTATACGAGCAATTAATCAGCGATTGCCCAGATTACGCAAAATATCCTGCCGGTAGATACATCTCCATACCCCTCTACAAAAACCTGTACCTTTTTGTGCAACAAAAAAGCCGCTCAACCAGCGGCTTTTCTAATTTTGGTAGGAAAAAAGGCGACCGCCCTGTGTGGACGGTCGCCTTTGTTAATTGTTGTGAAGCTTGCCTTAGGCGCGAGTCTTAATCTCCTCGGTCACCTTCGCAACAAACTCGTCGACACCCATCTGAACGGTCTCGTTGGAGCGATCGCGGACGGAGATGTTGCCGGCCTCGACCTCCTTCTCGCCCAGGATGAGCATGTAGGGCACGCGGTCGATGCTGCGGGCCTCGCGGATCTTGTAGCCGATCTTCTCGTCGCGGTCATCGCAGACCACGCGAATGCCGGCCTCCTCCAGCTTGGCGCACACCTCGTGGGCGTAGTCGCGGCTCTTCTCAGAGACGGGAAGCGCCTTGACCTGCACGGGGGCCAGCCAGGTGGGGAACTTGCCCGCAAAGTGCTCAATCAGAATACCGATAAAGCGCTCGATGGAGCCAAAGCACACGCGATGCAGCATGATGGGGCGCTTCTTGGTGCCATCGGCGTCCACGTACTCCAAGTCAAAGTTGAGCGGCATCTGGAAGTCGAGCTGCACGGTACCGCACTGCCAGGTACGGCCGAGCGAGTCCTCCAGGTGGAAGTCGATCTTGGGGCCGTAGAAGGCGCCGTCGCCCTCATTGACCTCGTAGTCCATGCCCAGCTTCTCCAGAGCGGTGCGCAGGCCCTCCTCGGCGCGAGCCCAGTCCTCGTCAGAACCCATGGAGTCCTCGGGGCGGGTGGAAAGCTCAACGTGGTACTTAAAGCCAAACTTCTGGTACACGGAGTCGATGAGGTTGACCACGCCCACGATCTCGTCGGTCAGCTGGTCGGGACGCACAAACAGGTGGGCGTCGTCCTGGTTAAAGCAGCGCACGCGGAACAGGCCGTGCAGGGCGCCGCGCAGCTCGTGACGGTGCACCAGGCCAATCTCGCCGGCGCGAATGGGCAGCTCGCGGTAGGAGTGCGGCTTGGAGGCGTACACCAGCACGCCGCCCGGGCAGTTCATGGGCTTAATGCAGTACTCTTCGTCGTCAATAACGGTGGAGTACATGTTGTCCTTGTAGTGGTCCCAGTGACCCGAGGTCTTCCACAGCTGCTTGTTCATGATGAGCGGCGTGGAGATCTCCACGTAGCCGGCCTTGTGGTGAATCTCGCGCCAGTAGTCCAGCAGCGTGTTCTTAAGGATCATGCCGTTGGGCAGGAAGAACGGGAAGCCGGGGGCCTCGTCGCGCATCATAAAGAGGTCCATCTCGCGGCCGATCTTGCGGTGATCGCGCTTCTTGGCCTCCTCCAGCATGTGCATGTGCTCGTCGAGCTCTTCCTTGGTGGCAAAGGCGACGCCGTTGATGCGGGTGAGCATCTTGTTGTCCTTGTCGCCCTTCCAGTAGGCGCCCGAGACGCCGGTGAGCTTAAAGGCCTTGAGCGCCTTGGTGTAGCAGATGTGGGGGCCGACGCACATGTCGATGTAGTCGCCCTGCTGGTAGAAGGTGATGCGGGCGTCGTCGTCCAGGTCGCCGATGTGCTCGACCTTGTACTTCTCGCCGCGCTCTTCCATAAGGGCGATGGCCTCGGCGCGGGGCTTCTCAAAGACGGTGAACTTGAGGTTCTCCTTGACGATCTTCTTCATTTCGGCCTCGATCGCGGGGAAGTCGTCCTCGCTAATCTTGACGCCCTCGGGCAGGTCGACGTCGTAGTAGAAGCCGTTGTCGGTCGCGGGGCCGTAGGCAAAGTCGGCCTCGGGGTACAGGCGCTTAATGGCCTGCGCCATGATGTGCGCGGCGGAGTGGCGGATGACGTGCGTGACTTCGTCCTGCGGGAGCTCGGCCACCGAACCGTCATTGTAGAGTGCCTTCATGGGTATGTTTTCTCCTCTCGGATGCCTGATGCAAGTGCGTGCGATGCGCTCGGCGTTTTAACTTGCATCATTATAGGCAGGTTGCCTTGGTATACAAGCGCCCGCCGCACCTTAATGGCACGGCGGGCGATTTTCTACGCATGCTTCATCGCGTGGGGGCGGCGCGGGGCGCGTGGCGGCCGTGGCTTGCGGCCGACCCGA
>URFP01000138.1:0-4594 GCA_900547235.1 uncultured Collinsella sp. | reverse complement strand
ACAGTAAATCCCCACCTCCGAATGCTTGCGATAATACGGACAGAGCGTCGCTGCGCTCCACTTGTCCTGCGGCATAAAGCCACCTCCTGTGTGTTTTTTCCACCGTCGGCGGCTCCCGCCATGGCCTGCGGGAAGCGGTTTTCCGGTTGCTGGGGCTATTATAGCAAACATATGTTCGTGTGTCAACCGGGCGATGTTCGCATTTTGAAGATGAACGCGTCATTCTGCCGGGAGCAAAAGCACCTGCCCGGGCCATAGGGTGTTCGCGTTGGCAATGTTGTTCAGCTGCATCAGCCGTGCCGCTGTCGTACCGAATCGTCCCGCAATGCGATCCAGCGTGTCGCCGCGATTCACTACATAACCGCCGCGAAAGCCTGATGTTTCTCCATTTCCGAAGGGGGCAAGCTGTAAAATCTGCCCGCGATGCACTTGCGCGCTCGCACTTAATCCGTTGATTGTTCGCAATTCCTCTTCCGTTATGCCGTAGGCCTTGGCGATGCTTGCCAGCGTTTGTCCAGACGCAACAATGATTGCCTGTTGCAGCAGATGCTTCGGGGGAGCCTGAACGCCCTCGCGCACGCGGGTCTTGCCGCCGCGCTTGGGACGGCTCGGACGCTCGCCGTCGCCGCGACGCTCATCGCGACCGCGGTTTGAACGACCGGCAACATCGCCGTAATCGTCGCCGTTGCGCTTGCCGTCGCGACGTGCCTGCTCGAGCTTCTTCTTGCTCTTGGACTTGCCGCGCTTGGTCTTCTTCTTCACCTTAAAGGCCGCAGGATCGCGCTCGGGATCAACGGTGGGCGGATTGGGACCCACATGCAAGTCGCCGGCCTCGTAGATGTCGGCCGTCTTGTCCATGAGCTTCTCGATCTCGTAGAACTCGTCGACGTCCTGCTCGGTCACAAATGTGATGGCCCAGCCCAGCTCGCCGGCACGGCCCGTACGGCCAATGCGGTGGATGTAGTCGGTCGGCTCGGCCGGCACGTCAAAGTTCACGACATAGCGCACGTCGCTGATGTCGATGCCGCGAGCGAGAACGTCGGTTGCCACCAGCACGTCGACGGTGCCGTCGCGGAAGGCCGAGAGCGCGCGCTCGCGCTGGGCCTGGCTACGGTTGCCGTGAATCGCGGCGGCCTTGATGCCCTTACGTTCCAGACGACGGCAGCAGCTGTCGGCGCGGTGCTTGGTGCGCATAAAGACGATGGTGCGCTCCGGGCCCTCCTTCTTGAGGAACTCGGGCAGCAAGTTGTTCTTGGCCTCGATGGACACCGGGAACACAAACTGGTCGACGGTGTCGGCGGTCGACGTGGCGGGCGCGATCTCCACGCGGGCCGGGTCGCTCACCAGGTCGGTGATCTCGCCCACGGCTTCCTCGTCGAGCGTGGCCGAGAACAGCAGCGTCTGGCGCTCGGCCGGCGTCTCGCGCACAATGCGGCGGACGGCGGGCAAAAAGCCCATGTCGAGCATGCGGTCGGCCTCGTCGAGTACCAGCACCTTGACCTCGTCCAGGTGGCAAGCGCCCTGCTCGATCAGATCGACCAGACGGCCCGGCGTGGCGACCAGAATGTCGCAGCCGTACTTGAGCGCCGCGGTCTGCGGCTTGTAGCTCACGCCGCCCACGACGGTCACGGCAACGTGGCCCGTGACGTCGGCGATCTTGCTCGCAACCTCGTCGATCTGCTGGGCGAGCTCGCGCGTGGGGGTGATGACGAGCATCACGGGGCCACGGCCGTTGCCCTCGGGCTTTTTAGCACCGCGACGGCGGTTGCGGCCGCCGCGCTCGCGCACGGGTTTGGGAGGAGCGATGTGCTCCAGATTGTTCATGGTCGGCAGCAAAAAAGCGGCCGTCTTGCCGGTGCCAGTCTGAGCGGCAGCAAGCAGGTCGCGGCCCTCGAGCACCACGGGGATCGAGCCGGCCTGGACAGGCGTGGGCGCCGTGTAGCCCAGGTTCTCGATGGCACGAAGCATCTCGTCGGAAAGGCCCAGCTCGTCAAAGGCGGGCAGGCTCTCGGTAGCGGACTCGACGGCCTGGGCAGCATTGGCCTCGTCGGCAGCATCGAAGGCAGCCTGGGTCATGGCCTCGCGGGTCTCGTCCAGAATCTCGGCGTCCGTGACGTCGGATACAGAATTACGCATATGTTGTTGTTCCTTATCTGCACGCGTTATGGGCACGGCATGCGGCCGCGCGGGCGTGCTTGGTAGTGCGCTAATACATACAAAAACGGGTGCGCACAGAGAGGACGTTGCTCAGCACGCTGGCGATCGCTTTGGCAGCCCTATCACGCGCCGTCCAGACGCAGCGGCCCTAAGCGATGGAGCAGATTCGCCGCCGGTTAGTATACCCGCGCTTCGCATGCCCCCACGTAAACCACAGATGACGGGGCGGTCGGGGCCGATTGTCTCAATCTGTAACAGTTACGAGACAAAACCGGGTCTACACGTTACAGATTGAGACGAACTCAAACATCGCAAAACATAATCTCGATCTGTAACAGTTAGAGGTCATTTTCCCCGCTAGATGTTACAGATCGAGATGTTTGACATGAGCTGCCAACGATTGAGCAGCCACCCTCATCTGTAACGAAATGTCATACATTTCTTTCTATACTGGACACCCCCAGGGGGTATTGGTGTATAGTATCGGCAGGTTAACAATTCCAACACCGAACCACGGAAAGGAGAAGCCATGGCTCAAGATAAGTTCGACGTGGGCGGCATGACATGCGCCGCCTGCCAGGCACATGTGGACCGCGCCGTGAGCAAGCTCGACGGCGTCCAAAGTGTCGCGGTCAACCTACTCGCCGGTTCCATGATGGTCGACTACGACCCCGCGCAGGTCTCCCCCGACGATATCTGCACCGCCGTCGACCGCGCGGGCTATTCGGCCTCGCCCGTCAGCACGGGCACCGATGCCGCCAACTCAAACGGCAACGCGCAAGCCAGGTCCGGCGCCGCCCATATGGAGTCGCCGACCAAAAAGCTGGAGGCCGCCGCCTCTGCCATGCGCACCCGCCTCATCGTCTCGATTGCCTTCCTCATTCCGCTGTTCTACATAGGCATGGGACACATGCTCGGCTGGCCGCTGCCCGGCATCTTCACCGACCACATCCACAGCATGACGCTCGCCCTCACCGAGCTTGTCCTGCTCATCCCCATCGTCTATGTCAACGACGCGTACTTTATCAACGGGTTTAAATCGCTCGTTCACGGCGCGCCCACCATGGACGCTCTCATCGCCGTCGGCGCCACCGCTTCCGTCGCCTGGTCGCTCTATGCCATGTTCATCATAGCCGACCAGTTAGCCGCGGGTCAGGTCCACGAGGCCATGATGACGGGCATGGACAATCTGTATTTTGAGAGCGCCGGCACGATCCTGTCGCTCGTCACCGTGGGTAAATACCTCGAGACGCGCAGCAAATCCAAGACCGGCGGCGCGATCGAAGCGCTCATCGACCTGGCGCCCAAGACCGCGACCGTCGTTGCCGATGACGGCAGCGAGGCCACTGTGGACGTCGACGCCATCCTTCCCGGCCAGGTCCTGCGCGTGCGCCCCGGCGAGTCCGTCCCCGTCGATGGCGTGGTGCTCGAGGGCAGCTCGGCCGTGGACGAGAGCGCGCTCACCGGCGAGTCCATCCCCGTGGAAAAAGCCGCCGGCGACACCGTCAACGCCGCCACCGTCAACCGCACCGGATCGTTTACCTTCCGCGCCACACGCGTGGGCGCCGACACGTCGCTCGCCAAGATCATCCAGCTCGTCGAGGACGCCAACGCCACCAAGGCGCCCATCGCCCGCATGGCCGACAAGGTCGCCGGCGTGTTCGTGCCCGTGGTGTTCGTGATCTCGGCTGTGACCTTTGCGGTGTGGATGGCACTGACCGGCAGCATAAACGAGGCGCTCACCTCTGCCGTGGCCGTGTTGGTGATCAGCTGCCCGTGCGCACTCGGCCTGGCCACGCCCGTCGCCATTATGGTTGGCACCGGCAAGGGCGCCGAGATGGGCATTCTGTTTAAGAGCGCCGAGGCGCTAGAGAACCTGCGCAGCGTGGGCACGGTGGTGCTCGACAAGACGGGCACCGTCACCCGCGGCAAGCCGGCCGTGACCGATATCGTGGTTGCCGCACGCGCCGACGGCTCGCCCGCCATGAGCGAAAAAGAGCTGCTCAAGCTGGCCGCCGCGCTGGAGCGCTCGAGCGAGCACCCGCTGGCCGAGGCGATTATGGCCGAGTGCGAGTCGCACGGAATCGTGGCGCGCATGGTCGAGGACTTTGCTGCCGTGCCCGGGCGAGGCGTTACGGCGCGCGAGGGGCAGAATGTCATCGCAGCCGGCAACGTGCGTCTGATGAACGAGCTGGGCGCGGAGGTGCCCGCCGGTCTTGCCGAGCAGTTCTCTGCCGAGGGCAAGACGCCGCTGTTCTTTGCCAAGAACGGCGAGCTCGTTGGTACCATCGCCGTGGCTGACGAGGTCAAAGAAACGAGTGCCGAGGCCATCGCCGCGCTGCGTTCGCTCGGCGTCGACGTGCGCATGCTCACCGGCGACAACCGCGTGACGGCCGAGGCCATCGCCCGCCGCGTGGGGCTGAGCAGCGAACAGGTC
>URFP01000137.1:0-4624 GCA_900547235.1 uncultured Collinsella sp. | reverse complement strand
CCGTCAGCCCAACGTTAGCCTCACCGCGAAAGCCGTCGGTGCCAAAGTACTTCATGCGCTCTCCTTACAAAATAGGGGCGAACAGATTGCCTGTCCGCCCCAAAATGGTACTCGATTATCTGCGCAACCAGAAAAACCCTACGCCGACGCGCTGTCGCGAGCCGCCTGGCATGTAGGAGTCTGACGCAGCGTAAGCGGCTTGTCCCCCGCCTCGGCCGACGTGGTCAGCGTATACGTGATCGTCGTCGTCTCGCCAGCATGCAGGTCAACGGTGCCCGAATAGAAGGGGATTCCATGCCACGCAGCGGCGCCAAGACCAAACTGGGTGCCCTCGACGGTCAGATCAGTAATGTTGCCGCCCGTCGGGGCAAACAACGAGACATTCAGACGCTCGTCGTCACGCGCGGCATCGGGTGCGCTCGCCGCGACGTAGTCGGGCAGCTTGCCTGCCTCCTCCTGCGTCATGATGTTCGTCAGGGTAACGGTGATGCGATACGAGCACGTGCCGTCACCGTTCTTGACGCCCTGGCCAATCTGCGTATCGGCGTTCAGGTACCAGTCGAGCTTGGAGAAGCTCAGGTTGTTAAAGTAAACGCCGGCAACAGGATCGGCACTCGGATCATCTGGATCGGGCAGCGAAGCGTCAATGCCCGTCTCTTTGATGGCATTCTGCTCATCATCGTTTTTCATCCACGCGATCAGGCGTCCCTCTTCGGCACCGCGCTCAACGGCGCTGACAAGCTTCGTAACATCGACATCGCCGATACCGCCAAGGATCTTGTCGAAGGCAGCGCTGGCGACGGATGCAAAGATGCCGTCCGACTCCTCGACCGGATAGTTCCAGTACACATCGTGCATGAGGACCTTTGCGGCGTTGGTGCCGTCGACAACCGTTCCGTCGGGCAGCGACACATTACCGACCAGGCCCAGCAGATACTGCAGGAACACCGGGTCGATACCCACGACGCCGTCAACGTCCTGGCCATATTGAGATTTCCACAGGGCTGCGACACGCTGCGAGTTGCGGGGCCAATCGGGCGAATACGCGTTACCAGAGTTGTACAGGTTACTGTGGTCACCAAACAGTGTCTCGTCCTCTTCGTCGACGCTCTCAACCGCCTCGTCTTTGCCAAGCGCAATACATGGGACAAAGTCACCGATCGACATCTGGCCATCGGTAACTGAAATCAGGCCCTGCGAACCGCCAAAGCCGCCGCAGGCACGAATCTCGACGTTGTTCATGGCGTACACAAGGTAGTTGCGCGTCTGGCCGTTGGCGCCGAGCATCTGGGGAAGGACGGGGGCGACCTTCTCCGCCGCGTCAACCGCGCCGTTGAGGGTGGCAAAGCCGTCCTTGGCCTTATCGACCAGCTCGGTCACCTGGGAAATATGAGTATCGCCAATGCCCTGGATCTTCTCGTTGGCGCTCTTGAACACCTTCGAGCTGCTGGAAAGCGAATCGGCAACGGCCTGCAGCGCGGACACGTTGATAGTCCCATCCTGGAACAGCTTGCCGGGCGTGGCCTGCGAAAGGTTATCGGCCATGGGAACCAGCGCATTGCTCGAGACATCGGACAGGGCGTCGATCATGGTGCGGGCAGCATTGATGTCGCCGCCATACACCGGGATAAACGAAGCCGCCGTCCACAGCGGGCTCGAGGTCTCCGCCTTCATGCTATCGCAGAGCTCATCGATCTTCTTCGCGTCGTCAGGCAGCGTCGAAAAATCGCCCGACGTGACCTTGTCCTTAAGGCCACCGACGATCTCGACAGCCTCCTTCGCTTCGCTCTTTACGGTCTTTGCCGAGTTAAGCAGCATAAAGCCACTTGCGCCAAGCGCAACGAGAAGCACCGCGACTACAGCGGCAATAATGGCGCCAGTGTGACGCTTTTTGCGCTCGCCCTTGCGATGGCGATGACGGACCAGACCGTCAGAGGTCGAACTCGACGAAGCGTCGCTACCGTAGTTCAAGCCAAAATCGTAATAATCTTCCTTGGAACCCGAGCCCGCAAACTCGGCACCGCTATCATCCAGGCGGGCGAACGTGCCAGTCTCGGAGGCGCCGGTGTAAATCGTGCCAAGGTTACCCGTAAGCCCCGCGCCACCGGCAGAGGGAGTATTGTTGGCGGCCTTGCCGGCATTAACGTTGCCGGCGGTATTCGCGGCGTTGGCAGCACCTGCGTTGTTCGCAGGTATCGAAGGGGCCCCGCTCGGCTGCGACGTGGAGGTTGCACCGCCCGCAAAGACATTCCCTCTTGCACGGCCGGTCTTTTTTGCCTTTTGAGACTGCTCGTACAGAGCGGTAAACATCGCCGTCTCGCCCGGGGACACGCGCTTACCGGAACCGCCCTGCCCAGCGCCGCCCGGCGTGCCGGCCTTACCAGCCCCGTTCGGACGCGGCGGAACTGCAGGACGGCCGCTATCGCTGCCCTTAAAGTGATTACCAGCCATAAAGAAATCCTCGCAATTGAGTCGCAATGAAAAAGTCCATAACGTTACTAGTTTATGGCATTTTGAGCATCGACAGCTAAACTCCAGACACGGACATCAATTGGCGAAAATGTGGCACAACGCCTTTTCCGTCTTGGCGCCAGCTACACCGTCAAAAACACCATCGCGATAATCATGGCAAAACCTGCCAGGTCGGTGGGCAAAAACACCGTTCCCAGCATAAAGGCGCTGGTGATGGTGGCCGAAACCGGCTCCATGGTTCCAAGAAGGCTCGCGCGCACCGATCCAATCTCCTTAACGCCCTGCATGTAGAACATATAGGCGAAGAACGACCCCACCACAATAAATATCGCGAGCGCGCCGACACCCGAGGGGCCGAGCGCCGGCATGTGCGCCCACGGCTGGGTAAAGATACTCATCACGATTCCCGCCGAAAGCATGGCCGAGCCCGTGACGACCGAGCTGCCGTATTTGTTGAGGATTCCGGCAGGGATGATTGCTATGCAGGCACCGCCCACTGCGCACAAAAGGCCCGCGAGCAGGCCCATTGGCGAGATACTGAGCGTACTAGGGTCGCCGCCCGTGGCAATTAAAAACGTTCCGCCCAAAGCGAGCAAAATGCCAAGCGCCTCGCGCGTGCGCGGCAGTCGATGCGCGGTGACGCAGGCATACCCCATGACTACCACCAGCTGCAGACACTGAAAGACGGTCGCGGTGCCCGCGTTGGTCAGACGCACGGCTGACAGATAGCAAAGCTGGTTGAACAGCAGGCCAAAGATTGTAAATAGGATGAGCTGCTTGCGATCGGCAGGGGTGGTCCACAGCCTGACCAGGCGGTCGCGATCTTTTCTGAGCACGACGAACATAAAGAGCAGGCCAGCGATAACTTGGCGCACGCTCATCAGCCAAAATGTCTCGATATGGCACACGTCAAAGAGGTAGCTGGCACTGGTGCCAGAAAAACCCCAAAACGTGCCGCCGGCAAACGCGGCGAGCGTGCCCAGGGCCATCTTGCGCGTCTGGGCATCGTTGAGGCGGTCGCGCCATGCGCGGCGGGTGCTACGGCTCAGCTCGTCAGTTCCCTCGGGCACGACAAAATCGGCCGCCGCCGTCATCGGCACCGAAGCCTTTTTACGTGCACGCTGCGCTGTGCGCTCCTGTTCCATTCCACTCCCCCGAAATCAATTGGCAACAAAGCGCTCAAACTGTAGCACGAATATTGATATGGAAATGCGGGCGATTCGGAACATCTACGAGCATCCAAATTGCAAGGACGAAAGGCGCGGATAAGCTATGCCGAGCGGTTGGAATCGTCTGGGGCGCCGAGGTCGGCCTCCGCGCTTCCCTGGGCATCCTCACCGTCGCCCTGCTCCTTGGCGCTGTCCTGGCTCTCCTGCTCGCGGCGGCGCTTTTCGCGAATCTGCTCCACAGCCGCGCGCAGGGCAGCCTCGTCTTCAGCACGCGCCACCTCTTGCGTGGTCTTGACCATATGGCGAATTTCGAGCACCAGCAGCACGATCAGCGGCACCACGATGAGCGGAAAGAACAGCAGCGGATTGGTGAGCAGCGAGACCACCACGCCCAGTCCCGCCGAGACAAAGACCACGCGGCCCACCACGTCGGCGGCGGGCACGGGCGCGGCATCCTCGACCAGATTGGCATCGCCCTTGGTGCGGTAGATCGGGGCGCCGTCGGCGGCGGCCTCCACGGCAACGATGCGGTGCGTGTTGAGCGAACCCTCCAGCGCGTCATCGGACGAATGGAAGGTGATGATGTCGCCCACCTGGTAGGCCTGGCCGTTGTCGGTATCGACAACGATAAACGAGTGTACGGGAATCGCCGGCTCCATCGAACCGGTCAGCGTGCGCATAAAGCCATAGCCCATGATGGTGGGGATCTCGCCGGCGGGCGTGAACACCGTGCGCAGCAACACCACAAAGGCGACCAGGATCACCACGGTCGCCAGCACGTTGATCACGCGGAGCACGTGCTTCATCACTTGTCGTCGTCCTTTGCGGAAGTCTCGGGGTCGGCAGCGACCTCGCCCTCGGTGGCATCCGCCGCAGAAGCGCCATCCTCGTCAGGCGCGGCGACCACGCCCTCGCCAGCCTCGCCGCGCAAGCGGGCCAGCACTCAGGTCTGTAACATCACGTTCCAGTCCGATATCCAGAAG
>URFP01000136.1:0-4636 GCA_900547235.1 uncultured Collinsella sp. | reverse complement strand
CAAGGCGGCTTCTACGCCGACCTGTACAACTCGCAGTTCGACGAGGCGGCGTAAATTCTGCCGCAGGGAACGAATAACGCCCGAGAACGGGGGCGCAGGACAACCTGCGCCCCCGTTTTTGTTCTACGGCCCTTGAGCCGCCTCCCCTGGGACCTGATTGACAGCCCCTTCGAGGCCCTGTGGGCAAAAAATGGCAAATATGAGTACTGTTACCTTTTTGGTAACAGCCAAAACCGCCTCAAATGACCTCTTTGCGGCTTCTATACGCCTTCAAATTAATCAAAACGCCCGTTAGCATGCTTCTGTGTGCCAACAATAATGAACATATTTGCTGTTGTGCCTATTATCTTGTAAGCTCGATATGAGACTACGCCAGCAACAGTACTCATATTTGCCATTTTTTGCCCACGGGGTATGCCGCAGAAGATCCAACTTGCTCCAGCGTGCCGTACGCCGACCCCCCTTCCGGCGAGTGCCGACATTTTCCCAGATAAAACCGACCAAAATAAACCTGTCCCTATTTGGTAGGTTTCGGGGTGACAATGGCTTGCACTTTAGCGTGCGACAGCGGATAATGCCGAGCATTCGACAATACGCTTATTGCTCTTTCTATAGATTGAGGAGACCCCTATGGCCATGGAATTCAAACGCAGGCTGCCGATCCCCATGGAGATCCGCGAGGAAATGCCACTTTCTGCCGAGCTTACCGCCAAAAAGCAGGCATTTGACGCCGAGGTCGCCAAAGTCTTTACCGGCGAGGACGCACGCAAGGTGCTCATCATCGGCCCGTGCTCTGCCGACCGCGAGGACTCGGTACTTGAGTACATGAACCGACTGGCCAAGACCGCCGAGGAGGTCAAGGACAAGCTCATCATCATTCCGCGCGTCTATACCAACAAGCCGCGCACCAAGGGCACCGGCTACAAGGGCCTGTTGCACAACCCCAACCCCGAGGCTCCCGACGACCTGCTCGAGGGCGTCAAGGCCATCCGCCATATGCACCTGCGCGTTATTGAGGAAACGGGCTTCTTTACCGCCGACGAGATGCTCTATCCGTCCAACTACCAGTACCTCGTTGACCTGCTGAGCTATGTTGCCGTGGGCGCACGCTCGGTCGAGAACCAGGAGCATCGCCTGGTGTCGAGCGGTATTTCGGTACCCGTCGGCATGAAGAACCCCACTGCTGGCTCTACCACCGTTATGCTCAACTCCATTTACGCCGCGCAGGCGCACCAGAGCTTTATCTTCCGCAACTGGGAGGTCGAGTGCGACGGCAATCCGCTCGCGCACGCCGTTATGCGTGGCTACATCGGTCTCGATGGGCGCACCTACCCCAATTACCACTACGAGCACCTGGAGCGCCTGGCCGAGCGCTATACCGAGCACGCCGGCTATGCCAATCCCGCAGCGGTCATCGACTGCAACCACGACAACTCGGGCAAGCGTCCGCTGGAGCAGTATCGCATTTGCAAAGAGGTGCTCGACAGCTGCCGCCGCAACGAGTCCATCTCCAAGCTGGTCAAGGGCTTTATGATCGAGTCCTACCTGGAGGATGGCAACCAGCCGGTCGATGGCGGCGTCTTTGGCAAGTCGATCACCGACCCGTGCCTAGGCTGGGAAAAGACCGACTACCTCATCCACGAGATCGCAGAGCGGGTTTAGTTACGCGGGTTTACCAACCCGCGTAACGGCTCGACGCTGCAAACCCGCCAGAGCGGCAATCTGCCTTTCAACTGCGGCGGCATGACCAAAAGGTCAATGCCGCCTTGTTTCAAGGCACCTTGCTCGCTCTGGCGGGCTTTCGCTGTCTGCGCCAAAACATCGGCGTTGCCGGAGTGGTCATTGGGGACGTCCCCAACGACTACCCCTTGCGTATCGTATGCGCTCCGGGCTTCGGGGGCCAGGCGCACTCTGTTAAACATGCCCTCGGGTCGCACGTTTCCCTTCGAATCGATCATACAAGCCCCCAATCTGTTCGGTTTCCCCAGATTGTGAGCCCGCACACCCAAGCCGCACGGCCCGCCGTTCAGCTGAAACCACCTGCCAAAAAAGGCAGGTTTATTTTGGCAGGTTTTATCTGGGCAAATGCCAAAACCGCCGCGAGGGAGCTACTTTCCCTCGCGGCGGTTTTCTAGCAGTAAAACCAAGTGAGTAGGCTTTTGGCTGGATGCCGAGCACGCCCCAAAACACCACCGCCCTGACCTGCGGTTTTATTGAGCACTTGCCGCGATGTGCTCGGCAGATCCAAAAAAGTCTACTCACTTAGTTTTGAGATGCATCAGGCGGGCAAAAAACCGCCGCGAAGGGGGCCCGGCTCCCTTCGCGGCGTTTGTTCGCTGTGGTTATGCGGCGGTTTTGCCCGCTCGCTACTCGCTGTAGCGGGTGGCGATGGCTGCTCGCACCATGCCGGTACTCATGAGGTACGTTACCAGGAAGTAGCCGCCGTAGGCTGCCAAGAAAATCGCACAGGTAAGGCCCACCGTGCCGCCGATGCTCATGTTGCCAAACGTGCTTACCAGCTCGATGATCACCTTGAGCGCCACAAAGGAGTGCGCCAGACCCACTGCCAGCGGGAACAGGAAGAACACCGCTTGCTGCGCCATCACCGAATGGCGAATCTGGCGGTCGTCACAGCCGATCTGCGCCAGCACGCGATAGCTGCGGCTTCCGTCGGCCACATTGGAGAGCTGCTGGATCGACAGAATTGCCGCACATGCAACGACCAGTACAAAGCCAATATAGATGGCTAGATAGCTAATCATGCCGTTCATCTGCGCCGCCTGCGTATAGATCTCGGAGCGCGTCATGAAGACTCCCCACGACCCCGGCTCCTTGCCGTCAACGAGCAGATTGTCGAGCATGGTGTATTTAATGCTCTCGTCTGCCTTGGTCACATCCATCCCCTGCTTGTAGTTAACGAGCAGATTACTGGAATACGGCTGCAGGTTAAGCTGGGACAGCAGCTCGTCGGCTACGACCACGGTACCGGGATTGCTGCCGAGTGCCGAGTTGGCGATGGCAGCCGTGTCCTCGTCCGACTTATCGGCTGCGGGCTTGAGCTCATGTCCGCCCAAGGTGAGGGTATGGCCCCCAGCCATGTACTTGGTGTACAGGTCGCCCAACTCGCCGCCCATATCGCACGTAAGCAAGTACTGGTCGCGGCCAATGTTCACCGGCTCCTCGCCCATCATCTGGCGCAGTTTGTTGTACTGGCTCGCCGGCGTCACAAACAGGCCCATATCATCGGCATTGCTACCCTCGAGCGCCTTGGGGAGCTTTTCGCCCATGGCCTTGCACATCTCGCCCGCCGTCACCGAAGGATCCGAGCCGCCAAGCGTATAGCTCAGATACGAATCAATCTGCACATGCTCGCCGGCAACATCGGCGATATTGACCTTCTTTCCGGCCTCGTTGCCATTATCTGCCGACTTGCCCTTGATACTTTCCGCAACGTTATCGGGATCGATACGGTCACCGTGCCATGCAGAGTACAAATCGACCGTTGCGTCTGCCAGCACCATGCGATCGGCCTCGGAAGGATTGACATACTCCTTGTAGTAGTCGAGCCTATCGGACGCGTAATAGATATACGTCTGCGACATATCCGCCGGCGTATAGCGCTCCAGGTTCTCGTTCATCACGTTGGCGATCGACATGCCGCAGGTCACCGAGGTAATGGCCAGAAACAGGATCATCGCGATAACGCCCATCGAAAAGCACACTGTGTTGACCTTGGCCGCAAGCTGGCGCACGGTAAACATGTTGAGGCCGCGCCAATACACGCTGCGCAGGCTCTGCAGCAGCTTGATAAGCATGCCCGAAAGGCCCCAGAACAGGGCAAAGGTACCCACCGTAACCATGGCCGTGGTGATACCAAACTGGTTCATGGCCTCCTGCAGCTTACCCTCCGTCGCGGTGAGCGGGAACCCATCGCGCAACAGGCGGTAATAGGCCACGCCCACCAGCACCACGCCCACGACAAAGATGGCGATCGCAATCCAGGGGTTGCGCGTCTTGATGCTCTCGTTGCGCCGCTCGGCGCCCATAAGCTCGATGAGCTTGGTACGGCGCACGGCGCGAAGGTTCAGCAGTAGCGTAAGCACAAACATCACGAGCATGCAGGCAAGGGTCAGGTTGAACGCATGCACCGAGAAAAAGAAGTGGAAATTAGCGATCTGTGTCTTAAAGAGCGAGGCCGTAAAGAATGTCATGAGCTGGGAGAGCCCCACGCCCAGCACAATGCCGGCGACAAAGGCGCCGACCGAAACGATCACGGTCTCGAGCGCCATGATCGTGGCGACGCGCCCGCGGCGCATGCCGAGCACCTGGTACAGGCCGAACTCCTTTTTGCGGCGCTTCATGATGAAGTTGTTGGCATACACCATCAAAAAGGCCATGACACCGGCCAAAAAGTACGTCAGGTAACCGAGCATGCTGCCCATGAGCTCGGACAGTCCCTCCTCCTTGATGCCGGCAATGTCGACCTGCATCGAGACGGTATTGAAGGCATAGAATACCGTGACGCCCAGGGTGAGCGTCAGCAAGTAGACGAGGTAGTCGCGGCCGGCGCGGCGGACGTTGCCCCAAGCGAGTTTACAGAGCATCGGAGCCCTCACCGCCCATCATGGCAACGACC
>URFP01000135.1:0-4657 GCA_900547235.1 uncultured Collinsella sp. | reverse complement strand
ATATCGTGCTCACGCGCGATGAGGACTTTGCTGCCGAGGGCGTCGACGTGGTGCATAGCGTCGACGAAGCGCTCACCGCGGTAGCCGATGAGCCCGTTGCGTGGGTGATCGGTGGCGGCGAGGTGTATCGGCAGTTTTTGCCGTATTGCGCCGAGGCCGAGGTTACGCATAACCATTGCGTGCATGACGTGGATACGTATTTTCCCGATCTGGATGCCGATCCCGCGTGGGAGATTGCGCGGCGTGGCGGTGTTGCCACGATTGCCTCGGGCGAGGGCGACGAGGGTGTCGATTATGAGTTCGTAACGTATCGTCGCGTTGAGGCGTAAATCGTCCGGCGTGAACGGTATCATCGGATTGTTTGAATGCATGGGGCGGCGCTTAGCGTCGCCTCGTTTGGTATAGATGCGCTGTAAAGAAAGGTGCGGGCTGGCTGCTATGACTGATGCCGTTGAGGTGCTGCGAATCGATTCGCTCGAGGACGAGCGGCTTGATGCCTACGTGCGACTGACCGAGCGTGAGCTGCGCTGCGTGCTGGAGCCGCAGAAGGGCATTTTTATCGCCGAGAGTGCCAAGGTCATCGAGCGTGCGGTGCGCGCCGGATACGAGCCGGTGAGCTTTCTTTTGGGCGAACGCTGGCTCGATCAGATGATGCCGCTGTTTGAGCGGCTTGTTGTGCGCGAGGGCGCAGGTCCGGTTCCTGTGTTCGTGGCCTCGATGGAGCTTATGGAGCAGCTGACGGGCTTTAACGTGACGCGCGGTGCGCTCGCGGCATTTCGTCGCCCGCGACAGATTCCGGTTGATGAGTTCTTGGGCGGCGTCGTCGAGGCGGCGGGGGAGCGCCCGGTGCGCCTGTGCGTGCTCGAGGGCATTGTCGACCACACCAACGTCGGTGCGATTTTCCGCTCGGCGGCTGCGCTGAACGTCGACGGTATTTTGGTGAGCCCCACTTGCTGCGACCCGCTGTACCGTCGCTCGGCCCGCGTGAGCATGGGCACGGTGTTCCAGGTGCCCTGGACGCGCATTGGCAGCGAGGCGCGCGTATGGCCGCATGATGGGCTGGCGGCGCTGCACGATGCCGGCTTTTCGTGTGCCGCCATGGCGTTGACGGATGATTCGGTGTCGCTGGACGATTCCGCGCTGCAGGAGATTGACCGCCTGGCAATCTTTATGGGCACCGAGGGTGCTGGCTTGGGCGCCAAGACCATTGCAGGCTGCGACCGCGCCGTGCGTATTCCGATGGCGCATGGGGTCGATTCACTCAACGTGGCCGCGGCAAGCGCTGTTGCCTTTTGGCAGCTGTGCCTGCATGTGAGCAACGAGTACCACTACCAGCCGGGGCTGTATCACTAGGCAGATAGTTAGCACCGGGCTCTGGTTCGGGGCGTTTCGGCCGACGTCGGTCGGTGCTAATCTGGTATTGGCTTTGGTCTTAAATTGCCGTTTTGTTGTTTGACGTACGCTGGTGGGGAGGGCGTGTGGCTAAGAAATCTACGGCTATCGATGTAACGCAGGGTGTCATTTGGCAACAGCTGCTGTCGCTGTGCGTCCCTATCTTCTTTAGCTCGTTTTTTCAGCAGGCTTACACGCTTATTGGTACGTATATCGTCGGCCAGTTTGGCGGCAAGCTCGCGCTGGGTGGCATTCAAGCCACGATGGTGCTCACCGAGCTCTGCATTGGCTTTTGCGTTGGCGTTGGCGCTGGCTGCGCGGTCATTACCGGTCAGTATTTTGGTCAGCACGATGATGAGCGATTGAGTCGTTCGGTCCATACGGCCATGACGCTCGCGCTGGTGGGCGGTATCGTTTTCTCGATTCTTGGCATAGTGTTCGTTGAGCCCATGCTGGTACTTATGAACACGCCGCATGAACTATTGGCCGAGGGCGTGGCCTATGCTCGTTGCTATTTTGCCGCCATGGTTGCGGCGCTGCTGCTCAATATGGGAACGGCGCTGCTGCGCGCCGTGGGCGACACACGCGGTCCTGCTGTGATCATTGCTTCCGGCTGCCTTGTTAATGCGGTGCTGGATGTCATCTTCGTTGCCGTGCTTCATATGGAGGCTCTGGGCTGCGGCATCGCGGTGGCGCTGACCATTTGCTCCAACGCCACGATGATCGTGATTCGTATGATGCACGCTCCGGGTGCGTGGCGGCTTTCACTGTCCAAACTCTGCATTGATCCTGGCATTTGTAAGAGCATGATCTCGTGTGGTCTGCCGCTTGGCTTTCAGTCTGCTGCGTATTCGATTTCCAACGTTTTGATTCAGGTGTCGGTCAACTCGTTTGGTGCCGATGTCACCACGGCGTGGGGTCTTTCGGGCCGTTTGGATGGCATTGTCTGGATGGTTACCGAGGCGCTTGGCGTTTCGATCACCACGTTCTCGGCACAGAACTTTGGCGCGCGCAACTACGAGCGCATGCGCAAGGGCTACCATACGTCGCTTGTGCTGTCGTTTATGCTCATTGGTGGCCTGTCTGCCGTGCTACTGGTGTTCTCGGGTCCGTTGTCGCGTCTGTTTGTCGACGATGCTTCGATTTCGGCCTACACCACGACGATTCTTCATTTCATCGCGCCGTTCTACGCGATCTTCTCGATTATCGAAAACGCGTCCGGCTCCATCCGCGGCGCTGGCGTGAGCTTCCAGCCTATGATGCTCACGATTTTTGGCACCGTCGTGCTCCGCGTGGCGTGGGTGTTCGCGATTATGCCGCTCGACCCCTCGCTCGAGCATCTGCTGCTGGTCTACCCCGTAACCTGGGTAATCACCGCCGCGATGTTCACCGTCTACCATCACAGCGGCAACTGGTTCGGCCGCGCCACCGCCTAATGATCCGTAGGGGACGGAGGAAAACGGATCATTGACCTGGCGATAAGGCAAAATGATCCGTTTTCCTCCGTCCCCTTCGGATCATTTAGTATTCGATGCCTTGGCGGGCTAGGAGGCCTTCGTCGAAGTAGTGTTTGACGGGGCGCATTTCGGTTACTAGGTCCGCGAGATCGGCCAGTGGCAGCAAGCCGCGGCCGGTGAGCACGAGCTCTGTGGTGGTCGGTTTCATTGCGATCAACGCTTCGACATCTTCGCGCGTCACAAAGCCTCGGCGCATGGCTTCTCCCAGCTCATCCAAGATCAGCACGTCGACCTGGCTAATCTGCTCGCGCGCCAGCTCCAGGATCTGTGCGGCACAGGCTTCGGGCGTGTCGCGGTCGGCTTGTACGATGCGCAGACCTAAACGGGGCGCCGCATCATGCTCGGCGCAGTGCAGCTTCTTAGCAAACTGCAGCATAAGCACGTTAAGTCCATAGCCCGTGGCGCGCAGTGCAAGCCCCAGCGCAGCCGTCGTCTTGCCCTTGCCATCGCCCGTGTAGATCTGAACCTTGCCGACTTCCAGTGATGCCATCTCTGTCCTTTCGTGCCCGGCGTCGGTTTATCGCCGTCTGGGTTGGGTATTCTAGATAGCATTATCAACCCCAGTAGATGGAGTTCAAGCAGATGGAGATGGATGACAACAAACGTAGACGGAATATGATCCTCTACGTGCTCATCGCCTTCGTCGTCTACCTCGTGCTCTCGACCGTTCTGTTCCCCAACATCGGTCACACGCAGCAGATTACGAAGACCGATTACTCGACGTTTGTCAAAGCGCTCGATAAGAAGAGTGTCGACAAGGTCGAGTACAACACGGACGATTACTCGATTTATTACACCAAGAAGGGCGAGGACGAGAACATCGCCTACAAGACGACCGGCGTGCCGAGTGACACGGGCTTTACCGATCGCGTGCTCGAGGCCGGCGCCTCGCTGGAGTCGGTGGTTCCCGATAAGAACTCGGGCCTGATGACTTACTACTTGCTCACGCTCGTCCTTCCCATGGCGATTTTCTTCCTGATTGGCTGGTGGCTCAACCGCCGCATGAAGAAGGCTATGGGCGATGACGGCCCGTCGATGAACTTTGGCGGCGGTGGTTTTGGCGGCGGCGGATTGGGCAAGTCCGGCGCGCGCGTGATCGCCTCCAAGGACGTGGGCGTGACCTTTAAGGACGTCGCCGGCCAGGAAGAGGCCAAGGAGTCCCTCAAGGAGGTCGTCGACTTTCTGGAGAAGCCGCAGCGCTACGAGGAGATCGGCGCCAAGCTGCCGCGCGGCGCTCTTCTTGTGGGCCCTCCGGGCACTGGTAAGACCCTGCTTGCCAAGGCTGTGGCCGGCGAAGCTGGTGTTCCGTTCTTTAGTATTTCTGGTTCTGAGTTCGTCGAGATGTTCGTCGGCCGTGGCGCTGCCAAGGTGCGCGATCTGTTTAAGCAGGCCAAGGAAAAGGCCCCGTGTATCGTCTTTATCGATGAGATCGATACCATCGGTAAGAAGCGCGATGGCGGCGGCTTTAGCGGCAACGACGAGCGCGAGCAAACGCTCAACCAGCTGCTGACCGAGATGGACGGCTTTGATAACCATAAGGGTATCGTCGTCCTCGCTGCAACGAACCGTCCTGACAGCCTTGACCCAGCCCTGCTGCGCCCCGGTCGTTTTGACCGTCGCATCCCCGTTGAGCTGCCCGACCTGACCGGACGTAAGAACATCCTCGAGCTGCATGCAAAGAGCGTGAAGACGGAGCCGCCGATCGACCTGACCGCGATTGCCCGCGCCACGCCCGGTGCCTCGGGCGC
>URFP01000134.1:0-4702 GCA_900547235.1 uncultured Collinsella sp. | reverse complement strand
CCCAGCTCGATCCCGTTGCCGAGAAAAATTTTCTGCACGCGCTGTTTCGCGTGAATCGCGAATTGGGCTGCACGGTGGTTGTGGCGACGCACCAGCCGCGTCCGATGCTCGAATACGCGACGCGCGCGTATCGGATTGAGGGCGGCCACGTGCGCGAGGTGGCCGATATCGCCTCCTTGGGGCATCGTGAAGAGCTGTTTTCTGGTGAGATGCCGGGGTGGGGCGGCTCGCGGCGTGCAAAAATCGGAGTTTTCAGCACTGCAAGTGGCCAGCAGGGCTCTTTGGATCCGCGCGGGCGCGTTCCGGGTGCGAAAAATGGAATGAAAACGGACAAATCAGCTGAATTTGAGGTGCAAATTCAGTCGCAGAACGACGCGGGGGCGCCGTTGCGCGCCGGTGGATGCCGAATATTCCCAAAAATGTACGCTGGGTCGGCTACCACCCTAGCAGGGAGCTGGTTTCGCTACGATCGAGCGTCCGGTTGGGTGCTGCGCGGGCTCGACGCGGCGTTTTCGGCCGGCGCGGTGCATGCGATTGTGGGCGGCAACGGCTGCGGCAAGTCGACGCTGCTTTCGGTGTTGGCCAAAACGGTCAAGTTGCAGCGTGGGTGCATGGAGCGTGCGGCGGGGTCGGCGGCGCTGCTGCCGCAAAACCCCAAGGCGCTGCTGGTTGCCGAGACGGTGTGCGACGAGCTGATGGAATGGGCTTCGACCTGCGGCTACGACGAGGCCGCGGCGCGGGAACGCGCGGCGAGTCTGGGGCTCGCGGGCTTGGGGGAGCGTCACCCCTATGACCTTTCGGGCGGACAGCGTCAACTGCTTGCATTGGCAAAACTACTGCTAATCGGCCCCGAACTGCTGCTGCTCGATGAACCCACCAAGGGTCTGGACCTGGCCAGCCGCCGCATCATCGCCCGCGCCCTGCGCGATCATGCGCAGGCTGGCGGCACCGTCGTCATGGCTACGCACGACCTGGACTTTGCCGAGCAGGTCGCCGACAGCGTCGCCATGATGTTTGACGGCGAGATCGCCTGCATGGAGCCGCCGGCCGACTTCTTTGCCGACAACGTGTTTTATAGGGCGTGATGGAATGGCGGATTATCGCGTTTCGTATCTACTCACAAAACTAGAAATTCCGCTGCTGTTGGCGGTTCCTGCGGTGATGGTCGCGGCGCTGCTGGCGGGCGTTGAGCAGGCGGCGCTTGCCATGCTTGTCGTGGTGGCGCTGGTGCTCGCGCTGTTCTTTGCGGGCTACGAGGCGTCGCGCCCGGGCCTGCGCCAGATTATGCCCACGCTGGTTCTGGCGGCGTTGGCCGCGGCGGGGCGTATTCTGTTTGGCCCCATTCCCGACTTTAAACCGGTGAGCGCGATTGCCATCATTGCGGGGGCGACACTTGGGCGCCGCAATGGCTTTATGGTCGGCGCGCTGGCGGCGCTGACCAGCAATTTCTTTTTTGGGCAGGGTATGTGGACGCCGTGGCAGATGTATGCCTGGGGTCTGGTTGGCTATGTTGGCGGCGCACTGGCGCATGCGGGCGCGTTTGACCGTGCGGATGGAACTGTGCGCATGCCGGCGTTGCTTGCGTATGGCTTTGCGTCGGGCCTGCTCTATGGCGTCGTGATCAACGCGTACGACATCATCGGTTTTGTGCAGCCGCTCACGTGGGCGGGCGCCGTGGCGCGTCTTGCCACAGCGGTGCCGTTCGATATCACGCACGGCCTTGCGACCTGCGTGTTCTTGGCCGCCTTGTACAAGCCTTGGTGCCGTCGCATTAACCGTGTCGTCGTGAAATACGGGCTGTAGGGCTGGTTGCGCCGGGGCGGGGAATCAATGCTGCCGAGGTGCCATTTCAAAACTATGCCGGTTTACGGGGCTAGATTGGCGCAGGCAGACCATGCCGGCTTTTTCGAAATAGGGCAAGCCGTTCACCTGCGGTTTTATTATCTTGGAATTGCGTATGGTCGGGGGATCTGCGATTCAGCCCCGTAAACCGGCATAGTTTTGGAATGGCCGGCTGATATGACGGGCATCGTGGTCCTCAGAGAGCCAAATTGATCCATTTTCTTCCGTCCCCAGATGTCCCCAGGGAATCAGTTGACAGCGCTTGCCACGAAACTGGCCCATCTACTACGTTTAGCTTGATACCCCCGACTATGACCGCGTTTTATGAAAAACCGCAGGCTTTCTACCTGCGGTTTTCTTTTCGCACTGTTCGCGGTGGTTGAGGGTGGTGGCTTGAACGTAGTAGATAGACGGGTTCCGTGGAGGGCGGTTCGTGCGGACGCTCTCGCGAGGCGAAAATGATCCGTTTCCCTCGTCCCTAGGGGACCAGTTGGGCTAGAGCTCCAGCGTGAGGGTGACGGGGCAGTGGTCGCTGCCGAAGATGTCGCCGCGGATGCCGGTGTCGCGCACGGCATCGGCGATGGCGTCGCTCACCAAGAAGTAATCGATGCGCCAGCCGGCGTTGTTCTTGCGTGCATTAAAGCGGTAGCTCCACCAGCTGTAGACGCCCTCGACGCCGGGGTTTGCCGCGCGCCAGGTATCGGTAAAGCCGGCGTTGAGCAGCTCGGTAAACTTGCCGCGCTCCTCGTCCGAAAAGCCCGCGTTGCCGCGGTTGGATTTGGGATTCTTAAGGTCGATCTCCTCGTGCGCCACGTTAAAGTCGCCGCAGGTTACGACGGGCTTGCCGCCCTCGTGCTCAAGCGCGTTCAAAAAGCCGCGGTAGGCGTCGTCCCACGCCATGCGCACATCGATGCGCGCGAGCTCGTTTTGGGCGTTGGGCGTATAGACGTCGACAAACCAAAACTTGTCGAACTCGAGCGCGCAGACGCGGCCCTCGGTTGCGGCCTGCGCCACGAGCTCGGCCGCCTCGCTCTCGCCGGCGTAGGGCAGCAACGCATCGGCGCGCAGCACGCGCAGCGGTTCCTGGCGGCTAAAAACCGCGGTGCCCGAATAGCCTTTGCGCTCGGCGTAGCTCCAGGTTTGGTGATAGCCGGGCAGGTCGATATCGACCTGGCCCTCTTGCAGCTTGGTTTCTTGCAGCGCCAGGATGTCGACATCGAGCTCCTGCGCGATTTGGGTAAAGCTCGGGTCCTTTTTGAGCACGGCGCGCAGGCCGTTGACGTTCCACGAGGCAAAAGTGTAAGTCTGAGGCATGGTGTCCTTTCGACGGGGTTGGCAGGCTTAAGATTAGCGCAACAAGGACGCCGGCGGGCTCCGCGCGGGCCGGCCCAAAGGCTGCGTGCCGGGAGATCGCCCAAAGCTGCCCGACCAACAAGGACGGAGGACTCATATGACGCAGGCAATATCGGACCCCAAGCAGGCCTCCGCTGCGCTGGCGGAGCTGTTCGACACCCACGAGCGTGTGGTGTTCTTTGGCGGCGCGGGCGTTTCCACGGCGAGCGGCATCCCCGATTTTCGCAGTGTGGATGGCCTGTATCACCAGCAGTTTGCCTATCCGCCCGAGACCATGCTCTCGCACAGCTTTTACGAGACGCATCCGGCCGAGTTCTTCGACTTCTACCGCACCAAGATGATCGCGCTTGGCGCCAAGCCCAACCGCTGCCACACCAAGCTGGCCGAGCTGGAGCGCGCCGGCAAGCTGAATGCCGTGGTGACGCAAAACATCGACGGCCTGCATCAGGCGGCCGGCTCGCAGCGCGTGTTCGAGCTGCACGGCTCGGTCCACCGCAACATTTGCCAGCGCTGCGGCGCCGCCTACAGCACCGAGTGGATTTGCTCGCGCGAGCACGAGGATGCCGCGGGCATGCCCGTATGCCCTGCGTGCGGCGGCCGCATCAAGCCCGATGTGGTGCTCTACGAGGAACCGCTCGACGAGCGCGTGCTTACCGGTGCCATCGCCGCCATCGCCGAGGCCGATGCCCTTATTGTGGGCGGGACATCGCTCGTGGTGTATCCGGCGGCGGGCCTTACGCGCTACTTTACCGGCGATACGCTGGCCATTTGCAATCTTGCCCCCACCGATCAGGATGCAAATGCCGACCTGCTGATTTCTTGCGACATCGCGGCAGCGTTTGCGTTCTAGCCGGCGCGCGCGGATACAATAGAAAGACTGATTGCAAAACGACCCCGCCGCCAGCGCCCAGGCGCGGCGGCGCGGGCATTTTAGGAGGATGTTCATGGCGAACGATAGCAAGACATGGCGGTGCGGAAAGTACGAGCTCAGCTTTGACCGTCCGCGCATCATGGGCGTCCTCAACGTGACGCCCGATTCGTTTAGCGACGGCGGGGAGCACTTTGACCCGGATGCCGCTATCGAGTACGGCCTGGCGATGCTCGACGCCGGTGCCGACGTCATCGACGTGGGCGGCGAGTCCACGCGCCCCGGTTTTACCCCGGTCAACCCCGACGAGGAGGCCCGCCGCGTGCTGCCCGTGGTGCGCGCGCTGGCCAAAGAGGGTGCCATCGTCTCGATTGATACGCGCCATGTGGCGGTTGCCAAGGCCGCCGTGCGCTGCGGCGCTTCGATCGTCAACGATGTGACGGGGTTCACCGACCCCAAGATGGTCGAGTTTGTCGCGTCGAGCACCTGCGGTGTCATTGTGATGCACGCCGGTGAAGTCGCAGTGCCCACCCGCACGCATGCAACGGTGCAGCTCGATACTTCGGCCGCGGCGTTTGTTGCCGAGAAGGCGCGCGAGGCGGCTGCCGAGGCTGCGCGCGAGGCCGAGAAGCCGGCTCG
>URFP01000133.1:0-4705 GCA_900547235.1 uncultured Collinsella sp. | reverse complement strand
GTGCTCGGCATCTGTTTGGGCTCAAGGAGGTGCTCTACGACACGCCATATCTCAACGATGAGAAGCTGCCGAAGACGACCGAGCTCGAGTTGGTGGGAACGCAACGGGTATCTGCGAACATTACGCTCCAGACGCAGGCCGACATCGAGGCGGTGTTCCAGATGACGCCGTACTACTACCGCACGCGCCCTGCCGATAAAGAGCGCCTGGCAAACCTGGACACCCTTCAGACCGATATCGACTTCATCATTGCCGAGTACCGTCACAGCTAACAACCTGCCAAAAAGGGACAGGTTTATTTTGGCAGGTTTTATCTGGGCAAACGTAAAGGGCCGACCGCGGAGATGCGCGATCGGCCCTTTTTAGTTGCTTGGCTACAAAGGTTATGAGAAGCGAGCGCTTACAGGCGGTCCTTGTTCTCGGCCTTAATGTCGTGTGCCTGCTGAATAAAGAACAGGTCGTACACCACGATGACAAAGGCGCCAAAGTTGATGGCGTCGCCGCCAAACGCGGGAAGCGTGAGCACGGCCTGCGCAATCGTGGCGATTGCGGCGACGATGCCGAGCTTAAACGCACCATCCACCTGCGAAGGCTTGTTGGCGCCCTTGATGCCCGCAACACCTGCGGCAAGATCGACAAGACCCTTGATGACAAGTACGGCCGCGGCGAGCATGGCGTTCGACCCGTACGTGGAATCGAGGCTGCCCTTGGCGATGCCGACGCCGGCGATGACGAGGCTGGCGATGCCCAAAACAAAGTAAATGAGGGCAAGGACTTTGAGTGTCTTGCGAGTGAAGCTCATGGCTGGTCCTTTCGATACGAGTACGCCAACCTGGCGCACCCTATGTGCTGCACATATGGTGAAGCACATTGTAGTTCAACGCGGCGATGCATGCGCCTGAAAGCGTCTCTTGCCTGCACGGTTCAACCTTTCAAAAAGGAAAGCTGGACGTAAGTCAAATCGATGGCAGCGCATGCGCGGCGCTGCGATGATGAGGCCATGGTAAGAGCTGGACCGAAGGAGGAGCCATGATGTACGGAGTCAAGCAAGTGGATGAGCCGCGGTCGCTGGGAAGGCGCATGAGTGATTCTGTGATCGCTGCCGTGTGCACGGTATTGATGGCGGTGCTTTGCATTGGGATGCTGTGGACCATGTCGCATGTGGGACAATAACGGACGGTTGGGTGCCGACATGAATGGCGCCCATGTATTCGTTTTGTTTGCTAAGGAGTGTCCATGGGCGTCGTCGATCCCTTTTCTGTTGCTCGGGCTGCTGGGCTCGAGCTCGTGCGGACGTCCGAGGGCCTTACGCTCACCGACGGCACGATGGAGTTGCGTGCCGATTTTGGCCGCATGCTTCCACGGCTCAAGCAGGGTCGTCTGCAGCAAGAGCTGTTGGTAAAGGCTGCGCGCACAAAAGGCATCGAACAACCATGGGCGATTGACGCCACGGCAGGCTTTGGCGAGGATTCGCTGCTGCTGGCGGCAGCGGGCTTTACCGTCGATCTGTATGAGCAGGATTGCGTGATCGCGGCGCTGCTCCAGGATGCCCTGGATCGCGCGGCAGATGATTCGGCGCTTGCGGCCGCCGTGGCGCGCATGCACTTACATGCGGGCGAGGACAGCATTGCCGGCCTTCGCCATACGGCTGAGCTGGTCGAGCGCGATGAGCTCGCGGCTCCCGACGTGGTGTATCTGGACCCCATGTTTCCTGAGCGCACCAAGAGCGCGGCGGTCAAAAAGAAGTTCCAGCTCTTGCACCATCTGGAACAGCCGTGTGCCGATGAGGAGACGCTGGTTAAAACTGCGCTTGCAGTGCGGCCGCGCAAGGTCGTTATCAAACGGCCGGTGAAGGGCCCATTGCTTGCCGGCGTTAAGCCGAGCTATCAGCTTGCGGGCAAGGCCGTCCGCTACGATGTTTTGGTGCCGCCGCGCCCGTAGCCTGCGCGTGATGGCCGGCGATGTGTCGGTGCCGTGCCGCTGCGTGAGCGCCGCTCCGTTGCGGAGCCTATTTCCAAGGATGCGACGTCAGATGCCACCCGCCGCAGTATTCGCATTTGTAGCAGGCCAAACCACGCCGTCCACGGTTTTCGCAGTCGGCCATAACGGCCTCGGCCTCGGCGCGTGTGTCGTAGCGGTTTTTGCGCTCGCACGATTTGTAGCGCCAAGCCTCATCGCGCTCGGCGTCCAGGGCATCGCGGCGCTCGTCCTCGCGCGCAAACAGGTCGCTCATATCGCCGCCGGTGGCAGCGCCCAAAAACTCGCTTTTGGCCTTTGACCAGGCGGCTCGCTTTTTGCTTCCCATCCGCTCCTTGCCCTTTCCAAACGCTGGTATCATTGCTCAATCAAAGTGATACCAATAAACGTGAGGTCGCCGCGTGATGATCAGAAAAACCCTCGAGACCGACATTCCCGCCGTCATGGCTATCTATGATGCCGCCCGCGCCTTTATGCGCGCGCATGGCAACGCCACGCAGTGGCCCGAGGGCACGCCTTCGGCCGAGCAGCTGGCTGCCGATATCGCCGCCGGTGGCAGCTATGTGTGCGAAGTCGACGGTCGCGTGGTGGCGACGTTTGCCTTTTTGCCGGGCCCGGACGAGTGCTATGACGTCATCGAGGACGGTCAGTGGCGCAGCGACACTCCGTACGCCGTGCTGCACCGCGTGGCGTCCGACGGCACCGTGCACGGTATCGCGGCCGCGATGTTTGCCTTTGCCAAGGAGCGTGCCGACCATCTGCGTATCGATACGCACGCGGACAACCTGCCCATGCAGGGTGCGAGCCTCAAGGCAGGGTTCGAGCGCGCCGGCGTCGTGTATGTGTCCGACGGCACGCCGCGCGTTGCGTTCGACTGGCTGCGCGAGGCATAAGGGCCGAGTCACATACCAGCGTTTCATCGAAATGAAAATGGCCCCGCGTGGGGCCATTTTTGGTAAAACGCGTCGTTGTGGGACTCGCATTGTTACCGCCTCAGATGAGACCGGGCAGACAAAAGGGGAGGTGCCGGCTTTCGTAAGGCGCGAACCTACGAAAATCGCCGCGCGGCAACGCAGGGCGATGAGCTTGGTCGGGGGATAGGGCCCGCTTCGCCCGCCGGCCCGTAAATTGTATCATCCAGTGTGGAACGAGGATGCCCGTTGCCGAGTGCGACGGGCTTGCAATAAGAGGAGAGCCATGTCGAAGCAAGCGGTCGTTGGAATCTTGGCGCATGTCGATGCCGGCAAGACCACACTGGCCGAGGCCATGCTGTTCTGCGCGGGTCGCATTCGCAAGCGCGGCCGCGTGGACGATGGCGACTCGCACCTGGATACCAACGCCATCGAGCGCGAGCGCGGCATCACGATTTTCTCGTCGCAGGCCGTGTTCGACCACGGTGATACCCGCGTCATGCTCGTGGACGCTCCCGGACACGTGGATTTTTCGGCCGAGGCAGAGCGCACGTTGCGTGCGCTCGACTACGCGATTTTGGTGGTAGGTGCCAACGACGGCGTGCAGGGGCACACCGAAACCCTGTGGCGCCTGCTTGCGCGCTATGACATTCCGACGTTCATCTATATCAACAAAATCGATTTGGAGAATCCCGGCCGCGATGTTTTGCTGGCACAACTTGGGCAGCGTCTTTCCGAGGGCTGCCTCGATGCGAACGAACTGCTGGCGGGCGGCGCCGCTTGGGAGGACGCTGCCGCGTTGGACGAGGCAGCCCTCGAGGAGTTTCTTGAGACGGGTGAGCTTTCCGTTGCAACGCTTTCGCGCATGGTTGCCGAGCGCAGGCTCTTTCCCTGCTTTGCCGGCTCGGCGCTCAAGGATCAGGGCGTGGGCGAGCTGCTGGATGGTATGTGCACGCTGATGCGTGAGCAGGCGTGGCCGCCGGAGTTCGCCGCGCGTGTCTATCGTGTCAGCCGCGGTGTTCGTGGCGAGCGCTTGGCTTGGGTTAAAGTGACCGGCGGCACACTGCATGCCAAACAGATGATTGACGGGCGTTCCGGCGCCGAGGCATGGGAGCAAAAGGTCGATCAGGTGCGCATCTATAACGGAGAGAAGTACGAGCTTGCCCAGGAAGTTGCCGCTGGCGGTATTTGTGCCGTGACGGGTCTTGCGCACGTTCGCCCGGGGGATGCCTTGGGTGCGGAGCCCGGGTGCGATGCGCCCGTCATTGCGCCGGTCCTCACCTATACGGTGCTCCCGGGCGAACATGATGTCCATGCGGTGTTTAAAGCGCTGGCTGAGCTGACGGACGAAGACCCCATGCTCGGCGTAAGCTGGAATACGCATCTTGAGCAGATTCACTTGCAGTTGATGGGCGCCGTGCAACTCGAGGTCGTGCAGCGGGTGTTGGCCGATCGCTTTGACCTTTCGATTGAGTTTGAGCCCGGCGGCATTCTCTATAAGGAGACTATTTCGCGGCCGGTCGAGGGCGTGGGCCACTTTGAGCCGCTGCGCCACTATGCCGAGGTGCATCTGCGCCTGGAGCCGTTGCCGGCGGGTTCGGGTGTGCAGTTTGGCACCGTGACCTCGGCCGACGAGCTCGATCTTAACTGGCAGCGTTTGGCACTCACCAACGCTATGGAGCGCGACCACCTGGGCGTGCTGACGGGCTCGCCCATCACCGATGTGCGCATTACGCTCGCGGGCGGCCGCGCGCATGCCAAACACACCGAGGGCGGCGATTTTCGCCAGGCCACGTACCGCGCGATTCGCCAGGGTT
>URFP01000132.1:0-4749 GCA_900547235.1 uncultured Collinsella sp. | reverse complement strand
AGAAGTGTTCCTGATTCGATAGGAGACTACATGTCCAAAGCACTCGACCCCAAAGACACCTGCGTCCTCGTTACCGGCGGCGCCGGCTTTATCGGCTCGCATACCGTCGTTCAGCTGCTCGAGGGCGGCTACCAGGTTGTCGTCGTCGATGACCTCTCCAACTCCAGCGCCGTTGCCATCGACCGCGTCAAGACCATCGTGGGCGACGAGGCCGCCAAGAACCTCACCTTCTACGAGGCCAACGTGCTCGACCGCGACGCGATGAACAAGATCTTCGATACCCACCAGATCGACCGTGTCATCCACTTCGCCGGCTTTAAGGCCGTTGGCGAGTCGGTAAGCAAGCCCGTCGAGTACTACCACAACAACATCGAGAACACCCTGGTGCTCATCGATGTCATGCGCAACCACGGCTGCAAGTCCATCATCTTCTCGAGCTCTTCGACCGTCTACGGCGATCCGGACAATCCGCCTGTCACCGAAGAGGACCCCAAGAAGCCCGCGACCAACCCCTATGGTTGGACCAAGTGGATGATTGAGCAGATCCTCATGGACGTCCACACCGCCGACCCCGAGTGGGACGTCGTGCTGCTCCGTTACTTCAATCCCATCGGCGCCCATCCGTCGGGCCTGATTGGCGAGGACCCCAAGGGTATCCCCAACAACCTGGTGCCTTACGTCGCCCAGGTCGCCGTCGGTAAGCTCGAGGCTGTTCAGGTCTTTGGCAACGATTACCCCACCCCCGACGGCACCGGCGTGCGCGACTACATCCACGTGTGTGACCTGGCATCTGGTCACGTGGCCGCCCTCAACTGGATGAACGGCAAGACCGGCGTCGAGATCTTTAACCTGGGCACCGGCACCGGCACCTCGGTACTCGAGGTCGTCGCTGCTTTCTCCAAGGCCTGCGGCAAGGAGCTGCCCTATGTGATCCGCGAGCGCCGCGCCGGCGACATCGCCGCCAACTGGTGCGATGCCTCCAAGGCCGAGCGCATGATGGGCTGGAAGGCCCAGTACGATATCGCGGACATGTGCCGCGACAGCTGGAATTGGCAGAGCCACAACCCCAACGGCTTCGCCGACGCCGAGTAGCAAAAACCTACATACCGTTCTTGCCCCGATCTCACGATGTGAGACCGGGGCTTTTTCATGACGCGTAACCATTCACCAAAATACTTCCAACTTTTTTATCTTGCCTGTACATGTTTAAACAACATGTTTTACAATAGGCGTATCGAATCAGAACATCGGAGGCGGACTGCACACCCATCGGCAGGCCGACCCCACAACAAGAAGGTTGGTGAGCGCATTCATGGAGCGTGCAAGCGGCGTCCTCATGCCCGTCTCATCTCTGCCCGGACCATACGGAATCGGCGGCTTTGGCTGGAATGCCTACGACTTCGTCGATTTTCTCGCCTCGTGCAAACAACATTACTGGCAGATTCTGCCCCTTACGACGACCAGCTATGGCGATTCGCCCTATCAGTCGTTCTCGGCCCGCGCAGGCAACCCCAACTTCATAGACTTCGCCGAGCTTATCGAGGCAGGGTATCTGGAGCAGCGCGATATCGACGGCGTGTACCTGGGCTCCGACCCCAGCAATGTCGACTATGGCGCCATCTTTGGTGGCCGTCGTCAGATTCTCGACCGCGTCGCCGAGCGCTTTGCCGCCGACAAGCCTGCCGACTTCGACGACTTTGTCCAAACCAACGAAGACTGGCTCATCCCCTACTGCGAGTTCATGACCATCAAGGAGGAGTGCGGCCTCAAGGCATTTTGGGAGTGGCCCGCGGAGCTCCGCACCCGCGGCGAGGCTTCCGCCAAGGTCTGCGCCGACCATCCGGCGCGTATGCTCTACCACCAGATGACGCAGTACTTCTTCGATCGCCAGTGGAGCCGCCTCAAGGCCTATGCCAACGAGCGCGACATTCTCATCATCGGCGACCTGCCCATCTATGTCTCGCGTGACTCCGTCGAGATGTGGGCGACACCTGAGCTCTTTAAGATCGACGCCGCCGGCAATCCCGTGAGCGTCGCCGGCACGCCGCCCGACCAGTTCTCGGCCACCGGCCAGTACTGGGGCAACCCCATCTACGACTGGGACGCCATGGAGGCCGACGGCTTCTCCTGGTGGGAGGGCCGCATTCGCGCCGCCCTCGACATGTACGACGTCATCCGCCTGGATCACTTCCGCGGCTTCGAGGCCTATTGGGAGGTGCCGTTCTCCTCGCCCGATTCGTCCTACGGTTCGTGGACGCAGGGTCCCGGCCTCAAGTTCTTCAAGACGCTCGAGGAAAAGCTCGGCACGCTGCCCATCATCGCCGAGGACCTGGGCTTCCTCACCCCCGGCGTCATCGACATGCGCGACAACTCGGGCTTCCCCGGCATGAAGATCCTGCAGTTTGCCTTTGAGGGCACCAACTCGTACTACCTGCCGCATAACTACATCGCCAACACCGTCGCCTATGTGGGCACCCACGATAACGAGACGGCGCGCGGTTGGTTTGAGGGAACGGCCACCCCGCGTCAGCGCGAGCAGGCAGCCCTGTACACCCATCAGCAGGCCGGCGAACCCATGGCAGATGCACTCAATCGCACCATCGCCGCCAGCGTGAGCGACACGTGCATCTACACCATGCAGGACCTGCTCAACTTGGGCAACGAGGCGCGCATCAACACCCCTGCCACGTTGGGCGGCAACTGGACCTGGCGCATGCTCGACGGCGCCATCACCCGCGAGCTCGAGCACAAACTCACCGACTGGACCGAGACCTACTTCCGCATCCCGTCGGAAGCCGAAATCGAGCTTCCTCAATAGGAGCTACCGCGCCCGACCCCTCCCCACCGTGCGGACGCGCTTGCTTTTTCCCGCGCGAGGCCACCCCAATCCCCTCGCGCGGGCTTCTTATGAATTGCAGACATGAAACAACCCATCACAGGAGAAAACATGCCCCAAATTAACCTCATGGAACTCGCCGAGCAGTCTTTTGGCACCTCGCTCGAGCAGCTCGACGACCGTCGCATTTACAAGCTGCTGGTCAAACTCGTGCAGGAGCGCTCCGCCGCCTGCCCGCTCAACAACGGCAAGAAAAAGCTCTATTACATTTCCGCCGAATTTTTGATCGGCAAGCTGCTCATCAACAACATGATCGACCTCGGCATCTACGATGAGGTTAAGGACCAGCTCACCGCCGCAGGCCACGACCTCAACAAGATCGAGGAGTTCGAGGTCGAGCCGTCGCTCGGCAACGGCGGCCTGGGCCGCCTGGCCGCATGCTTCCTGGATTCCATCGCCACGCTGGGCTTGACCGGCGATGGCGTGGGCCTCAACTATCACTACGGCCTGTTCCGTCAGCGCTTTGTCGACAACCAGCAGAAGGCCGTCCCCGACGAGTGGCTCGGTGAGCAGGACATCCTAGTCGACGACGGCCGCTCCTACGCCGTCGAGTTCGGCGATTTTGCCGTTACCTCCAAGCTCGTCAACATCGACGTGCCCGGTTACGGCCAGCCCACCAAGAACCGTCTGCGCCTGTTCGACCTGGCGAGCGTCGACGACGGCCTGGTCCCCGGCAGCTCCATCGACTTCGACAAGACCGAGATCGCCAAGAACCTCACCTTGTTCCTCTACCCCGACGATTCCGACGAGCAGGGCCGCCTGCTTCGCATCTATCAGGAGTACTTCATGGTGAGCAACGCCGCCCAGCTCCTGATCGACGAGGCCGTCGAGCGCGGCAGCAACCTGCACGATCTGGCCGACTACGCCGTGGTCCAAATTAACGACACGCACCCCACCATGGTCATCCCCGAGCTCATTCGCTTGCTCACCACCGAGCATGGCATCGAGTTTGACGAGGCCGTGACCATCGTACGCTCCATGGTCGCCTACACTAACCACACGATCCTTGCCGAGGCGCTCGAGAAGTGGCCGCTCGCCAGCCTGCAGAAGGTCTCCCCTGCCATCGCCGACATTATCGTCAAGCTCGATGAGATCGCGAAAGCCGAGCACGATGACCCGCGCGTCGCCATCATCGACGAGCACGACACCGTCCACATGGCCCACATGGACATCCACTTTGGCTTCTCCATCAACGGCGTAGCCGCCCTCCACACCAAGATCCTGGAGGACACCGAGCTTCATCCGTTCTACGAGATCTATCCCGAGAAGTTCTCCAACAAGACCAACGGCATCACCTTCCGCCGCTGGATCCATGGAGCCAACCCCGCGCTCGCCAGCCTGCTCGACGATGTAATCGGCACCGACTGGCGCAGCACCGGCGATCTGAGCAAACTCGCCAAGTTCGCCGACGACAAGGACGTTCTTGAGCGCCTGGCCGCCACCAAGGTCGAGGCCAAGGCCATCATGCGCCAGTTCATGGCGCTCGAGCAGGGCGTGACCATTCCCTCCAACGCCATCATCGACGTCCAGGTCAAGCGCATCCACGAGTACAAGCGTCAGCAGATGCTCGCGCTCTACATCATCTGGAAGTACTTCGATATCAAGAACAGCAACAGGCCTAAGCACCCTGTCACCATCATCTTTGGCGGCAAGGCGGCGCCTGCCTACACTATCGCGCAGGACATCATCCATCTGATCCTGACGCTGTCGCAGTGGATTGCAAACGACCCCGACGTGGCTCCCTACCTGCAGGTTGTCATGATTGAGAACTACAACGTCACCGCCGCCGAGCGCGTGATCCCCGCCGCTGACATCTCCGAGCAGATCAGCCTGGCCTCCAAGGAGGCGAGCGG
>URFP01000131.1:0-4864 GCA_900547235.1 uncultured Collinsella sp. | reverse complement strand
CGTCGCGGCGCTCGTCGCCTTTGGCCGTATCGTGATCGGTGCACACTTTTTGACTGACGTGAGCTGCGGCTTTGCCCTGGTGCTGGCGCTTGAGTGCCTTGCCGCGCGCATTGCCTATCCCAACGGCGTACAATAGCCCCGTTTGAATCATCTGGCCGATACCCGGTAAGAGAGGATTGCTATGCTCGCGTTCAACAACGACTATTCCCACGGCGCACATCCGGCGGTGCTGCAGGCGCTCGTCGGCACCAACATGGAGCCGCAGCCCGGCTACGGCACCGATGCGCACACCGAGCGTGCCAAGCAACTGATCCGTGAGGCCTGTCAGGCCCCCGATGCCGACGTATTTTTGCTGGTGGGCGGCACGCAGACCAACGCGACGGTGATTGACATGCTGCTCGCGCCGTACGAGGGCGTGGTTGCCGCCGAGACCGGCCACGTTGCCTGCCACGAGGCGGGCGCTATCGAGTTTGGCGGCCACAAGGTGCTCACCATTCCTGGCTACGAGGGCAAGATGCGCGCCGAGGATCTCGAAAACTATATCCAGGTGTTCTACGAAAACGAAAGCTGCGAGCACATGGTGTTTCCGGGCGCCGTGTACGTGAGCCTGTCGACCGAGTACGGCACGCTGTACTCAAAGGCCGAGCTGGCCGAGATTTATGCGGTGTGCCAAAAGCGTGAGATTCCGCTGTTTGTGGACGGCGCCCGCCTGGCCTATGCGCTGGCAGCCGATGAGTGCGACATTACCCTGCCCGAGCTGGCACAGCTGTGCGACGTGTTCTACATCGGCGGCACCAAGTGCGGCGCGCTTTGCGGCGAGGCCGTAGTGTTTTGCGGCATGCACGCTCCGGCGCATCCCATTCCGCGCATTAAGCAGCACGGCGCGTTGCTGGCCAAGGGCCGCCTGACGGGCGTCCAGTTTGAGGCGCTCTTTACCGACGGCCTGTATTTTGAGATTGGTCGCCAGGCGATCGAGACGGCTCAGGCGCTGCGTCGTGTGCTGCACGAGCGCGGCTACGAGTTCTTCTTGGAGACGCCCACGAACCAGCAGTTTGTGATTCTGCCCAACGAGGACATGGCCCGCATTCGCGAGCATGCCTCGATTGAGTACTGGGAAAAGTACGACGAGACCCATACGGTGGTGCGCTTTTGCACCAGCTGGGCCACGACGCAGGAGGACATCGACGCGTTGGCGGCTGTCCTGTAAGTTGACGTAATGACGAGGGGCCGCCCTGCGCCTGGGTTTGGCGCAGGGCGGCCTTTGCTTTTGAGGGAGAAGGGTTGTATGACCGAGATGTCCGAGCCGACGATTCGCCTGGCGACGCCCGATGATGCGCCGGCGTTGCTTGCCATCTATGAGCCATATGTACGCCAGACGGCGATTACCTGCGAATACGAGGTGCCGAGCGTTGAGGAGTTCGCCGGGCGCATCGAGCGTACGCTCAAGCGCTATCCGTATCTGGTGATGGAGCTGGACGGGCGCCCGGTAGGCTATGCTTATGTGAGTCCGCTCAACAGCCGCGAGGCGTACGACTGGTCGGTCGAGACGTCAATCTACCTGGCGCGCGACGTGCGCCACGGCGGACTGGGTCGCAGGTTGCACGACGCGCTCAAGCAGTGCTTGGTCGCGATGGGCATCACCAACATGTGCGCGCTCATCGCCGTGCCGCACGACAAGGACGACGAATACCTGACGCACAACAGTCAGGATTTCCATGCCCATATGGGATATCGCCTGGTGGGCGCCTTCGACCGTTGCGCGCAAAAGTTCGGCCGCTGGTACGACATGTGCTGGATGGAGCTGGTCCTGGCCGAGCGCGTCCCCAACCAACCCAAACCAACCTGGTTCCCCGCACTTGTTGCCCAAGGTTTCAAACCTACCATTTAGGGACAGGTTTTTGGCTGTCTTGCGGTATCAAATTGCCGCAAGAAGTGCCGCGTTCGTACGCTTTTTTGACTCGAATCGTCCCGTCGAGACACCTTGCGAGCTAAGTGAGTAGACTTTTTGGCGCAAGGCGAGCACAAAGCGTATCTGCTTTAGTAAAACCGCAGGTCACGGAGGTGGCTGTTTTGGGTGTGCTCGGCAGGTCGCGAAAAGTCTACTCACTTAGGTTTACGGTGCTGGATATTCTGGGCAGGAACAGTTGAGCTTGGGCGGCGCGTGTTACCAGGCGATGTTGGCATTTGCGCCATACCGGCTTGAGATTTAATAAAAACAGCAGGTAAAACGCATATTAGTTAATTTTCGCCTCGTTTAGTGCGCTAGCCGATGGGCTCGGTGTATTTGGCGCGGTCGGTGCGTTGGATGCGCTTGGAGACATGGAGCGGGCGGCCGTCGGTGTCGTAGACGTAGTCGGTGATCAAGATCAGCGCCTGCCCGCGCTCGACGTTGAGCAAAAACGCCTCGTTTTGCGAGGCATAGCACACCTCAAAGGTCTTATGCCCCTGCGCCGGCGCGCGATGGAATTCTTGGCGCAGCGTCGCGTAGAGCGATCCGTTGAGGTCGCGATCGATGAGCGACCCAAAGCTTGGCGGCAGATACGTGGTCTCCAAGCACAGCGGGGCGTCGTCCAGATAACGCAGGCGGACAAGTTTGACGAGCTTGCTGCCCGCGGCGGCGTCAAAGAACTTAGCTATGCTGCCGGCCGCCTTGGTAAAGCCCGAGTCCACCGTGCGCGTGGTGGGCTTCATGCCCTGGCCTTCGACCTGCTTGGTATAGCTCGAAAACACCAGGTTGTTCTCGTGGAGCGCGGGCGTGTCGGCCACAAAGGTGCCACGTCCGCGCTCGGTGCGCACCAGGCCCTCGTCAACTAACACCTTAAGCGCGTGGCGCACGGTGCTGCGCGACAGCCCCGATTCGTCCATGAGCTCCATCTCGGACGGCAGCTTGTCTCCGCGTGCGTAGGTGCCGGCGGCGATGCGGTCACGCAGCGTACTCGCCAGACGCTCGTATTGGGCCAAGTTCTTTTTTGACGAAGTGCTCATGCGAACAACCTGTATCTAACTTGTATGCTTACTGAACCAAGCATGTATCCAACATGACAACAAAACCGCTGGTAATGGATTGTCGAAAACTTTACCAGCAAAATTTCTAAGACAAATATAGCATACAACTAGTCGACATAACCAAAACGTGTATGTAACTTGTATGCCATCGAGAGCATCAAACGAGAAGAAAGGCTGATGCACGATGACTACTCAGGAACAGGTTAAGGACGTCGTCTCCCAGGTTTTGGCTGACAAGGCAGACAAGGGCGGCATCAAGCGCGTCGTGTGGATTGGCGCCGGCGGATCCAACGGCGGCAACTATCCTGCCCAGTACTTTATGGAGCACGAGGCCACGCAGGTCGTGAGCTCCAGTTACACCAGCAACGAGTTCGTGCATGCCACCCCGGCCTACGTCAACGAGAACACCCTGGCCGTCGTCGTGTCCATGCGCGGCACCAAGGAGACCATCGTCGCCGCCCAGGTCGCCAAGGACCACGGCGCCAGCACCATCGCCATCTATGTTGACGAGTCCGGCCTCACCGAGGTCTGCGACTACAAGATCCAGTATGACAGCCTGGCCGTTGACGAGTCCTGCATGGGCCGTACCAACTCCGCCGTCGTGACCATGATCGCCATGGAGCTCACGCAGCAGACCGAGGGCTATGCCGAGTACGAGACCGCTATGGCCGCTTTCGACCTGGTCGACCCCATCTATCGCAAGGCCGTCGAGTACACCCGTCCGCTCGCTGCCAAGTGGGCCGAGCAGAACGCCGACAAGCCCTGCATCAACGTCATGGCTCAGGGCCCGCTCTTTGGTGCCGCCTACGTCTTTAGCATCTGCAATGTGCAGGAGATGCTGCAGATCGACTCCTGCACCATCAACACCTGCGACTTCTTCCACGGCCCCTTCGAGATCCTGGACAAGCGCACCTCGCTGTTCCAGCTCATCAGCGTCGGCCGCAGCCGCTGCAACGACGAGCGCGGCATCCGTTTCGTCAACCAGTACGGTGGCGATCGCGTCTATCAGCTCGACGCCAAGGAGCTTGGCCTCAACGACATCAAGGACAGCGTGAGCGAATACTTCAACCACCTGATCTTTGCCCCGATCCTCAACAACGTCTACATGCGTGCGCTCTCCGCCGTCACCCACAAGGATTACATGACGCGCCGTTACATGTGGAAGCTGGATTACTAAGGGATAGAGCGGCCTAACAGCCCAATACCCCTCATGAGTTGCGGTGGAATAGTTCCTGTTTGGGAGCGTGAAGCCTCTGTTTGAGAACTATTTCACCGCAACTGCTAGAGCGGCACTTGGGGACGTTCCCTTTCTGCCGGCACCTGCGACACTCCCTGTGTCAAGAGTTTTCCCGTTCGCCGATTTCAGTCTTGATAAATGTATATAACGACTATAACGTAGCATGAAACATATTGGAAACAGAACCAAGGAGGCTGCGTTGAAGAGAAGCAATATGGGCTATGCGTTGGTGCTGATCGCCGCCCTCATGTGGGGAACCATCGGCATCTTTGTTAACGGAATATCCGCCCTGGGCGTTTCGTCTCAGAGCATGGCGGCCTTTCGCCTGTTGTCGGGTGCCGTCTTGATGGCTCCGGTTTTGGTATTCATGGGTTGCCAGGGAGGTGCTCGTGAGGGAAAAGCCTCGGGTCCCATGGCGCTGTTCAAGGCAAGTCCTAAAGAGCTCGTCCCCTGCGCACTTGTCGGTATCGTCGGTTTGGCCGTCGCCAACACCTGCTATTACGAGTGCATGGGCGAGGTGGGCATGTCCACGGCCTCGGTGCTGCTCTATACCTCGCCGGTGTTTGGCGTCATGCTCGGCCGCGTGCTTTATCGCGAGGGCGTGACCCCCAACAAGCTCGT
>URFP01000130.1:0-4873 GCA_900547235.1 uncultured Collinsella sp. | reverse complement strand
TTAATGGATGGAAACGGACGTTCTATCGGGACACACATTTTGTCCTATAAGCCCCGCATCAGCGCCAAATCCACGCCTATCCACGACCCGTCACCTGGGGACGTTCCTTTCCAGCCGGTGCTTGGGGAGACTCCTTGCCACCCGGTCGTCGTGGATGTTCTTAAACGACTAGCGATCGGGGACAGCCCTTGCCGATTGGCCGGTTTGCCGTCCGGGTTGGCAAGGACTGTCCTTTTCTGCCGGCAGTTTAGGAACGTCCCCAACTGCCGCCTCAGGTAGTCATTGGGGACGTTCTTTAATGACTAGTCGTTTAAGAACGTCGCATGCGACTAGTTCACCTCGACAGGCTTAGCGCCGGGATAGCGCTCCTCAAAGTCTAGGCGGTACTTATTGTCATTGGTGCCCGCCACGTTGTCGCGCGCCAGCGGCGCCACGATCTCATTCTTGTGGTCCGCAGGCTTGGCGTATTTCAGGCTGATCTCCCAGGCATCACAGATTGCGTCAATGCGGTGATCCAGGTCGTCGTACAGGGCGATGATATCCTTCCAGGAGCTGTAGTTCTTGGAGCTCGTCGGGACGTCCAGGTCCTCGACGATGTCGTAATACTGCTCGATGGTGTCCTCCGTGCGCTCGGCGACGTCGGCGAGATTTTGACGGGTGGTTCGATCCTCTTCCAGATAGTTGCCGTTGAAGTTCTGCGCGCAGCCACGGACCTGGCTGTCGAGATCTTCGAGCAGGTCGTAGTATTCGCTCAGGCGACGGTAGAGGTTCTGCTCGGAGAGCGTTGCTTCGCCGCCATCCTCGTCGTCATCGTCATCATCGTCGTACAGGCTGTTGGGATTGCCGAGAGGCTTTAGGTCATCGTCGTCGACGTCATGGTGCAGCTTAGCTACCTCGGCAGTCGTCTGCGTGGCGGCGTTGTCGAACGGTCTGATCGCAAAGAAGATGACCAGGGCGATGATGATCGCCACCAGCACAACGATAACGGCGATAAGCGGCCCGGTGCCGCTCTTTTTGGGAGCGGGGGTCTGTGGCGAAGCGGGCGCGTATGCGGGAGCCGGCTGCTGTTGGGGCGAGCCGCTCGCGACGGGTATGCGCTGCGTGGTCTCGACGGCCTCGGTCCTTGCGGCGGGGTCGGGGCTATAGGCGAGGGGGTCGTCCGCCTTGGCTTGCGGCGTATCAAGGGAGCCGGTCTGCTCAAAAGCGGGCTGGCTATCGCTCGCGGCTGTTTGCTCAACGGGTGCACCGCACGAGGTGCAGAACTTGGCATTATCTTCAAGAAGCTTGCCGCACGAGGCGCAATACCGAGACATTGCCACTCCTTTCGCCACATTTCAATGCAATACGACGATTATACCCACTGCCCCAAGAAGCCGGCAGTTAGGGACGTTCCTTATCTGCCGGCAGTTTAGGAACGTCCCTAACTGTCGGCTAATCGTTGGGGCGCGCCTGTCCCTGGGGTATCATGGCTTGGTTGATATATCCGCATTTACGCGCCTTGTAGGAAGGGGCTGCGTCCATGGCTTTTGAGCCCGCTCAACATAGCTTTATCACGCTCGAGGGCGTCGACGGTGCCGGCAAGTCCACGCAGGCGCGCCTGCTTGCTCGCGCGCTCGAGCTCGCTGGCCACCAGGTTGTGAGCCTGCGCGAACCGGGCGGCACCGCCATCAGCGAAAAGATCCGCGCCCTGCTGCTCGACCCCGCCAATATGGCGATGGGCGATACCTGCGAGCTGTTGCTCTACGAGGCCGCGCGTGCCCAGCTGGTGCACGAGGTCATCGCGCCCGCCCTCGCTGCCGGCAAGGTGGTCCTGTGCGATCGCTTCTACGATTCCACGACCTGCTACCAGGCGTTTGCCGACGGCCTCGATCGCCAGATGGTGCGCGACGCCAACAACCTGGCCGTCGCGGGAACGCACCCGGCGCTCACACTCGTCTACCACATCACGCCCGAGCAGGCGGCGCTACGCATGGCAGCCCGTGGCGCGGCAGATCGCATGGAGGCTAAGGGCATGGCATTCCAGGAGCGTGTCTACGAGGGGTTTTGCGCCATTGCTGCCGAGGAGCCAAACCGCGTAAAGCTCATCGACGCCACTACGACCGTCGAGGTAGTTTTCGAGAAGACGGTCGAGCAGGTTCGCGCGTACGGTCTCGATATCCCCCAGGATGCTGTCGCCGCCGCGCTTGCCAAGGAGGCCGAGTAACATGGCCCCCGCTCAGGCAAGCCTGCTGGCCAAGCTCGACACCCAAGAGCGCGTGCGCGACTTTTTGACCAATGCCGTCGCCAGCGGCCGTGCATCGCACGCCTACCTGTTTTTGGGCGCGCCCGGCGCGGGCAAGCTCGATGCCGCGTGGGCGCTCGCCCAAGCCTTCCTGTGCGAGCAGGACGGCTGCGGCGCATGCGACAGTTGCGTGCGCGTCTCTCGGCATACGCATCCCGACGTGCACTATTACACGCCCGAGAGCGCCACGGGCTATCTTATTGCCCAGACCCGCGAGCTGCTCGATGACGTGCCGCTGGCACCCATTCGCGCCAAGGCCAAGGTCTACATCATCGACCGTGCCGAGCAACTGCGCGCCAACACCGCCAACGCACTGCTCAAGACACTCGAGGAGCCGCCCGAGGGCGTTATGTTCATCTTGCTGGGCACCTCGGCAGACGTGATGCTGCCCACCATCGTGAGCCGCTGCCAGTGCGTGCCGTTTCGGCTGGTGTCGCCCGCCGTCGCCGCGCAGGCCGTGAGCCGCGCCACCGGCCAGGACCCCGCGCGTTGCCGCATGGCGGTCGCCGTGGCGGGAAGCCCCACACGCGGCATCGAGTTTCTTAAGAGCGCCGAGCGCCAGGACGCCCGCCGTCAGATGGTCCGTGCCATCGACTCACTCATTGCCGCCGACGAGGCCGACGTGCTCAGTCGCGCCAAGTCGCTCATCGTCGCCGTCAAGGCGCCGCTCGCCGAGGTCAAGTCCACGCAGGAAAAGGTACTCGAGCAAAATGCCGACTACCTGTCGCGTGGAGCATTGAAGCAGCTTGAGGACCGCAACAAGCGCGAACTCAACGCGCGCGAGCGTTCGGGTATCATGGAAGCGCTGGCGAGCGCGCGGACGCTCATGCGCGACGTGCTGCTGACACTTCAGGACGAGGCGGCCGACGTGGTGAACGAAGACGTGCGTGACACGATCGGTCGGCTTGCCGCTGCGACGAATGTTGCGGGTGCCACCCAGGCGCTCGAGGCGGTCGCAACCGCCGAGCACAACATCGCCAGAAACGTTACTCCCCAGCTGGCCATCGAGGTCATGCTGTTCGATATCAGGAAGGCACTGAAATGCCGTTAGTCGTACCCGTTAAGTTTACCTACGCCTCGCGCGACCTGTGGTTTGACCCGCAGGACCTGGATATCCTCGAGGCCGATTATGCCATTTGCTCCACCGAGCGCGGAACCGAGATCGGCTTGGTTACGGCCGATCCCTTCGAGGTGCCGCAAGACGAGATCGGTCAGCCGCTCAAGCCCGTGCTGCGCGTGGCGAGCGACATCGACCTGCAGCTTGCCGACGATCTTGCCATCCAGGGCGACGAGGCCATGGTCGATTTCCGCCGTCTGGTCAAAGAACTCGACCTCGAGATGAAGCCGGTGGGCGTCGAGTACCTGTTTGGCGGCGAGAAGGCCGTGTTCTACTTTGCGGCCGAGGAGCGCGTCGATTTTCGCCAGCTCGTCAAGGATCTGTCCTCGACGCTGCACATTCGCGTCGACATGCGCCAGATCGGCGTGCGCGACGAGACTCGCCTGGTGGGCGGCTATGCCCAGTGCGGCCAGGAGCTCTGTTGCACGCGCTTTGGCGGACAGTTTGAGCCCGTCTCGATCCGCATGGCAAAAGAGCAGGACCTGCCGCTCAATTCCTCCAAGATCAGCGGCGTTTGCGGCCGCCTGATGTGCTGCCTGCGCTATGAGTTCGAAGCGTACAAGGACTTTAAGAGCCGTGCGCCCAAAAAGAAGACGCTCATCGATACGCCGCTCGGCAAGGCGCGTATTCAGGAATATGACACGCCGCGTGAGCAGCTGGTGCTGCGCCTGGAGAACGGCAAGGTCTTTAAGGTCAACCTGGCCGATATGACCTGCTCGGAGGGCTGCAAAAAGAAGGCCGCCGAGCAGGGCTGCAACTGCCGCCCCGACTGCGTGACGCGCGACGTGCTCGAGCGCATCGAGTCGCCCGAGATGCGTCTGGCGCTTATGGAGCTCGACCGCGAGAACGGCGTCGACGTGGCCACCCACGAAACCGGGAACGCTTCCGTCTACCTCGCAAAGATTCCGCTCGCGCTGCTGAAGCACTAACACGCCGCCATGTCGGTTTGCTTCCGTACCGGCACGCACAGGAATGTTCCTTTTCTTATCAAAATGCTATCTCCAAGTTGTAATTTTAGGAACGCAAAGCGTAAAAACCTAACAAAAAGGGAAATAAAATCATATTTATAACGGGAAAGTTCATACCTTTAGCACGATTTACAAAACTTCCAAAAATAAAAACGATGAAGAAACTGTTTACCATCATTTCACTGTTTGCAGCAGTAATGACAGCAAACGCACAGAGCGCGGTAAAAGGAAACTATTTTACCGACAACTGGACATTAGGAATCAGTGGCGGCGTAATCACTCCCACCACCAACCACGCTTTCTTCGGAAGCATGCGCCCGACTATCACAATGGAGCTCACAAAATGGCTTACACCTGAATACGGGCTAGCAGTGCAGGGACAAACCGCAATCAACATCGACAAACTCGGCTGGGGCAAAAGCAAGACGGCATTCGACCTCTCGCAGGTAATGCTTCTCAACAAGGTTAACCTCATGAACGCCTTTGGCGGTTACAAAGGCGAGCCCC
>URFP01000129.1:0-4880 GCA_900547235.1 uncultured Collinsella sp. | reverse complement strand
CGTTTGTTCCCATGAGCTAACTAATACCCCAATCTAAACCGAATTGGGAGTAAGATACAAACCATTGTTCCATCCAAGGAGGTCATCCATCATGAACGAGTCGTATCGCCTGGGCGAGCAATCAATCATCGCTCATCTTCAGCGACTTGCGAACGGGGCCTCAACCACCGAGCTCGATGTTGCCGCGCTGCCCCCGGAGTTGCGTGCCATCGGTGAGCAACTGCAGAAAACGCTCGCCATCCTGCAACAAGAACGCGAGCTGCTTGAGCACGGCGCCTATATCGACTCGCTCACCAATCTTGGCAACCGTGGCGGACTCGACCGCCATGTCGATCAGCTCTGGCGCAAAGGCACCCCCTTCACCTGCGCCTATATCGATATCGACCGCCTTAAGCATTGCAACGATAAGTTTGGCCACGCCGAGGGCAATCGCTACATTCTGAGCATCTGCCGCGCACTCACCGAGACAATGGAGCACGATGAGTTGCTGTTCCGTATCGGTGGAGACGAATTTGTACTTATATCCCCCACGACAGACGAAGCCGAGCTCGAGCAGCGCCTGGAGCGGACGCGTGCCAATCTTATCGAGGCAACATCGGACGGCAAGGCACCCATGATCGCCAGCTTTAGCTTTGGCTGCTCGCGCGTCGACCCACTTGCAGGCGATACGCGTCGCCAGATGACAAAGGACGCCGACCGCAAAATGTATCGCTACAAGCTCATGTACCGTGTGCAACAACCGGAAGAAGGCGATGCGCTGCAACGCCCGATCACCGAACAACCCCCCCCCTGCAACGACCGAGTGTTCCAAGCGATCTCCATGAGCTCCGAGACACGCTATCCGTTCATCATTAACCTCGACACCGGCGAATCGCAATGGTCGGTTAATGCCGTGCGCGATTTTGACCTACCCTCCCAGCATCCCTACAACTCGCTCGATATATGGCTTGCCCGTGTTCACCCCGAGGACCGCGACAACGTACGTGCCGAGCTCGATATGGTGGTAAACGGCACGTGGCACTTCCACTGCATGCAGTATCGCGTCATGAATACCGCCGGAAAATACGCGCTTTGCGACTGCACGGGTTACCGCCTGGACGGCACCGATACCGAGCCCAACATGTATGTGGGCATTGTCACCAACCGAAGCTTGGCAGATACGACCGATTCCGTGACCGGTCTGGGCGATATCCACGCCCTGGTCAACGCCATTGGCGAGATGCGTCGCGTGGCACGAAACGCGGGCTTGATCGCCATTAAAATCGACGAAATCGCACAGGTCAATGCCCGCTTTGGCTTTGATGCAGGCGACCGCGTTTTGGCAGAAAGCGCCGCCTGCCTCATGGATTGCTCGCGCGGCAAGGGTCGTCTGTTCCGCTCGACCGGACCGATGTTCGTGGCGCTCTTTGACGAGCTTGATCCCGAAGAGACCGACGCGGTTGCAGACGAAATCGAACGGTTCTTGGGATCGCCCGTGCTCCTTGGCTCATTTGAATATCAGCCGCCCCTTCGCGTGGCGACGCTTCATCTGGACGCCGTCGACCGACAGCCCGTTTCCATTTTGAACGAACTCAATGCGCTGATTAAAGAGGCGCCGCAGGTACCGGGCACCAAGCTGGACTAGCGTTATGGGGCGCATGATGGTTAATTTCCGATCTCAACCGAACACATTGGGCAAATAGGTCGTACCCGCAGTTAGCCGAACGTCCCCGCAGTCCCTCCCGGGGCCCGGGGGCACCGTTTCGATACTCTTGGTTTACTTTGCCTGATGCAAATAAGTGCTCAACAAGATAGAACCTATCCCCCGCCACGGATATGCCCTCGAGTAAATCTGTTAAGCCAAGCCTATCAAATTCTATTGACAATTGGCTGCATTGGTCCATTTTGTCGTCCAGCCACTTCCGCTGGCTATCGCCTCATAAACACAAACCTAACGAGCCGCACGAACGACAAAGAGGCCAAGCTGAACAGAAGTAGAACCAAAACTTCAAAAACGCTGGTATTCCAATCGCGTACCCAGCCCTCTACCGCCCACAAGAAAAACAGCAGCCCCATCCATAACGTCACAGAAGAAATCAGCTTTGCGTAAGGGCGTATATCAATCTCGCTCTCCCTTTTTGTGACATCATATCCAGCAATTGAGCAGAGCCATCTTCCTCTTCGGTATTGGATTGAAAGGACAATCAAGGCAATCGAAGTCATCAAGCAAACAGTATCCTCTGTTTCCATAGAGTTTCCTTTGCTTTCCATCCTAGTTACGCATTCACAATCGAATCAAACCAAGTATGAATTACTCGATAGCAACCGCCTTAGTATAAACCATAGCCGCCGCAGCAGCCCGCCTTCCAAGGCCTCAAAGCTCGCCATCAAGGGCGACCCGCCCAGACCCCTTACAATCTGCTCGCACGAGGCCCCGCACTCCAACATCCTCTGGACCGTATCCCGCTCGTACCTGGTGAGCGTGCCTGCCGTGGGCCCTCGGGGCCGGCATCGTGCCCCACACCATCTGCCCGCTCGTGCGATAATCCTCTGCAGAGGTCACCGACAGCAGAGGGAGTTTGTGATGAAGGTTCTTTTGGTCAATGGCAGCCCCAAGGCAAACGGCAACACGGCCCGCGCACTCGCCGAGGTCGCCGAGCAGCTTAACGCCGAAGGCATCGAGGCCGAGATGTTTCAGCTGGGCGCCAAGCCCATTCGCGATTGCATTGGTTGCGGCCAGTGCGGCAAGCTCGATTGCCGTTGCACCTTTGACGACGATGTGGTCAACGAGTTGATTGCCGCTGCCGAGCAGGCAGACGGCTTTGTCTTTGGCTCGCCCGTCTACTACGCACATCCCAGCGGACGCATCCTCTCGGCACTCGACCGCGCATTCTATGCAGGCAGCAAGGCCTTTACGCACAAGCCGGGCGCCGCTGTCGCCGTTGCCCGTCGCGGCGGCACGTCGACCACCTTCGACGTGCTCAACAAGTACTTCACCATCAACCAGATGCCCGTGGTAGCATCCACCTACTGGAACAACGTCTTCGGTGCCATGCCGGGCGAGGCCGCCCAGGACGCCGAGGGCCTTGCCACCATGCGAAACATCGGTAAAAACATGGCCTGGCTGCTGCGTTGCATCGAGGCGGGAAAGGCCGCCGGCATCGAAGCCCCCGAGGCCGATCGCGAGCGAACCAACTTTATTCGGTAGAACGGCGGAACATAAATATGAACGTGCAAATTTTCGGGACTAAGAAGTCCTTCGATACCAAGAAGGCCCAGCGTTATTTTAAGGAGCGCCGCATTAAGGTGCAGTTTATTGACCTTAAGGAAAAAGAGATGAGCAAGGGCGAGCTCACGAGCGTGATGCAGGCGGTCGGCGGCATCGACAAGCTGCTCAACCCCAAAGCCAAGGACGAGGAGACACTCGCGCTCATCCAGCACCTTACCCCCAGCCAGCGCTTCGACAAGCTGCTCGAGAACCAGCAGGTTTTGGCCGAGCCCATCGTACGCAACGGCAAGAAGGCCACCGTCGGCTATTGTCCCGATGTGTGGGGAGCCTGGGAGTAGCCTGTGTTATTTGTCGGCGCGTGGGTATAAGAGCAGGCGTTTGGCATAAGATTCAACTGTAAGCCATGTCTAACAAAGGAGGGCACATGCCCAACAAACCCGTGAAGATCATCATGCTTACCGGCTACCTCGGTGCCGGCAAGACCACGCTGCTCAACCACATCCTCGCCAACGACGGCGGCATCCGTGCTGCCGTGATCGTCAACGATATCGGCGAGATCAACGTCGACGCCAGCCTCATCGCCGACGGCGGCCTTTCCGAGACCGACGACCTCATCCCGCTCACCAACGGCTGCATCTGCTGCACGCTTTCGGACGACCTGGCCAACCAGCTGCAGGGCATCGCCGATTCAGGCAAGTTCGACTATATCATCATCGAGGCTTCGGGCATTTGCGAGCCTATCCCCATCGCCTACACCATCTCGAGCTTCTGCGACGAGGCCAAGGTGGGCGGCGAGCCCAAGCTCGCGCTCGACAACATCGTGGCCGTGGTCGACTGCGCCCGCATGTACGACGAGTTCAACGGCGGCCGCGACCTGCTGGCCGAGGATATCGACGAGGACGACATCGAGAGCCTGCTCATTCAGCAGATCGAGTTTTGCTCCACGCTGATCCTCAACAAGACCGATACCGTCACGCCCGAGCAGATTGCCGAGCTCAAGGCCATCGTGCGCAGCCTGCAGAAGGACGCTGTGATTGTCGAGGCTCAAAACGGCGAGGTCCCCATGGAGGAGCTGCTCGACACCGACCGCTTCGACTTTATGCGCGCCTACAACTCCGCCGCCTGGATCGAGGCCATGGAGCATCCCGAGGAGCACGACGACCCCGAGGTGCTCGAGTACGACATCGAGACCTTTGTGTACTCGCGCCGCAAGCCGTTTGACCTGCAGAAGTTCACCGATTTTGTCGAGCAGGAGTGGCCCGACGAGGTCATTCGCGTCAAGGGTCCGCTGTGGCAGACCGGCGATCCGGACATGTGCTACATGTTCGAGCAGGCCGGCCACCAGATGCGCCTGATGGAGAACGGTCTGTTTGTCGACTCCGCGCCCGAGGGCGAGAAGCAGAAGATTATCGACGAGAACCCCGAGATCATGCAGATTTGGGACGACGAGACGGGCGACCGCATGACGAGCCTGTGCATCATCGGCCGTCACATGGACAAGGACGCGCTCATCGCCTCCCTCGATGCCTGCCTGACCGACTGGCAGCGCGCCTAGGTTTATCCGAGCGGGCATTTTCCGCCTACGTAACCGCCAAACCACCACGAAGGTGCCCTTCGTGGTGGTTTTTCGTTCTGAGCCAAGGAGATTCATGTTCAACATTGTGCTGTATGC
>URFP01000128.1:0-4882 GCA_900547235.1 uncultured Collinsella sp. | reverse complement strand
TCGTCATCAACTACCAAAATGCGCTCGTTCATGCGTGCTCCTCTCGCGCTCCATTATGCCCGAGGGGGCGCATGCCACACACAACAAGCGTGGGTGATTAAGTCGGCCTTAAGCACCCTTGTGCCCGTTCGGGCGCGGATGTGGGCCACGCACGCACGCGATGATCGCCGATGCCGGCAAACGATATACTCTAGTTCCAGAAGAGACCATCCCGTCGAAAGCGAAATCTGTGAAGTCCCTCACCTCTTTTGCAAAGCGCTCAGCCCAGCTTGCCGCCGGCTTTGTCTGCGCTATCGCCCTTACCGCTGGCGCGCCCACCGTCGCCGGCGCCCAAGTGCTCACGACCGACAATGTCTGCGGCAAAACCGCCGATGCACGCGGCATCACGGCCGAAAATCTACCCGATATCGATGCGACCAATGCCTTCGTCATGGGCAAAGACGGCACCGTCTACTATGGGCGCGGCGCCGATGAGCAGGTCAAAATCGCCTCGATCACCAAGGTCATGACCGCAATCCTAACCGTTGAGAATTGCAAGATGAACGAGAAGGTCACGGTGAGCAACGCCGCAGCCACCGTGGGTAATTCGACCGCCGGCTTGCTCGAAGGCGACGAGCTTACCGTGGAGCAGGCGCTGCGCGGCCTGATGATTCCCTCGGGCAACGACGCCGCCATCGTGCTCGCCGAATATGTGGGCAAGAAGATCGACCCTAAGACCAAAGACGCCGAGGCCACATTTGTGAAGGTCATGAACGAGCGCGCTAAGAAGCTCGGCTGCACCGGTACGCTTTTTGAAAACCCGCATGGTCTGGACTTTGATGAGTGGGCTGGCGATATGCACTCAACCGCACACGACGTAGCGCTGATGATGCAGGAGGCCATGAAAAACGACACGATCCGCGAGGTCGTAGCGAGCGAGGATTCCTGGATCGAGGTCACGGGCGCCGACGGCACCGACCATTCGCATTCCATGGACACGCATAACTATTTGCTGGGCCAAGATGGCAACATCGGTGGCAAGACCGGCACTACCGACGATGCAGGCTATTGCTTTACGGGTGCCTACAACCGCGATGGCGACGAGATCTACACTGTCGTTTTGAACTCCACCACCACCGACCAGCGCTTTACCGATACCGCAATCCTTGCCAATTGGTACTACGGTCACAAGGTGACGGTCGCAATCGCCAACACGCAGGAAAAGACCGCCAACGGCAACCCGCTTATGGCGCGCATTGGTCAAACCGACTGGACTGATAAGACGATCGACGCCACACTCGCCGATCCTACGGCGCAAGCGACCGTGTTTTCCCTTGCCGGCGAGGTGACCGAAAAGGTTAGCTACGACGATCTTTCGGGCGCGGTGCATGTGGGCGACAAGGTGGGCAGCATTACGCTCAAGCAGGACGGCACCAAGATCGCCGTCATGGATTTGGTTGCCGACGAGGAAGGCTCGGGGCCGAATCCCATTGAGTGGCTACTCGTGAAGCTCGACCGCCTGGGCCGCCGCATCGACAACCGCCCACTCACGGCAGAAAGCGAGACCGTCGCCAAGGCGCCCGAGGTGTAAGGTCGAAGAACAATATACTCGCTGAAAGGAGGTGTCCGAAAGGATGCCTCTTTTTTTGAGGGTTCGAATCCCCAGCCTCCTTTCTCCGCACAAAAAAGGGCCCCAAATGGGACCCTTCTTTCAAGTCATACTGGCGGAGAGCTGGGGATGTCCGGGCATGCTGCGCATGCCCTCCGGCTTCAAAGCCTGGCGGCTTTTCGCCCACGGGCTACAAACGCTTTCGCGTTTGCTTAACGCCCGTGCCCTCTCGGGTTCGAATCCCCAGCCTCCTTTCTCCGCACAAAAAAGGGCCCCAAATGGGACCCTTCTTTCAAGTCATACTGGCGGAGAGCTGGGGATTCGAACCCCAGATGCCCTTTTGGGGCATACTCGCTTAGCAGGCGAGCACCTTCGGCCTCTCGGTCAGCTCTCCGTAACAGCCGTTCTATAGTAACCAAACAGCCAAGGATGAGCAAGAGGAAATTTTCTAATTGCCTAGCAGCCTTTCTTCCTTGGAAGCTTCGCCTACCCCAGCGAGCGGTTGAGGGAGCCGAGCTCGTCGTTGCCCATGGTGCGCCACATTTGGAAGATGCAACCGCGCGCCAGGAAAAAGAAACCGTTATCGACCAGTCGCACAGCGGCATCTGCCAGCTGATTCGTCACGGCGGACACTGGCGGCAGCTCTAGTCCAGCCTTGTGGATGGTCTCGACCGCTTCCTCGAACGTCGGAGGCTCGCTGACGCCCATCTCGTTCATAAGGCCCTGCATTTCTTCCAGCGCGCTGCTGCCCGACTCCTCGCCGCGCGGCACCAGACGGTAACAAGCCAGCGCCAGGTCGAGCTGATCGCAATTCCAATAGGCAAACGCCAAGCGATAGAACAGGTAGCCGATTGCAGAACGATCGCTGGCAATACGTAGGCCGTGGCGCGCCACCTCGATAATCTCGTCAAAGCGCTCCAGACGCGCAAGCACGTTGATGAGCGCAAAGTGCGACTGCATGGACGAGCGCGCCAGATCGTAAAGATGGCGCACCTCGGGCAGTGCTCGTTCAAAGTCCTCTTGCTCGGCGTAAAAGCTGCAGATCTCGTGCTGGGCAAAGTACAGCGCATCGGGCGCACGAAGGATTCGCACAGAGCGGTCTTCTTCCAACACCGGTAGCACCATGCGCACCAGCTGGTTATCGCAAAACTGCGTTTGAACCGGACCTGTCGCCAAAAGCTCGGCGACGGCGCACTTAGCCTCCAACTCCTCAACAAGACGGGAAAAGCCTTCAAAAGCACCTGTACGGTCGACTTTTGCCTGCTCGCGCAATTCAACAACACGGGCCACGTATGGGTCGTCGTCCTCTTCCATGACCTCCAACTCGTCAGCCATATCGGCAAGCAGCAGATCGCGCAGCGCCGGCGGCAGCGTGCGATGGTCATCACGCGGACGAGCATGAACCTCCGCCGGCTCAATCGTCTCCGGAGCGGTTGACTCATACGCCTCAAGTACACGCTTGCACGGCATATCGTCCATGTCCATGCCCTCAAGATCCTTGGCGACAGACACGCAATCGGCCAGATAGGCCGCGCGCCCAAAGAAATATGTTGCGACAACGCGCTCGCCCTGCTCACCGTCGGGAGCAGCAATCTGCACATAGCAGCGCGTGATGCAGGTGCCCGCGGCAAAACACGCTGCTGCAAGCGTGATTGCCACGCGCGCATCGTGCTCCGCGGACCAGATCGTGCGCGTGTCCTCGTCCAGCTCGCGCCAGGCGTCATCTTGAGCGTCGTATTCACGTTGCGGCATGGCGTCCACGACAGACTGCCCAAACCGAACGAGCATAATCCCCTCGGCAACGTTTGCCCGATAGGTATAGTCGAGCCTTGTGACCACGTTAAGCGCCTCGACAATACGCGCGAAGCGGGTACGCACATCCCACTCACCGCCCGGCTGGCACGAAACCGTTCCCGGTTTGGCCCACGGGTTATCGCTCGAGGCCGTATCGAGCAGTCGGGGAACATCGTTGGTCGTCTTGGCGATATGCCACGCATCAAAGAGCGCGCAGCCCTCAAGGCTCGGCGAGGATGCCGCAGGGACCAATCCGGCCCCGATGCGCTCAAGGATGCCGGAGAGGCGGTTGAGACGGCACTCGATGGCAAGCAGCATGTCAATCTCGTCCTGGTCCAGCAGGCTACGATCAAAATTGAGATAGAAAAGCTTTGAACGATCAATGCGAGCCAGGCTCATCTCGGACTTGGCAGCGATGGTGCGCAGGCGGGGCAAGTCAATTTCACTCATAAGGGCAGCGGCATAGCGCTCGATACCGCTCGGATTCTCGGCATGGTCAACGCGGTAAAGCAGCGTCTCGATAGCATCAGGGAGCGGTGCCGTGTTAAAGCCCAAAAACACCTCGACCGGCTCGGGCAACTTTACGAGCTTGATCTTGTCGATAACGTTTTGCATACCCTCGTCGAGTCCGTCGGCGTCCGCCGTGCTCGCAATGGTATTTTCGGAGTCAGCGAATATCACGTAGCGCAGGAACATCGATGCCATGAACTCACCGTAAGGAAGGGAGCGGGTCGAATTCCATGTCTCGTGATCGGACTGTTCGCGCATGGGACCTTCGGGAGAGCCGACGGTTCGCGCGCACGCGCGCATCGTGCCGTTTGCTCCCCTCACCATAATCTCACCAATACCGGAGTCCGACTCGTCAAGGACCAGTTCCATGTCGGGATCGTTGGGCAGCGGAGCCTCGCTGACGGGGCGGTCCACCTTGTACACCTCACCCGAAACGCTTACGTAGCCCAAAAGCGACACATGGCTTTTGCCAACGAATTCGACGACATAACAAGATTCATGCTGATCCTCGCCAAAGAGTTTCCAGACCACGCCATATGAGCGTCCCGCAGGCTGCTCGGGCATCGCCGGAAAGCGCTTCTTGGGATCGAGAAACCTGAGCTTGTATGTCGGACGCTCTGCCACGGAATATCACCCTGATCGGTCGCTTGAAGAAGGAGTGGTCGCGAATAAGTCGCGACATCTACTCGGAATCTTACACGAGTCGACAGGAAATCGTCCCTTTGGACGAAAGCACTCAAGCTGGCGTAAAAGAAAAGCCCCCGTTGCCGGGAGCTTTAATCTCAAATGGTGCGGCGTATAGGATTCCGCGCATCCGCTGCGCGGATCCGCACCGGCTTCGCCCGCCTGCCGGCGTGCTCGCCCGCGGGCTAAAAACGCTCCGCGTTTTCTTTACGCCCGCGCCTCGACCGAGGTTCGAATCAATGCAGTGTTTACGTAAAAGAAAAGCCCCCGTTGCCGGGAGCTTTAATCTCAAATGGTGCGGCGTAT
>URFP01000127.1:0-4897 GCA_900547235.1 uncultured Collinsella sp. | reverse complement strand
GACTGGATTCGAACCAGCGACCCCTTGACCCCCAGTCAAGTGCGCTACCAAGCTGCGCCACGTCCCGAAGCTTTTGTTTGTTGCTCTGCTCTCGCTCGCAACAGGGAGTATATTAACCCGAAACTTTGGACTTGTGCAAGAACTTTTTTAATTATTTTTGAGCAAGTCCAAAATTGTATCTGCGAGCTGGGGTTTTGTTAGAACGGGAAGTTCTTGCGTACCCGTTGTGCTCACGATCCAAGCCTTATTGGTATCAGTTCCAAAGCCCGAATCGGCGCGCGAAACATCGTTAGCGATGATCGCATCGCAGCCCTTGCGGGCCAATTTACGCTCAGCGTACTCCACAACGTTATCGGTCTCGGCTGCAAAGCCAATCACGCACCGCCCTCCCTTTTGGCGCGAGAGCTCAGCCAAAATATCAACGGTCTCGACGAGCTCGATGCAATCCAGGCGCTCGTTGGCCTTTTTGAGCTTATGGTCGGCAGGGGCCGCGGGCGTGTAGTCGGCGACGGCCGCAGCGCAAATGGCAGCGTCGGCCGTCTGGAAGGCGTTTAACGCCGTCTGCAGCATCTCTGCGGCGGTCTGCACGCGCAGGCACTTTACGCCGCGAGGAACATCGAGCGATGTCGGTCCCAGCACGAGCGTGACCTCGGCACCGCGGCGAGCGGCCTCCCCCGCCAGGGCGATGCCCATCTTGCCCGACGATCGGTTTCCAATAAAACGCACGGGGTCGATCGGTTCGTGCGTAGGACCGGCGGTGATCACGATGCGCTTGCCTGCAAGGTCCTGGGGTGCGGGGTTGAATACCTCGCAGACGGCCTCAACGATGTCCTCGGGCTCGCTCATGCGCCCCGTGTCCACGTCGCCGCAGGCAAGGTAGCCACTGCCGGGTCCCACCACGTGGACGCCGCGCTCGCGCAGCGTGGCCATATTGGCCTGGGTTGCCGGCGCCTTCCACATGCCATTGTTCATGGCCGGCGCGATCACAATGGGTCGCGGCGTGGCGAGTAGCGTCGTAGAAATCAGGTCATCGGCAATGCCGTTGGCCATCTTGGCGATGATATTGGCCGTGGCGGGCGCCACGGCTACAAGGTCGGGCTCCTGCGCGAGCGAAATGTGGTGGATGGGGTCGGAGGGATCGTCGAACAGGCCCACCGCGACCGGCTCATTGGTGAGCGCGCGGAAAGTAAGCGGGCCCACAAACTCCGTGGCATGCTCGCTCATAACGACCTTGACACGCGCGCCGCGCTTTTGCAGCAGGCGCACGATATTGCACGACTTATAGGCGGCGATCCCGCCGGTAATACCCAGCAGGATCGTTTTTCCCTCAAGCTGCATTGAATTGTTGGGCGCCGCCATCGTTTACGCTTCCTTGCTCGGGAGCACCAGCAGGCGGTGGCAGTATGGGCAGTGCGTAATTGACCTGCCGTCGTGGTTGAGGTCGCTCATGGACGAAGCCTGCAGCGCGGTGTGGCAGACCGTAGGGATGTTACCCTGGATGGTCTCAACAGCCAGGCCGCGGAACTGCTTGAGCAGGCGCTCGTAGTCGGTGAGCACGTCGGTCGGCAGCGTAGCGGCAAGGGCGGTGCGCTCCTTGGTGGCGGCGTCAATCTGGGCCTGCAGGTCGGCGGCCTTGGCGCGGGCGGCCTTGGTATCGGCCTTCACGCCCTCCTCGAACTTGGCGATGATGGCCTGCGCGCGAGTCTCGCGGTCGAGCGCCTCCTTATGGGCGACAACGACGTCCTTGCGGGTGTGCTCGATCTTGTCCAGGCGCTTGGCCAGGGTGGCAAGCTCGTTCTCCAGGTCCTGCACCTCGCGGTAGTCGGAACCGTCGACGTGACGCTTCTTGGCAGCCTCGATGGCGTTATTGGTCTGGATCTCGGTAGTGTTGAGATCGTCGAGCTCAATGTCCAGATCCTTGCGTTGGGCGTAGAGCTTGGTCATCTCGGACTTGAGCTTCACATAGGTCTTGCGCTTGGAAGCGAGCTCCTTGAGCTCCGGCATATTGGCAAGTTCGCTCTTGTTGCGGGCGAGCTCCAAATCGATCTGTTGCAGCTTGAGTAGCGTAGCGCCGGCGCTCATAGGTTCTCTCCTTTTGTCACAGTCCACCATTGGCAAGGGTTCAGTATTTTAATCGCATGACGGGGGTCGACCCCGGCGTCAACTGCAGAGTTCATCAATATATCCACGAACGGCTCCTCGGAGCGATCGTGGCCGAGCAGGATCACCGGCAGCCCGCGTAAAGCAAGGTCTTGCGCCACGTGATAGCCCGCCTCTCCGGTCACGATGACATCCGCAGCGGCGGCGATGGCAAGTTCGCCAAAGTCACCCAGCGAACCGCCCAAAATTGCGATGGTTCGGCACGGGTGATCGGCCTCGCCCCACACGCGCGGGTCGCTGCCAAACGCCGCTGCGGCGCGTGCGGCAAGGTTGTGCAGGCTGCAGGGGTCGTGGAGGGTCGCGAGTACGCCCAGTCCGCAGGCCTCGGGGTCGTCCTTGCGCTCCAGCGAGCTCACGGGCGCGGCGCCCAGCAGCTCACTTAGGCGGGCGCGCGCCTCGTGCGAGCGGTCCAGATTGGTATGGAGTGAAATAATGCTCACGCCGCAGCGGGCGGCCTCAAACAGTGCTGCGCTGCACTGGGGACGCGACGCATCCGCCGGGCAAAACGCCTCGGGTGCCTTGATGTAGATAGGATGATGCGTCAACAACACGTTGGCACCGGCCTCCTGGGCGCGGTGCACGTTGGCTTCGGTCGCGTCGAGTGCGCAGGCCACGCCGGTAATCTCGGCGGCAGGGTCACCTACGGAAAGTCCTACGTGATCCCAGCTCTCGGCATTTGCTTTGGGATAGCGTGCCAGCAAGGCACGCGCGAGATCGGCAACAATCATGCGGCACCTACGATCGAGAGCAGCGTCTGGGCAAAGTCGTCCAGATCGCCTGGATTCACGCGATCATCGAAGGAGATGCGCAAGGCACCCAGCGCCTGTTCGCGGCCGATGCCCATCGCGCTGAGCACGTGGCTCGGGTCCATGCTGCCACTCGAGCATGCCGAGCCTGCCGACACCTCAAAGCCGGCGGCGTCGAGCTTGATGATGAGTTCCTCGGAGTCCATGCCGTCAATGTAGATCGAAACCATACCCGGCAGACGGTCGGCCTGTGCGTAGTCGCCCATGGTGGCGTGAATGCGCTGGTGGGCCGTAAGCGTGGCGTAGAGCTTGTCGGAAAGGGCTTGCAGCTTCGCGCGCTCCTGAGCCACATGGGGCGTCAGAGACGAGGCGGCAGCGGCAAAGGCGAGCTGCGTTCGCAGGTCTTGCGTGCCGGCACGACGACCGGCCTCCTGTCCGCCGCCAAAGATGCGCGGGCGCAGCGGCGTGCGGCTCTTAAGGTAGAGTGCGCCAGATGCCACGGGACCGCCAATCTTGTGGGCTGCGACGGACATGGCGTCGACGCCCAGCTCGGTGACATCGAGCGGAATATGCAAGTAGCCCTGGATGGCATCGGTGTGGAACAGGGCACCTGCGGTGTGCGCAGCTGCGGCAAGCTCGCGGATGGGCTGCACCACGCCGGTCTCGTTGTTGGCGACCATAATGCTCACGAGCGCCACGTCGTCGCCTAGCAGTTCGACAAGCGCGGCGGGCTCGATGTAGCCCGCACGGCAGGGCTGCACCAGGTCGACGGAAAAGCCGGCGGCGCGCAGCAGCGGCAGGTTGTCCAGAATCGAATCGTGCTCGATGGCCGAAACGATGACACGGTCGCGCTTGCGATCGCGCTGACGAGCTCCCTCGGCAAGACCGAGGAGCGCCAGCTGGTTTGCCTCGGTGCCGCCGTTGGTCAAAATGATCTCGGACGGGCGGACGCGCGCACCAAAGCTGCGGGCAATCTCGCGACGTGCCACTTCTAGGCGCGCAGCGGCCTTGCGGCCAAGCGAATGCAGCGAGTTGGGGTTGACGCCGGCAAGCTCGCTGTCGTCGTACTCGCGCTGCGCAAGGAGCGCCTCGGCGCGCATGGGCGTCGAGGCGGCATAGTCAAGATTCACGGGTATGCGGTTTTGACCTGCGGTCATAAGGGATTATGCCTCCTGTGCGGCCTCGTTGCCCAGCTTCTGCAGCAGCGCAACCTCGGCAGCGGGATCTTCGGACTTAAATACGGCAGAACCGGCCACGAGCACGTTGGCACCGGCCTTGACGACCTCGGCGATGTTCTTGGAAGAGATACCGCCGTCGACCTCGATCAGGGGCGACACGCCGTGGCGCTCGCACATGGCCTTGAGCTCGTGCAGTTTGGTAATGGTACCGGGAATAAAGCTCTGGCCGCCAAAGCCGGGGTTCACGCTCATGAGCAGCACCATGTCGACGATGTCGATGATGCTCTCGAGCACGCAGACGGGCGTTGCGGGGTTGAGCACCACGCCGGCCTTGACGCCGCGCTGTTGCAGGTGCGTGAGCGTGCGGTGCAGGTGCGTAGAGGCCTCGTAGTGGACGGTGATCATATCGGCACCAGCGTCGGCATACCAATTGACGGTCTCGTCGGGGTTCGAAACCATGAGGTGCGCATCGATCGGCACGTTGGTGGAGCGCTTGACGGCCTTGAGGATGTCGACGCCAAAGGTGAGATTGCCGGTAAAGTGACCGTCCATAACGTCAAAGTGCACGTAGTCGGCACCGGCTATCTTGTCGAGTTCGCCCTTGAGGTTGGCCATATCGGCCGAGAGGACGGACGGAGCGATTTTGATGGAACCCATGGTAGAAGCCTTTCTGCGCTAGTCGGTGAGTCCGTAGAACTCTTGCGATGGGACGCGGTCGGTGAGAATTTCGAGCGCCCTATCCAAAGTAACACCGTTGTAGAGCGTTTGCTCCACGGCAAAGGTGAGCGGAATGTCTACGCCCAGTGAACGGGC
>URFP01000126.1:0-4927 GCA_900547235.1 uncultured Collinsella sp. | reverse complement strand
CCCAGGGCGCCGCCTCGGCCCACACGCAGCGCGCGAGGTCGGGGTCGTCCTGGTAGACCGCGGCGTGCACGAGGTCCCTGACGGCCGCCTTGGAGTCCTCGGGCCTGCCCGAGCAGGCGCTCTGGAGGTTGCGCTGCAGGTGCGTCACGCAGCGCTGCCAGGCGCAGCCCTGGAACAGGCGCGAGACGGCGGCCACGAGCCCGGCGTGGCTGTCGGAGACCACGAGGCGAACGCCGGCCAGCCCGCGCTCGCGCAGCCCGCCGAGGAATGCCGCCCAGGAGTCCTCGCTCTCGGTGTCGACCACGTCGCAGCCCAGGAAGTGCTTGCGCCCGTCGGCGCCCAGCCCGATCGCGGTCACGACGCCCTGCGAGACGACCGACGAGCCGACCCTGCAGCTCATGTAGGTAGCGTCGAGCCACAGGTAGCAGCACGGCGTGCCCGACAGGTCGCGGCGGCGGAACTCCGCCACCTCGGCGTCGAGGTCGGAGCAGAGGCTCGAGACCTCCGAGCTCGACAGCGAGGATATGCCCAGCTTGGACGCCACGCGCTCGACCTTGCGGGTGGACACGCCGCATACGTACATCTCCTGCACGATGGCGGCCACCGAGGTGTCGACGCGCGACCATCGCGCGAGCATGCCCTCGGGGTAGTAGGTGCCGTGCCTGAGCTTGGGTATCTCGAGCTCCACGTCGCCCACGGCGGTCTTGAGCGACCTGGGGCGGTAGCCGTTGCGGCTGTTCTCCCTGCCGTCGCTGCGCTCGTTGCGGCTCGCGGCGCACATCTGCTGGGCCTCGGAGTCCATCAGCGCGTTCATCACGCTGCCCAGCACCCTGCACGCGAACTCGCGCGCGTCGCCGCACTCCTGCCAAAGCCTCGCCGCCTCGAGGGCCTCGTCGCGGCCGAGGCGCAGTACACTCTCTTCTTGGGGCATCGCCTTTCCTTCCATTCGTCACCTTCATTACTCCAACGACGAATTCTAGGCGGTGTCCCCTCCCTTTCAAGAAAGGGCGGAGGCGGGGCATTCCCCGCCTCTTACACCACATCTCTGCGCGCTACCATGTCCACCTACATTTTTCGACTTATTCGGCCACCGATGTGCCAGATTGGCTGCAGCAATGCTCAATATAACTTTAGATAAAACTGATTCTGCAGGAACTCCCGTAGAGGAAGAACTGATTCTCGCTGTATTTAACACGATAAAGTACAAATATGAACAGTCCTAAAGCTTCTCAAGGTGGCTTTCTTAGCATGCTGGCCGAACATCTCGAAATATGTTGGCGAGCATTGCGTCGATGTCTCCCAACCCGCAGAAAATCGCAGAGGCGGCAAGCAGTCATCGAAGTTAACGTAAATTGTATTGACATATGAACATGCGCTCATATAATCGGAAGTAATTTATATGAGCGCATGTTCATATGAAAGGATGTTGCAATGAGCAGCCACGCTGATGAAACAAAGACTGGCATCGAGGCCACCGAGCCGATCGTCCCCACCACCTGCTCGCCCGAGGACCTTCCCGACGAGGAGCTGTTGTACGACCTGGCCGACCTGTTCAAGGTCTTCAGCGACACCACACGCATCAAGATCCTCTATGCCCTCATGGGCCGCGAGCTCTGCGTGGCCGACATCGCCGAGGCGACCGCAACCTCGCAGTCGGCAGTATCGCACCAGCTGCGCACGCTTAAGCAGTCGCACCTGGTCAAGTTCCGCCGCGACGGCCGCAACATTCTCTACTCGCTCGCCGACGATCACGTCTACACCATGCTTAACCAGGGCATGAGCCATATCTGCGAATAGCAATCACCCACGGTATCAGCGCGGCCGGCACCCAGACCGCTAACACAGGGAAAGGAACCCACCATGAAAAAGCAGTTTAAGCTCGACGAGATCGATTGCGCCAACTGCGCGCGCGAGCTTCAGGACGAACTTGCCAAGCTCGAGGGCGTCAAGTCCGTTTCGGTCAACTTTATGACCCAGAAGCTGACGCTCGAGGCCGACGACGCCAAGTTCGACGAGGTCCTGGACCGCGTCGTTGAGTTCACCGCCGACGCCGAGCCGGACTGCGAGATCATTCTCTAACCCGCGCATACGTTGACCTGCGAGGCCGCGCTTGCCGCGGCCTTTGCTCGCGAAATTATATGAGCGAGTGTTCATAAACTCAAATGAGAGGTTTGAATCATGACAGCCGCCGATCCCAAAAAGAAAAAGAAGAAGCGCAAGAAGAAAGAGTCCCTTGAGCATAAGCGCAACCGCATCCTGGTAGCACTGGGCATTTTTGCCGTTGTTTATGCCCTCGACGAGCTCGGCGCCCTCACTATCGCATTTGGGGAGCCCGGCAACATCTACGCCAGCTTTGTGCTGTTCCTCGTGCCGTTTTTGATTGCCGGCTACGACGTACTGCAAAAGGCATTCAATAACATCCGCCGCGGCAAGGCCTTCGACGAGAGCTTCCTCATGGCCGTCGCGACCATCGGCGCGTTTGCCATGGTGCTCTTCCCCGACACCGACCCGCACATGGCCGAAGGCGCCGCTGTCATGCTGTTCTACCAGGTCGGCGAGTTGTTCCAGGCATACGCCGTGGGCAAGAGCCGCAAGTCGATCAGTGCCATGATGAACATCGCGCCCGACTACGCTAACGTCGAGCAAGCCGACGGCACACTCGAACAGGTCTTTCCCGATGACATCGCCGTCGGCACCGTGATCGTGGTCAAGCCCGGCGAGCGCGTGCCTATCGACGGCGTCATCGTCGAGGGCGAAACCCAGCTCGACACCGCCGCACTCACGGGCGAGTCGGTCCCCCGCCCGGCCAAGACCGGCGACGATATCATCAGCGGTTGCATCAACATGACGGGCCTCATCCACGTGCGCACCACCAAGCCCTTTGGCGAGTCAACCGTCGCGCGTGTTCTGAAGCTCGTGGAGAATGCCAGCGAAAAGAAGGCGCGCACCGAGAACTTCATCACGCGCTTTGCCCGCGTCTACACCCCCGCCGTCACTGGCGCTGCCGCGGTGCTCGCGCTTGGCGGCGGCCTGGTGACTGGCGCTTGGTCCGATTGGATCCTGCGCGGCCTGACCTTCCTGGTCGTCAGCTGCCCGTGCGCCCTCGTGATCAGCGTACCGTTGAGTTTCTTTGGCGGCATCGGCGGCGCGTCCAAGCTGGGCGTTCTCATCAAGGGCTCCAACTACCTCGAGACGCTCGCCGACGTGGACACCATCGTCTTCGACAAAACGGGCACCCTCACCAACGGCACGTTCTCAGTCGTCGCGGTGCACCCCGAGGCTGGCTATACCGAGCAGTCGCTGCTCGAAGTCGTAGCCCTTGCTGAGTCGTTCTCCGATCACCCCATCGCGCAGTCCGTGCGCGACGCCTACCAGGGCGAGGTCGACCCCAAGCGCGTGAGCGACTCCGCCAACGACGCGGGCCACGGCGTGACGGCAACCATCGACGGCAAGCACGTCGTCGTTGGCAACGCCAAGATGCTCGGCGCGGCCGGCGTTGAAGCACCGGACTGCGAGGTTGTCGGCACGATCCTCCACGTGCTCGTTGACGGCGTGTACGCCGGCCACATCGTGATTGCAGACACCGTTAAGGCCGATGCGGAGCAAACGATTCGCGACCTGCATGCCGCCGATATCAACCGCACCGTCATGCTCACGGGCGACCGCGAGGAGGTTGCAGCGTCTGTGGCCAAGCAACTCGGTCTCGACGAGTTCCACGCGCAGCTCCTGCCGGGCGACAAGGTCGAGCGCGTTGAGGCACTACTCGCGGCCGAAAGTGGCAAGGGCAAGCTCGCCTTTGTCGGCGACGGTATCAACGACGCGCCTGTGCTTACGCGCGCCGATGTGGGCATTGCCATGGGCGCCATGGGCTCCGACGCCGCGATCGAGGCCGCCGACGTGGTGCTGATGGACGACAAGCCGTCCAACATTTCCCGCGCGATCCGCGTGGCGCGCAAGACCATGTCGATTGTTTGGCAGAACATAATCTTTGCGCTGGGCATTAAGCTGCTGATCCTTGTGCTGGCAGCGCTGGGTATCGCCAATATGTGGCTTGCCGTCTTTGGCGACGTAGGCGTGGCGATCATCGCTATCCTGAACGCCATGCGCGCGATGGGTGTCAAGAACCTGTAGCGCCTGTGGTCCCTCCGGCCGGGGCCGGGCTTGGTTTTTGAAAACGTCCTCGACCAATGAAGCGCCCCCGTTCTGCTCCTTCGGAGCTACGAACGGGGGCGCTTCTGGTCTGCGGAGTGTTTTCAAAAACCAAGCCCGGCCCCGGCCTGCGGTGACGTTGTTGGCGGTTCTTGGGCATCGCTTGCTGGCGGGGTTCCTTGTCTGAGTTGGATTTGGTTGGCGGGGCTACTGGTCCCTGTCGCTGCCCCGGCTCAACATCGCCCTCAACTTCTCGAAGCTCTCCTCGCTCAGGCAATGCTCCATGTGGCAACCTTCTTGCGAGGCAACCTCTGCCGAAACGCCTGCTTCCTCGAGCAGCTCTACAAAAAAGCAGTGACGCTCCCACATTTGGCGGGCGACCTCAAGCCCTCGCTCCGTCAGGTGCACATCGCGCTTGCCCATTTCGACATAGCCGTTGCTTTCCAGCGTCGCCATGGCCTTGGAGACGCTTGCCTTGGTTACGCCAAGGTATTCGGCAACGTCAATCGAGCGCACGGTACCCTGCCGTTCCGAGAGCACATAGATAGATTCGAGATAGTCTTCTCCAGATTCACGCAGGGCCATGGGCCGCCTTTCGCGATGGCTTCTAGTTAGCCTTTGGATACTTTTGCTTGATTTACTTTACCGCAAAAGTTGCCCATGTCTTACTACTTTGCCTAAAAGTTAGCCGTGTTTCACAAAACATGCGGGACGAAAACAAAAGGCTCTGTTAGACCAAGGTTGACATAAAAACGATGTCACCGCGAGGCGGTACCCT
>URFP01000125.1:0-4978 GCA_900547235.1 uncultured Collinsella sp. | reverse complement strand
ACGAAACTGGTCACGGCCTCGCCCATCGCCACGCTCATCTGCCCATACAGGATATGCGACGCCACCGTAATGCCGAATGCCATGCCAGCGTAGCGCGCCAAACTGCTCAAGCTGCCCGCAAAACCGAGCGCCTCGCGCGGGGCCGAACCCATATACAGGGAGTTGTTAGGGCTTTGGAAAATCGACGTACCGAGCGACATAAATGCGACGCAGCACACGATCACAAGGATGGAGGAATGCTCGTTGAGCGTGCTCACCGCAAAGAGACCGCACACGTACACACCCAGGCCGACTGCCGTGGGGCCCTCGCAGCCAACACGGTCCGAAACCGTTCCCGAAAGCGGGCCGATAAAGGCATTCACCATCGGCAGCGCCAAAAAGAGCAGTCCGGAAATGTCGGAACCAAAGCCGTGGGCGTCCTGAAAATAGAACGGCAGAATAAACTCGGATGCGCCAATACCAACGAACGCGATGAGCATGCAGGCAAGGTTGATGGTGAAGGCCGAATTTGCAAAGCAGCGACGAGCGGCCTCGATCAGGGACATGGGGCGCTCGCCGGCCTCCGGCTTAACATGCGGTAGTGTATAGAGTCCCACGATAAACGAGATGACGCCAATGGGCAGGTTGATGAGGAAGATGCTCTCCCAGGGAAAGCTTGCCACCAGCATGCCGCCGAGCACGGGGCCGCACATCATGCCGAGGGCCACGAAGGTCGCGAGAATACCCATGGCACGACCGCGCTCGCGCGCCGGAAACGACTCGGTGATGATACCCATGTTGTTAGCCATGGCCGCCGCGCAACCGACGCCCTGAACAATGCGTGCCAGGATAAGAACCTCGAGCGAGGCCGAAAGGCCGCACAGCAGCGAACCGACCGTAAAGACGATGACGCCCAGCTGGAATACGCCCACCTTGCCGCGCACGTCGCCCAGACGGCCAAACGGCAACATAGCCACGCATGTCGCAAGCAGATACACAGAGCTTACCAGCTGAATGCGATCGAGGCCCACGCCCAGCTCCTTTTGCATCACGGGCAGCGCCACGGTCACGACGGTCGAATCCAGACACACCATAAACGTCATGATGAGCACGGTAAACAGAATCGCCCATTTGTTCTTGCCATGGGTGTCGCCCTCTAGGGCAATGTGCTCGCGGCGCAGCTGCTCTGCGGTTTTCTCCATATCCATCCTTTCGAGTGGCCCAACGCAAAAAACGGGGCCCCGATCGCCTGCAAACAGCCGCGATTGGGGTCCCGCCTACGGAATCGGAACGAAAGGTCGCCGAAGCTTTCTGCCAGTATCGGCGCCTTGTGCGAACGCTAGCCTAGCACTGCTCAAGCGCCTGCTCAAGGTCGGCAATCAGATCGGCCGTGTCCTCGAGGCCGCACGACAAGCGCACCATGTCGGCGGAGATGCCACAGGCGATGAGCTCCTCATCGTTCATCTGGCGATGCGTGGCGTTAGCGGGATGCAGGCAGCAGGTGCGGGCGTCTGCCACATGCGTGGCGATCTGGGCGAGCTTAAGGCTCTTCATAAAGGTCTCGGCCGCCGCGCGACCACCGTTAAAGCCAAAGCTCACAACGCCGCAGGTACCGTTGGGCATGTACTTCTGAGCCAGGTCATAGTACTTATCGCCCTCCAGGCCCGGATAGCTCACGAAGCGCACCTTGGGATGACTCTGCAGGAACTTGGCAACGGCCAGGCCGTTCTCACAATGACGCGGCATACGCACATGCAGGCTCTCGAGCGAGCTATTCAGGAAAAACGCCGCCTGCGGGTTCTGCATGGGGCCGAGGTCGCGCATGAGCTGAGCGGTTGCCTTGGTAATGAAGGCACCCTCGCGACCGAACTTCTCGGCATACGTCACGCCGTGGTAGCTCTCGTCGGGCGTGGTGAGACCCGGGAACTTGTCTGCATGGGCCATCCAGTCAAACTGGCCGTGGTCGACGATCACGCCGCCCAGGTAGGCAGCATGTCCATCCATGTACTTGGTGGTAGAGTGCGTAACGATGTCGGCGCCCCACTCAAAGGGACGGCACATCACGGGCGTCGGGAAGGTGTTGTCGACCATCAGCGGCACGCCGTGGTCATGTGCGGCCTTGGCAAAGCGCTCAATATCGAGCACGGCGAGGGCGGGGTTGGCGATCGTCTCGCCAAAGACGAGCTTGGTATTGGGCTCAAATGCCGCCTCGAGCTCCTCGTCGGTGCAGTCGGGGGCAACGAACGTGCAGGTCACGCCCATGCGGCCCATGGTGTGGGCGAGCAGGTTATACGTACCGCCGTAAATGGCAGAGCTCGCGACCACATGATCGCCGGCACCGACCACGTTAAAGATCGCGAGGAAATTCGCAGCCATGCCCGAGCTCGTGAGCATCGCAGCGGTGCCGCCCTCCATCTCGCAGATCTTGGCGGCAACGAGATCGCACGTGGGGTTCTGCAAACGGCTGTAGAAGTAGCCCGACTCCTCTAGGTCAAACAGCTTGCCCATGTGCTCGGACGTGTCGTACTTCCACGTGGTGGACTGGTAGATGGGCACCTGGCGCGGCTCGGCATCTCCCGGGTGATAGCCGCCCTGAACACATGTAGTTCCGATGGTCTGCTCGCTCATATCTAGCTCCCTTGCCTGGGTTACGTTTTATTCGGTTCACGATACCGCTACCCTGCACTCCTCTCAACCCATCCCGCCGATAGGTTATGGGACAAATTAATCAGGGGCATTCGTCTCAGCCTTAGGCATTTGTTCGATGGATATAAATGAGGCATACCTGAAGCTCTCAATGATTACATACACCGGCAAGGGTACCATAGGCGGGTACACCGTAATCAAGGAGACACCGATGAAGCAAATCGATACAGCCCAGCTCGGCATCACCGCCTGTCAGGCTCAGGCTGCCGAGTACCACGCCCGCGGCTTTAACTGCGCGCAGGCCGTCGCCTGCACGCTCGCGCCAGCCGTCGGCCTCGATCCCCAGATTGCCTTCACCCTCACCGAGGGCTTTGGCGCCGGCATGGGCGGCATGACCGAAACCTGCGGCGCCATCTCGGGCGCCGTGGCCATCATGGGCTTCGTGATGAGCGACGGCATGGAAAACCCCAAGACCAAGGGCCAGACCTACAAGCTGTCGCGCGAGGTCGCCAAGCGTTTTGGCGAGAAAAACACGACGACCATCTGCGGCACGCTCAAGGGCATCGGATCGGATAAGGGACCGCTGCGCAGCTGCCCCGGCTGCATCGACGATGCGGTCGAGATCGCCTGCGATGTGCTAAAGCAGCTCGCCGAGTAAACGGCAGCGACATAAAACGACGGCCGGCGCGCTTGGGATCCATCCAAAAACACGCCGGCCCTCGTCGTTAGAACTCGGCAAATTCGGGGGCGCCGGCCTCAATCTGCTCGCGCCCCGCCATAAGCTCGCGCATCTTAGCGCAAAACGGTTCCTGCTCCCCCGCCTTAAACACCAAATGAATCGTCACGGCGTCCGCGTAATCGGCATCCGCAACCTTGGCACCGCAATCCTGCGCCAAACGAAGCACCTGCTCATACTGCGGATAGGCCACATGCGCGTCAACGGGCACGACGCTCGTCATCTCGACGATCTGCCCGGCATCCTGAGCCGCGGCCACCGCCGCCTGCGTCGCCGCGGTATAGGCGCGTACCAAGCCTCCGGGCCCCAGCAGCGTGCCGCCAAAATAGCGCGTCACCACGCAGCAAACATTTTTGAGTCCTGCGCCGCGCAGCACCTCGAGCGTCGGCATGCCGCTCGTACGGCTCGGCTCACCGTCATCGCTCTGGCGCTCGCGTCCATCGACCAAAATCCACGCGGGAACATTGTGTCGAGCGTCGTAATGGCGCTTTCGAACCGTCTCGATAAAGGCATTTGCCTCATCTTCGGACTCAATATGGACCAGCTGGGCAATAAACCGACTCTTACGATCGACGAACTCACCCGTAGCCTCAATATTCGATTGCAGAGTAAAATAGCTGTCCAACAAAGCCCCTCAACAACAAGCAAAGCAACAAACAGTCTCAATAATACGGCAAAGCCCGCACCGATAACCCCGGCGAAAAGAATGGCAACGCCGATGAATCCGTCACCAACAGCGAGAACCCGTCAGCACGAGCAAGGTGCCTTGAAAGACAAGTTTGCGACAAAAATGGGGCCGCCGATGACCAGGCAAAAACAGCGAGACGGCGTCAGCTGAGTCGATTTGGCCCGAAAGAGGAGGGAGCACGCCTTATGGCGGCGACCGACGAATGAGCGCCAAATCGGCCAGCTGACGCCGTCGCAGCGTCAACAAGATAGCTGAGTGGGCCTATAAGCCGGGTTCTGTCGTGAACGGTCATTTATCTTGTCTGCACTTTACCGTGCAGCTCCACGCACGCTACCCGAACGCGGACCGGGCCGGCCCATAGCGTTCCTATTCGCGCTTGCTCCGGATGGGGCTTGCCAAGCCGCCGTGTTACCACGACGCTGGTGGTCTCTTACACCACCGTTTCAGCTTTTCCCTTTACGCCTTGCGGCGCAGGTGGGAGTCTTCTTTTCTGCGGCGCTTTCCGTCGGATCACTCCGCCCGGCCGTTAGCCGGCATCCCGCCCTCTGGAGCCCGGACTTTCCTCACGCGTGCTGCAAGCAGCACATCGCGCGACCGTCTGGCCCACTCAGCAGTGAAAGAGTGTAGCACACCGTTGCCGCAGGCAATGGCACAACACAAGCGCTCGACACGATAAACCAAGAACCATGTCATGCAGTACAATAAGGATGTCGATGGGCAACGTCGTCAGTCGAGACGCGACCGCGCTCCGCACCCCTCCGTCTATTCGGTGCGTTCCCGCCTCCTCCCCGAGGCGGGATGTCGGCATTTTTTCATGCACCGACAACCCAATAGCAACGGACAGCCCGGACAGCATCGTGCATCTCAGCAGTAAGGCTTATAGGACAAAATGTGTGTCCCGATAGAACGTCCGTTTCCATCCATTAATC
>URFP01000124.1:0-5001 GCA_900547235.1 uncultured Collinsella sp. | reverse complement strand
GTCTACCAGGAAGTGAACCTGCTGCCTAATATGACGGTCGAGGAGCCCCGCCGAGGTCCCCGCATCGCGCGCGGCGGACATATCGAGCTCGTTGGCGGCAACGATGGAGTCGACACCGTTGCGCAGTGCTGCGGCCATGGCGCGCACGGCCTCCTGGCGCTGCTCGTCGCTCGCCGTGGCAAGCGAGGCCGACGCTGCCTTAGCGGCAACGGCAAGATCGTGGACATACGTGGCTATATCGACCGACATGGGCGGCCCTTTCTCCTAGAAGTTTGCAACCATGGTAGCCGATTTGCGCATGGCCTCGCCCGCGGCGGTAGAATTGGTCAACCCGAAACACCGCAACGAACGGAAGACTCACATGGCCCTCATCACTTCGTACCACGTCCCCGGCCTGTATGTCGAGGACCACAGCATCGACGTCCCCCTCGACTGGCGCGGCCTGGAGCCGATGCTCCTGGCCGTCGGCAGCACCATGCGCCGCGGCGCCATGCCGGCGCCCATCGCAGGTGCGCCCGAGAGCATCAAGCTCTTCTACCGTGTGGTTTGCGCGCCCGACCGCATCAACGACGATCTGCCACTGCTCCTGTTTTTGCAGGGCGGCCCCGGCGGCGAGAGCCCGCGTCCGCTGTCACCCACAAGCGACGGCTGGATCGAGGAGGCCGTCAAGCACTTCCGCGTCGTCCTGCCCGACCAGCGCGGCACCGGACGCAGCAGCTGTGTAGACGGGCGCACGATTGCCGCACTGGGCGAGCGTGCCGAGGCAGCCGGCGCCGATGCGGACCGCTCGCAGGCGGACTTCCTCAAGCGCCACCTCGCCAACTCCATCGTGCGCGATTTTGAGTACCTGCGCCTGGTGGGCTTTGGCGGCAGGCCCTGGGTCACGCTCGGGCAGAGCTACGGCGGCTTTTTGACGCTGAGCTACCTGTCGCTCTTCCCCGAGGGCGTGGCGGCAAGCTTTACCTGCGGCGGCATCCCCCACGTACCGGCGAGCGCAAGCGAGGTCTACGCGCACACCTTCCCGCGCATGGCTGCCAAGACGCAGCAGTATTACAACCGCTACCCCGCCGACGTCGAGCGCGTGGCGGCCCTGGCAGATGCCCTCGAGGAGCAAAAGCCCGTGCTACCCGACGGCTCGCCGATGACGGTCGAACGCCTGCAGCTCATGGGCAGCGACTTTGGCATGAAGCCGAGCTTTGAGCGCATGCATTGGATTATCGATCATGCTTTTGTTGACGGCGACGGCACGCTGGCCTGCGGCGCCTCGGTATCCGACAGCTTTTTGATGCGCGCCTTCGAGCGCACCAACACGCGCACGAATCCGCTGTACTGGACGCTTCAGGAGTTCATCTACGCCGACGGCGACACCATGCCCATTCGCTGGGCCGCGGCAGAAGAGAAGGCCCATCGTGCCGAGTTCGACACGCTCACGCGACCGCTCATGTTTACCGGCGAGGCCATGTTCCCGTGGATGTTTGAGCAGATGCCCGAACTTAAGCCCTTCAAGCCGGCGATGGATCTGCTTATGGAAGACACAAGCTGGGACAAGATCTACGACCCGCAGCGCCTGGCGTGCAACGAGGTGCCCCTGCAGGCCGCGGTGTACTTCGATGACATGTACGTGGACTCGGGCATGCAGCTCGATACGCTCAGCCGCGTGGGCAACTCGCACGCCTGGGTAACCAACGAGTTCGAGCACGACGGCCTGCACGGCAGTGTGGTATTCAAGCACCTCTTCGACGAGTCCCTCAACCGCGGAGACCTGCGCCGAATCTTCTAGCAAAGGAGTGTCCCCACCTGCCGGCACAATAGGAACGTCCCCAAGTGCCGGAAAAGGAGAGGCAGCACTGCTGGCAAAACGAGCCGCAGCGCTGCCTCTCTTTATGCAAACACTATCAAGTTATCCCTGTGTATCGCGGGCTTCTCGGCCAGGTCTGCGAGCAGGCGGTTGCTGGCAATCTGGTCCTGGCGGCGGCCGGCGGCAAGCTCCAGCACGTCCGAATCGGCCTCGGCGATACCACGGGCGACAACCATGCCGCTCGGGTCGCACACGTCGAGCACATCGCCCTCGGCAAACGCGCCATCGACCTCGCGAATACCAACCGCAAGCAAGGAAGAACCACGGCTAACCAGCGCCTTCGCAGCACCATCATCGACCGTCACCGAGCCATGTGCCTTGTCACCCAGTGCGATCCACAGCTTGCGGGGCGCGATGTCCAGGCGCTCCGCCGGCGGATCGAACAGCGTACCCACGCTCTCGCCGCGGGCCAGACGCACGAGCGCATCGGGCTCCTCGCCCGAGCAAATCACGCTCTGAATGCCCGCCGTCATGAGAATGCGGCTCGCGCGAATCTTGGTGATCATGCCGCCCGTACCCACCGATGTGGAAGAATCGCCCGCCGAGGCGATAATCTTGGCATCGATCTTATGCACGACCGGGATAAACTCGGCCGTCGGATCCTCATGCGGATTGGCGGTGTAGAGGCCATCGATGTCCGAGAGCGTCACGCACAGATCGGCAGAAACCAGGCAGCTCACAAGCGCCGCCAGCGTGTCGTTGTCGCCGAACTTGATCTCATCGACGGTAACGGTATCGTTCTCGTTGACGACCGGCACCACGCCCAGCTCCACCAGGCGCAGCAGGGCGTCGCGCGCGTGCAGGTAGGACGTGCGGCGGGCCGTATCGTGGCGCGTGAGCAGCACGAGCGAGGTGAGCAGGTCGCGCGCATGAAACTCCTCGTCGTAGGCCGACGAGATGATGCACTGACCGGCCGAGGCGCAGGCCTGTAAGCTCGGAAGGTCGCCGACCGGCTTGCGGTCGAAGCCCAACACGGGATAGCCACAGGCGATAGCGCCCGAGCTCACCACGACCAGACGCCAGCCGAGCTTGCGCAGCGCTGCGGCCTGATCGGCAAGCCCGCCGATAAAGGAGCGGTTGACCTTGCCATCGGCGCCCACCACCGTGGACGAACCGATCTTTACCACCATCGTTTTATAAGAAGTCGTCATACGTCAAACCAATCAACTGTTCAGCGAACGGCCGAGCTGGCGGCCAGGGAAGCGTGACTCGCCCCTACCGCCCAAGGAATTAGTGAGCCCAGGGAAAGGCAGAAGCCGCGGCCATGTTCTTGCGCACGAGCTCGTCGCGCACCTGAGCCAGGCCCTGCTCCATGCCCACCACATAGGTCTGCGGGTACAGGAAGCGCTTGAAAGCTGCGTCCAGATGATCGAGTGCCCAAGCACAGCGCTCGCGCGCGTCCTGGATGCTCTCACGCGGAGCCACCGCACTGCCATCGCGCACGATCGGCACCAGCAGCTCGCGATACTCAAGTTCGGACACGTCGGTCACTAGGGCGGCATCATTCACGGCCACGAGGGTATTGCCGCGCGCGGCGCCCTCCCCCGCCAGATGGTCCTCGTCGTAGATCATATCGCAGACCGGGCCGCCAAAGCCGTCGTAATAACGGCGTACGCGTTGCACACCCGGGATCGTGCGCTTGTAGGGCTGCTCGGAGAGCTTGACCACCGGCGTCCACGGGTCCGTCTCACTCGCACGGCGGGCGGCGAGCTTGTACACGCCGCCCAGCGCAGGCTGATCGTAGCAGGTCGCGAGTTTGGTGCCCACGCCAAAGCTGTCGATGGGCGCGCCCTGGTCGAGCAGGGACTGAATCGTGTACTCATCCAAATCGTTAGAAACCGAGATCCCCACATAGGGCAGGCCCTCGGCATCAAAACGGCCGCGCACATACTTTGAGAGCTTGGCGAGGTCGCCGGAGTCGATGCGAATGGCCGACAGGCGCTCGCCCACCGCTTCCATCTCCTTGGCAACCGTAATGGCATGTTCACAGCCCTCGCGCACGTCATAGGTGTCGATGAGCAGCGTGCAGTTCTTGGGGCTCGACTTGGCAAAGGCGCGGAAGGCCTCGAGCTCGGAATCGAAGCTCATCACCCAGCTATGCGCATGCGTGCCAAAGACGGGAATGCCGTAGCGGCGCCCGGCAAGCACGTTGGACGTAGACGAGCAGCCCGCCACGTAGCTCGCGCGCGCAACAGCCAGGCCGCCATCGGGACCCTGGGCGCGACGCAGACCAAACTCGGCAACGGGACGGCCGTCCGCCGCCAGCACCACGCGCGCCGTCTTGGTAGCGACAAGCGTCTGGAAGCCGACAATGTTGAGCAGCGCCGTCTCGAGCAGCTGGCACTCCAGCGCGGGACCGGTGACGCGAACCATGGGTTCGCGCGGAAAGACGAGCTCGCCCTCGGGGACGGCGTCGATGTTTACATGCGCACGAAAATCGCGCAGGTAGTCGAGGAATGCAGGCTTGAACATCGCGCCGCCGGCCGGGGCCTGGAGTGAGGCGAGGTAGTCGATATCCTCGGGCGTAAAGCGCAGGTTCTCGACAAGCTCGGGCAGCTCGGCGGTGCCGCACATGACGGCATAGGCGCTGCCAAAGGGATGGTCACGGTAAAACGCGGTAAAACAACCCTGCTCATTGGCCTTGCCGCTCTCCCACAGGCCCTGGGCCATAGTGAGCTCGTACAGATCGGTGAGCATTGCAATGTCGGTGGGATGCGAGATGTCGGTCAAAGCCATGGGGCGACCTTTCGGATGCGTTGTGCAGAGGTTGAGGGTTGGAAAAGGGCAGAGTGTTCGGGCATGGCACCCAGCGCGAATGGGCTAGAGCAGGCCCATGCTGGTCAGGATCGTGTAGCCCATAAAGATGACAAACGCGATGAGGGCAAGGACAATGATGATTTTTTGAGCCGGCGCCATGCCAGGGATCTCGTTCTCGCCCGTAGGCTCCTTGGAGGTAACCATGCGCTGGGCAAAGGTCATCTCGTCACGGCTCGGCTTGGGCTCGACGGACTTGGAACGAGCGACCTTTTTAGGCTGAGGTTTAGGTGCGGTGGGCGAGGGCTTCGCGGCGGCGGGCTTGGGCGCGGGGGCGACGTTCGCGGCGGCTCCGACCTCGGCTCAGCTCTGGTTTATTTCTTTATATT